>JAILCW010000080.1 GCA_024690265.1 Lachnospiraceae bacterium | reverse complement strand
TCTTCAACGCTCTTCAAGGAGGCACTAATCAGTGCTGCTGTATCCTGAGCAGCCTCAGAGGTCTGTCCGGCAAGCTTGGATACTTCACCGGCAACAACTGCAAATCCTCTACCTGCCTCACCTGCACGAGCTGCCTCAATGGAAGCATTCAGTGACAACAGGTTGGTCTCATCTGCAATTTCATTAATGGTATCCAAAATCTTAGAGATTTCCTGGGATGAGGTTGAAATCGCATCCATTGCATTTACAACATCCTGCATCCGCTTGTTGCCTTCTACGATATTCTGAGCAACCACTTCCACTTCCTTGGAAATCGTTTTGGCATCCGAAGAGTTGCTAGAAATCTGAGTGGTAATATGACCAACAGTAACGGACAAATCATCTACGATACCAGCCTGCGTCGTACAAGATTCTGCCAAGTTCTGTCCAGCACCGGCAATCTGGTTTGCACCGTCAGATACCATATTGGATACATCCATAATCTCTGTCATGGAGTCAGAAATCTGCTGTGAGAAGGTTTCAATCGCATTCTGAATGTCGCCGAAGTCACCATCATACTGACGACCAAAGGAAACATTGAAGTTACCACCTGCCATGGTAGCCATCTTTTCCTGAATATCATCAATATAGTATACAAGAGATTCAACTGCCTTACGTAACTGATTCACAACCTGTCCGACTTCGTTGTTCTTCTCATAATCAATATCAACATGAACATTACCATCAGCGATTTCTTTTGTTGCCTGAATCAATACATTCAGGTCACCTTCAATGTCACGAACCAAATCGTTGCAGCGCTTTTTGCTCATAACAATAAGCACAACAAGAGCGACAACCAAAACAATAATTGCAATGACAATAATTATCATGATATTGCGATACTTAACTGCAGCAGCTTCCTCAGCCAGGTTACCACACTCATCCAACGTATCTGCCAATGCTTCGGAAGCATCATTCAAGGTAGAGTTATAATACTCCACAGCCTCCTTGGTACTTCCTGCCTCAACCAAAGCAATCATTTCAAATGAAGCATCTTCGAATCCTTGCCAGGTAGATGTTAGACGGCTTCCCAAATCAGCATTATTCAGGTTCTTGGAAATTGTTCCAAAATAACCTTCAATCTTAGGGAATCTGGACAACAAATCTTCTTTTTGTGCAGCGGTAACGTCTGCATCATTTGACGCTACAGCAAACAGCAAACGTTTGTTGATAGTTTGGACGTCTTTGCGGATTTCCATCTGATATTTCTCAGTAACAAACTGTACATTATAGAAACTATAAATGTTCGTAAAGATGATCGCCAAAAAGATGCCTATCAATACTGCCATTACAAAGAACATGTTCATGGTAAATCCAGAAAAACTGTTCAGTTCGGCAGAAATTGTACCTTTCTTTGCTGTGCGTGGTTTGGTGTTCATGCTCATTGCTCTACCTCCTCTTACATAAAAGCTTGCCAATAATATGCACAAGCAGTGTTCCAATACATACTCCGGCAAAATCAATCCATATATCACGGACTTCACCGGAACGTCCCTTTACAAACAGTTGTATCGTTTCGTCGATAAATGCAATCCCTAGGCCAAAATACAACACCGAAATCAAGTCTCGGAATTGGCGTTTTCCCACCTGCCATTGATCCGTGGCACTAAGCAGCCCCAAAATCAGATATTCGGTTCCATGAGCCATCTTACGTAGAATGAACTCACCCGACTCACCACCAAATATCCCCGGAAGTATCTTCGCAAAAAACGTTAGGAAGAAACCACTTTCCCCAGCAGATATAACGGCCGACTGCATGCTGTGCCCCCATATAACGAGAATCCATAAAGCAATCACTATTCGTATTTTTCTCACATTTTTCATATACAATATATTACCACACTTTATACACTTTTGTTAATTATCTGAAAATAACATCAACAAATCCGTCGGATTGTTAGCACTCTTTTAAAAAGAGTGCTAATTTTTTATTGTATTTTGTCCAGCCGCCGCTTATAATAGGTTTTGTGGATTTTAGATGATTGAGTTTCTTCTATATTTGGAAGTAATTCTCACATCGTAATATAAAAGGAGTGATTTTTTATGGCAACAAAAACAGGTAGCTTATCAATTACAAGCGAAAACATCTTTCCGGTAATTAAGAAGTGGCTTTATTCCGATCACGACATCTTCTATCGTGAGTTGGTATCCAATGGATGTGATGCCATCACCAAGCTCAAGAAGTTAGAGATGATGGGCGAGTGCGAACTCCCTGCAGATTATAAGCCAGAGATTCATGTCATTGTTGACCCAGAGGCTAAGACCATTACCATCAAGGATAACGGTATTGGTATGACTGCTGATGAAGTAAATGAATATATTAACCAGATTGCTTTTTCCGGAGCAACGGACTTCTTGGAGAAGTACAAGGACAAGGCCAGTGAGGATCAGATCATCGGTCACTTCGGTTTGGGCTTCTACTCCGCATTCATGGTAGCTGATGAAGTTCATATCGATACCAAGTCCTACAAGCCACGCACCAAGGCTGTTCACTGGGAATGTGATGGTGGCACAGAGTACACGATGGATTCCGGAGACAAGGAAGATGTTGGAACTACCATTACGCTCTTCTTGAATGAAGATTGCTTGGAGTTTGCCAACGAATATCGTGCACGTGAAGTATTGGAGAAGTATTGTTCCTTTATGCCTACCCCAATCTTCTTGGAGAAGGCCGGCGCAGAACCAGAAAAGGATGCTGACGGCAATATCAAAGAGCCTACTCCATTAAACGACGTTCATCCACTATGGGCTAAGACCCCTAGTGAATGTACAGATAATGAGTACAAGGATTTCTACCGCAAGGTCTTCAATGACTACAAGGAGCCTCTCTTCTGGATTCATTTGAACATGGATTATCCATTTAATCTCAAGGGTATTCTCTACTTTCCAAAGATTAATACTGAGTACGAATCCATCGAAGGCACCATCAAGTTATACAACAATCAGGTGTTTATCGCTGACAATATTAAGGAAGTCATTCCGGAATTCTTAATGCTTCTTAAGGGTGTCATCGATTGTCCGGACTTACCACTGAATGTATCTCGTTCCGCATTGCAGAACGACGGCTTCGTTACTAAGATTTCCGATTATATCACCAAGAAGGTTGCTGACAAGCTCTCAGGCATGTGCAAGACCGACAAAGAGAACTATGAGAAGTATTGGGACGACATCAGCCCATTCATCAAGTTTGGTTGCTTAAAGGACGTGAAGTTCTGTGACCGTATGAATGACTACATCCTTTTCAAGGACATTAACGGTGCTTATACCACTCTTCCGGAATTATTAGTAAAGGAAGAATCCGGCAAGGCTACCGATGAAAATGGTGACACCGTAGAAACAGAAGTTGTTGATGAGAACAAGGATGCTGCTTCAGAGGAAGAGCCACAGGATAACCGCAAGCCGGTTTACTACGTAACCGACGAACAGCAGCAGGGTCAATATATAGCTCTCTTTAAGGAACAGAACAAGAACGCTGTTATCCTGGACCATGCCATCGATACTTCCTTCATTACTCAGTTAGAGCAGCGCAATGAGAACTACAAGTTCTTACGTATCGATTCTAATGTTACTGAGGACTTGGTAGAAGAATCTTCCGAGGAAGAGCTCAAAGAATCTACCAACACCTTAACCGACATCTTCAAGAAGGCACTGAACAAAGAGACCCTCATCGTTAAGGTTGAGAAGCTAAAGAACAAAGACATCGCTTCTATGATTACCATTGATGAGAGCCAGCGTCGTATGCAGGACATGATGAAGATGTACAACATGTACGGAATGGATCCTAGCATGTTTGGTGGTCAGGAGACTCTGACATTGAACGCGAATAATGACCTGGTTTCCTATCTTGTTTCTAACAAGGATGGTGAGCATACCGAGTTATTTGCAAAGCAGTTATATGACTTGGCTAAGATTTCCAATCAGCCTCTGAATCCGGAGGATATGGCTGCATTCGTACAGCGTACCAATAAAATCATGATGCTCTTAGCAAAATAAGAAAACAAAAAAGGAGTTGTTGGTAATCCAACAACTCCTTTTAAAAACCCGTTGATTAATTGCTCATAGTATATAAAAACCCGAAATATAATCTCCCCTAAAAAGACTTACAAATCTACAGCACCAGCCTTACCATCTACTACGTAGTAAGCCTTGTACTCTTCTGGCTTCAAGTAAATGTCATACTTCTTGCCATTCTTCTCTGCAGTCTGAACCTTCTTGATGATATCTGCTAACTTCAAATCCTTGTCAGCAAACTGAAGATTCACATTAACCTTTGGTGCGCTAACAGCTTCAGTAACCTTCTTAGCAACGGTCTTCTTAGCTGTTGTAGCCTTCTTGGTTGCAGTCTTCTTAGCTGCGGTAGCCTTGGTAGCAGCTGCCTTCTTAACAGTGGTAGCCTTCTTCTCAGCTGCCTTCTTGGTGGTCGTAGCCTTCTTGGTTGCTGCAGCCTTAGTAGCGCTAGCCTTCTTAGCTACGGTCTTCTTAGCAGCTGCTGCCTTGGTCTCGACTGCCTTCTTGGCATCAGAAGCTTTACCGGTAACATCTTTTGCAAGCTCTTCGGATAGTTTCTTGATCTCGTCCATTTTGTTCTCCTCTCATTGAAAAATTTGGTAGATAAAAAGTATCTAGTCTCGCAAAATTGATTATACACTTAATTATTTGATTTGCAAATAAAAAAAGAGTAGTAAATTCCGATTTTACCGCTCTTTTTTTCGTACAATTTTAACATGTGTTTTCTTATGTTGGAAAAACAACAAAATTCTAATATGAGATATGACTGTTTAAAACCTCGAAAAAACTGTCTGTTGCAATGTTTTCATCCACATTAACCGAAGTCTTATCCCACAGCTTTTGATTCAAGTGAGAATAATACAACTCATTTTGTGATTGTAGAATTTCTTGCACCAGCTGTTCTTTGCGCTCAGAAATAACGTTACTCTTGTTTTCCTGAGACAAGGTTGCGTTGTACTTGTTCACGCATTGAAAGAAATAATATCCATTCTCATCTGACAACATATCTGAAATCTGTCCGTTGTTTAGTTGGAAAACCACGGACTCGATTTCCGGTGTGTAGGTGTTACGTCCAAAGGAAACCACTGTCTTATCTTTCTCACTATAAGTATTCACCAAGGTCTCAAAGTCATTGCCCCATGTAATTTTGTCAGCCACAAGTTGCGCCGTTTCCTTGTCGGTAACGAACAACACATAGGCATCCATAACACGCATCTCATCTTCACTGACTTCTTCGTCCACGGTCTCCATCAGAGAAAAGTATACCTTCTCAGCTAATACATAATTGGTATACATATCCTCGATGTCATCTTCGGAAACACGCAAGTACTTAAGCTCATCTTCACTGAGAGAATCATAATACTCGATGGCCGCATCCTCTATAGCCTGTTCTTCCTTCTTGGTCAACTCTACCTTGTTGTCTCTCGCATACAAATCAAAGGAGTAAACCGTCGTCAGGTGAGATAACACCGCGTCCTTGATGGAAGACTCCATGGAAGCTGTATCAAAGGACTCATCCCACAAACTAACCGAACCAACGTGTCCATAGAGATTCTTGTAATTAGTGAGATACATTCTGGCTTCCTTGACCGAGCACTTCAGATCACCGATTTTAAAAACATTAAACAGTCCGGCTCCACCGGAAAAATAAACAATGTGGTCATTGATGGTACATCCACAAGCGGATACTGCCACTGCTAAGATGCAGCACATTGTCACAAAGCGCTTACAAAAATGCTTCATAAAACTATCCTTCCACAATGAGATAGCGACCATCCGGTAATGCAAAGACTTCTTCACAAGCAAGGATTTCCTCATCGGACATACCGTAAGCATCCAAATTCTCCAGCATGTATTCCTTCACTTCTTTCTTGTTCTTGCACACAACTGCACAGCAGTCCTCCAAGAAATACTCAGCCTCTTCTTCTGTGTCTGCTACAATCTCAGGAAACAACTGTAACTGCTTTTCTAAAAATGTCTTGATACAAATCTCGTCGTACTCCATAGACGCCTCCTAAAACTATAAAATGTAATGTAAGGTAATCCATCCGTAAATCAACAGATGCACCGGATAAACAAAATAGAAAAACCATCGATTCATGGAAGTTCCCTTGGCTCCATGATACCTTTTGATGAAAACCAAATCAATGATAGAAACTACCTCAAATCCATTGAAGAAGGTAAGGCCGGCAACGCCAAGTAAAAAGGTTCGCCAGTTCACACGGAAAAATACATTGGCCCAGTACATACCAATGAAACCAATAATACCGGTGAAGCCATAATCCGCCATAGCCAACTCGTTAGCATAGGCACAACCTGCCATAATGGCAAGACAAAGAACCGTACGGCCTATCACCTTGGCTACAGGCTCCTGCTCCAGCAAAGTGCCTTTCTCTTCCACCTGCTGCCGATCCAAAGCGAAGCGCATGCTACGTGGACGTATCATTTCCAACAAAATCATCATGAATAGGCCAATGGACAGTGTCACAAATACATTCTGGTGATGGAACTCGATAAAGACTCCGTTGTCCCATTCAAAACGACTAATCCAAAAGGCCCAGTCAAATGGAATCTCAGATATCACTGCCAATAGCACCAAACGTCCCAAATACTTCCAACGGTTACGGGTATGATATAATCCCTCTACCATTAGGAAAATAAAAATCGGAAATGCCATACGGCCGATAGCACGAATAGCAATATCAGCATAGACCATCCACTGCTGGTATGGGTGAGCCGAACGGAATAACCAGCTCTCCAAAATACTTGCGCCAAAATGATCGATGATCATAGTAATGACTGCAATCCATTTTAAGGTTGCAGCAGTAATCTCTCTTTTCTCTTTCATTACACTTCCCTTTCAACCAACTAGCAATAACTCTGCTTGTGAACAATGGCATCCAATCGTCGGAATACCTCACTCACCGGCAGGCCAACCACATTGTTGTAATCCCCACGAATCTCTCGCACCAGGATAGCACCCTGTCCCTGGATACCATAGGCACCTGCCTTGTCCATAGGCTCACCGGTACGAATATAATCCTGTAGCAGATCACGTGGTGTATCATACATGGATACCTCAGTGCAAACATGGAAGGTATCCATCACCGGCTTCTCCCCATCCATATAACAAATGGTAACACCGGTATAAACCTTGTGCACACGACCGGATAACATGGATAACATATTCAAAGCATCCGCTTCGTCTGCCGGCTTTCCTAAAATCTCTTCATCATAGGCAACTACCGTATCTGCACCCAGCACAATGGAATCTTGGTGACGCTTCAATACATGCAGTGCCTTTTTGCAGGACAACTTCTCCACCAACTCCGAAGGCTTGTCTGCCTCCAGATTCTCATCCACATCTGCCACATCAATCACAAATGCTAATCCCACTTGCTCTAATAACTCCTTCCGGCGTGGGGACCCGGAAGCTAATACCAACTGCTTTGGTAACTGTAACATCTAACTCTCCTTGGCCACTTCTGGCGGGTTTGCCCGATTCTCTCGAGCCAGGTTCACATATACCTGAATATTCTTTTTCATGTAATCCAGCAAATCCTCCGGAACCGGCTTCTTGACCTTGGCAGGAACACCTACCACCATCATACCATCCGGAACTTCCATTTCCTCAGTAACAAGAGCACCTGCTGCAATGAGACAATGATTACCAATCTTAGCCCCATTCAAAATCGTGGCGCCCATACCAATCAGGCAATCATCTCCGATGGTACATCCATGAACAATCGCACCATGTCCGACGGTAACACGATTACCAATATGACAATCATGTCCTTCCCCGACATGCACTACTGCACAATCCTGAATGTTGGTCTCATCACCGATGGTAATTGGGAACTCATCCCCTCGAATCACCGCATTGTACCATACGCCAACATTCTCACCAATTGTAACATCGCCGGCAATTACGGCTCCTTTTGCTACATAAACACTATCTGCCAGTTTCATATTTTCCTCCTTCGTCTACATAAATGGTCTCACCTAATGCAAAGGAATACAGATACATTTCCTTTACCGGCATTCCCTGTGTACGCATAATCGCATCCGCATACAACTCCATCTGTCTGCGGTAACGAACCACCAACTCCTCTGCCGTATCTACTCGGTCAGTCTTGTAGTCCAAGAGAACAATTCCATCCTCTTCCTTGAAAAAGACGTCGATAATTCCCTGCACCAGAATCATAGAGTCTGTGGCATCTGTTTGGATGTCCTCCAGAAAATGCCCCGGGGTATCTCCCATAACAAAGGCACGCTCCTTGTAAAGCTTACCCTGTAACGCTGCTGTCATCATACGAGAAGCCAAGTCAGAATGCAAGAACTTTACCAGAGAACCTTCCCGTAACAGTTCCTTTTGATCTGACGTCACCTTGCCACTCGCAAGCATCTCCTCTAACTGCCTCTCATAACTATCCGCCGCTCCATCACGAACGAAGTCAAAGCACTCTAAGTAACGATGCATGGCCGTACCACGCAGAGCACCGATGTATTCCTTTTTTGTCTCCTTGGATGATAAAAAGGACGGCACGATTCGTTCCTTTTGTTCGGTGCCAAACAGAGGCATCCCCTCATCATCATTATGGGCCGGAAGCAAACCGTCGGATAAGGCTTCTTCGATTGCCAAATGTTTTAGCTCTGATACGGAGTACTTGTTCTTGTAACCCCGTAACTGTGGATGGCGATAGGTGTGCTGGAATCCTGCGACAATATCTGATACGTAATCTTCCTGGGCTTGTGCTTTACATTCCAGTAACTCCTGAAGTTGCATAGCATCTTCACATCCTGCCACAACTGCACCGGATACCAGACTCTCCCCGTCCACCACATGGATTGCGTACTTGCCGGGATTATGTAGGATTGCCGGAGCCAACCAGTCAAAGTATCCCTTGGCCGCCTTACGCGCCTCTAGGGATTCTCCAAAGCCCACACTGCGCTGCTCCACTTTCTCAAGGGCCGACGTATCCAGCATACCGGTGATAATCAGCTTCTCTCTGGCACGAGTTAATGCTACATACAGTACACGTAACTCCTCACCAAGGGTATCCAACTGAATACGATTGGCCATCACATTGCGATAAAGTGTCTTCTCCTTGACACGCTTATCAGGGTTAATACGCGATAAACCGATACCAAGCTCGTTCTGTAACAGCACATCTCCCTTCATATCCGAGGTGTTGAATCCTTTGGTGGCACCACTTAGGAACACCACCGGGAACTCTAGACCCTTACTCTTGTGAATGGTCATAACACGCACCGCATTATCCTCTTCGCTGATGAGGTCCGCTTCACCGTAATCCACCTCGTACTTTTTCAGCTTCTGAATGTAGTTTACAAAATGAAACAGTCCCTGATAACTGGTGGCCTCATACGCAATGGCAATATCCACAAGCTTTAACAGATTGCCTCGACGGGTCTCTCCTGCCGGTAGCGCTGATACATAGCGCAAGTACCCGGACTTCTCATAGAGAATCTGAATCAAACGATGAATCGGAGTATCTGCAGTTCGGTCACGCAGATCCTCATACAACTCGAAAAACCGTGCCCAATGTGCCTCCTCCCGATGTTCCTCTCCATAGGCAAAAGCACCCTGGGCAAAGACCACATCCGGATAGGCCTGACGTATCTGTGCTAAGTCATCGTCTGATAATCCCACCATAGGGGAACGAAGCACCGATGCCATAGGAATATCCTGTCTCGGATTATCCAGGATCTGTAAGAAGGACAACACCACTTCCACTTCCATGGAATTGAAGTATCCAGTGGAGTTCTGTAAGTGCGCCGGAATCTGATAAGCATCCAGCACCTCTACCAATCGCTCTCCCACACCATGAGACAATCCACGGCGCAATACTGCAATGTCCCGATAGGTAATCGGTCGCATAGCGTTAGCGTCCTTGTCATAGACTTCCATGCCGGAGGTTACCAGTTCATGTACCCGCTGGGCGATAAAAACATATTCTGCTTCTTCTGCAGCGATATCATTCTCCTCTAAGTCTGGATCATCCTTTTGTATGATATGAATCTCCGTGGTCAGATCTGCCGTTGTCTCCGGATAGAAGGCACCTGCCCCGTACTTTAGGCTGGCTGCCTCGTCGTAGTCCACGCCACCCATATCCGGCTTCATAATATAACGGAAGACATCATTCACCGCATTGATAATATTCTGCCTGCTTCGAAAGTTAGCATCCAGGTCGATACGTTGCTGGCTGGCTTCCGTAGGTGCAAAGCGCAGATATTTCTCATTGAAAATCTGAGGCTCTGCCTGACGGAATCGATAGATGCTCTGCTTCACATCACCTACCATGAAATAATTATGCGCTCCAAGGGATTCCTTGGTAATACTATGAAGGATGGACTCCTGCAAATGATTACTATCCTGATACTCATCCACCATAATCTCTTCGTAGAAGGAGGCCAGTTCCTTAGCAACCGAACGAAGTTCCTTGGTGGCCTTGTCTACCAATACATCCAACGCAAAATGCTCAATGTCCGCAAACTCCCACACACCGAGGCTACGCTTCTTGGCATCGATTTGATCCATAAAGAGACCCACCAGTCGAATCATCTCCGTAATTACAGGCTTTACATCCTGCATCTCCTGGAAAACCTCGGCACTCGGCTTCTTAAGGTAATCCTCAACGATTCCAAGCACCGCCTTCTTAATGGCATCTCTTCGATCCTTAAAGTCCTTCTTCTCTTCCTCGGACTGTCGTTCAAACTTCTTGGTGGACAGGCGACTAAACTCCGGCATACTCTCCTGCTGCTGATAGATGTCCTGGTAAGTCTCTCCTTCTAACAGGTGAGAAATGATTGCCATATCTGCCAGTACGTTATCCTCATACGGATGATGATCTGCCCCCGCACATGCACGAAGGTCTGCCAGCAACACCTCTGCAGCCTGCATCTGATACTCCAGGGCACCACGAATGGTCGCTGTCAACTCCTGCATCCAAGCAGATGCCAAAAGTTCTTCCTCGGAAGAAATCTCATAAGGTGACAGCAATCCCTCTAACCATTCTCGTGGCCAAGGATAAGCCTGTGACACCCGATAAATCTTGTGGAGATTCTCCACTAGGGCATCATCACGATCACGGGAGGCATAGCAATTCACCAGATGTAAAAAGCTCTGATTCTGCGCTTCATAATTGGCTTCCATAATCTCATCCCAGACCTGGCTGGAAAGAAGGGCCATCTCGCCCTCATCTGCAATCCGATACTCCGGATCCAAATCAATCTCACCAAAGTGCTGTCGTACCAGACTATTACAGAAGCTATCGATGGTGGTAATCTGAGCATTATGAATCAATGTCATCTGCCGCGCCAGGTGATGATTCTGGGGTTGTTCCTCCGCCTTCTTAGCGATAGCCTTATAGATACGCTCCTTCATCTCCTTGGCAGCAGCGCGAGTAAAAGTCACCACCAAAATACGGTCGATATCCATAGGATGCTTCTCATCCGTTACCATCTGGATAATACGCTCTACCAATACCGCAGTCTTACCGGAACCGGCTGCAGCGGACACCAGCAAATCTCTATGATGTAATTGTATTACCTGCTTTTGTGCATCGGTCCACTCCATGTTACAGTTCCTCTCTCATTTTGTCGTAAGCATCTTCTCGCTTAAGCTCCGGAAGCTTACGATATTCAAATCCATCCACCTTACGGTCAAATCCGCAGATGCTGTGGTATTCACAATACTTGCAGCCGGTGGAAGTCTTCTTAGCATAAGGTCTGGCTGCAATCTCACCCCTTGCAATAGCATTGCCAAGATCTATCACCTTTTTCTCCACATAATCCGTCAACAAGGTAAATTCCTGCTCGGTAGCATCATTGCCATCAGCATAAGGGGTGTTATCCTTTTTCAGGCGCACCGGAATCACGTCGGACTTCTTAAAGTTATAAATATCTTTATCCAAGGCCTCTAGCACCACTTCGTCGGAATTTACCAATCCCTTGACCCGTAGTTCACGAAGAATGGCCTGCTCCAGGGAATCCTCTGTACTGTTATAGTCCTGCTCAATCATTGGATTATCGATATGGTAATACAGTACCGCCGCCGGCAACACTTCCTTGGTGCTACTTACACTACGGGCTTTCATTACAGCGTTGAGGTAGTACACCAACTGAATCTGTAATCCATAGTACAGGTCAGAAGGATTGATATCCTTGGCAGAAGACTTGTAGTCTATTACCTTGATATAGAGCTTGTCCCCTACGGTAAAATCATCCACACGGTCAATGACACCATTCAAGCGTAGCTCCATACCATTCTCCAATGGAATATGAAGCTTCGCCTCATCCCCAAGGGAATGCAGGGAACACTCAAAATCTCGCGGGGTAAAGGTACCCTTGCGCACCTGCTGTGTTAGAGCCCACACCGTACGATGAAGTGTCTGCTCCATATGGGTACGAATATAGTTCTCTCTGGCACTGTCGAAGGATTCCACCTTCTCCATCTGTTCATAAGCTTCCTGAATACTCTGATTCAGTATCTCATCCATGCGCTCTTCCGTGATATTCTGCCAGTCCTCCCCCACATCTCGCAGGGTTATCTCGTAACGCTCTAGGGCATCATGATAGAGGCTACCCATATCTACAGCTTCAAAGGCATGCTCCTTGCGCTGTTGCAAATCCAACAGATACTTCAGGAAGAACTGGTAGCCGCAGGAGGCATAGGTCTCCAAACGAGACACGCTTCCCTGAATCACTCCTTGCGAAAAGGCCTGCATCACAGCGGCAGATATTTTCTCATCCCGATGACGATAGAATACCGCATCCAATAGAGCTGTCATGGCCGCCTCGTCTCTCTCATAAAAGATAGCAAACAAAGCATCCAAGGTGCGTTGCTCCTCTTCGCTTAGCTCTTCCCTGGTTACAAATCGTCGCATCAGCTGAATACAATAATCCAAAGCCTTGGAATCTGACTCCCGCCAGATACGTTCATCTGCCAACGCATCACGAATCACAAGCTGTGGGAACAACTGTTGTAATAAAGAAACCAAATAGGACTTCTGCAAACTGTCACCGTCATTACCGATGCGGCTGTAGCTAACATACAAGGCATCCTTCGGCTTGGTTAAGGTCAGGTACAGATAGAATCGCTGGATAAAAGACTTCTCCCGGTCCGTAGGAGCCAGTTCGAAGTTGGCCTCCTTGAGGCGCATACGCTCGCTCTGTGACAACATGCTACTGCCACTAACGGCCTTCGGAATAGAGCCTTCGTTGGCACCCAACAGGAACAATATCGAGATATCCTGCAATCTGGTTCGCTCCATATCACCGAATACTACACGGTCGGCATCTGGCGGAATCATCCCCACTCTGGCTGTCTCCATGCCGGATTCAAAAAGTTCTAGGAACTCTGCTACGCTCATCATCTCATCCCCAACCAGGGCCACCATTTTATCCAGGATGCCAATGAGAATGCTATAGATTTCTTCATACTCTCTGGCCTTTTTCTCATCCAATTCTGTATAAGCCTTGGCCTTCTCTGACAGTGCATCTTCCATGTCATAGGCAACCATTAGCTCATAGAGGGCTGTTGCAAAGGAGCGCACGTCGCTTTGCTTCTTAGAAAAGGCATCAATGAATCCGCCGGTCTTCTCCAGGAAGTACTCCCGTAGCTGGTTCATCACAACCAAGTCCCCGGCGTCAAATCCCCGCGGACAAATCGTAAATGGATGCTGCCATTTGTTCTTTCCACGTATGCCGGACTCATAGAGGTAGTTATCCAATGCATCGATTTCTTCCGTGGACAATCCACTGAGACCACAACGGAAGAAATGCATCATGGCATCATAAGAAAACCGTCCGGTAATCATGCCGATGGCACTACGCACAAATTCCACTGCCGGTTGCAGCTGAACCGTAGCCTTTTCATCCTTAAATAACGGAATATCATAATCCCGGAAAATATCATCAATATAAGGGCTATACACATCCATGTTGGCACAAACCACTGCAAAATCCTGATAACGATAGGCATGGTCCTCATCCCGTAACAGGCGTCGAATGGTGGCTGCCACATAGGATAACTCTTCCTTAGGGTCCTGTGCCGTGGTTAGATGAATGCCGGTGGCATCCTCATAGGCAGTGGCATCCTTGCGGAACAGGTTGGCCTCTAGATGACGAAGACTGCTATCTGACGGATAACGGGAGGCACTATCCATCGCTAGCACCACAGGATCTAGCACATCCACACCGGTGATCTGGGCCATCTTAACCAGAGACAATGCCATACGATTACTCATAGCAAAGAGGGCTTCCTCCGCCGGTTCCCGTAACAACTCTTCCCGAGGGTCAATAGTAATGGCACACCGAATCTCTGAGGCGAGTGGAAACAATCGCAACAACAACTGATTCTGTACCGGTGTAAATCCGGTGAATCCATCAAACACAATAATAGAGTCTCTTACAAATAAGGAATCCTCCACCGTATCTGTCAAAAGTTCCAATAACTGCTCCGATGTAATATACTTCTCATCGATATAATCTAGGAATCCCTGGTACAACTTCAGCAGATCCGCTCCCTTGTGATAAAAGCTGGTAGACATCCCGGTCGTAGTTACCATCTCTTCGAATTCTTCTGTGGAAATATGATACTGAGATAACTCAGAAATCAGAGACTTTACCTGGGATACAAAGCCCTTCTTGCGCATGTTCGGTCCAAGAGTTGGAAGCTCCTCTTTCATCGCAGAGGCTACACGACGAACCACTAAGTTCTTGCCCGTCTCTTCCAATACTGCAGCCGTACTGATTCCCAATTCGTCAAAGACACGATAGGCCAGACGCTCAAAGCTAAGAATCTCAACATTCATCAGTCCATGCTGAGGATGTAACTCCACCAACTGTCGCTGCGTAGACATAGTGAACTGCTCCGGAACAATAACCAAAAAGAATCGTCCCGGATCCGCAATGGATTCTTGAATGATTTGTTGATAGAGGTAGGTGGACTTGCCGCTGCCACTGCTACCTAGAATGAACTGTAATGACATAGTTTCCCCTTATGCACGAAATACCACCGCTTCGAATCCACGCAACGTAAGCCGGCCGGAGGTTGGATGTGCTTCGCCGTAGTTTGATAACAACACTTCCCCTACTTCCATATCCAACGTCACTTCGGCTTGCTGCATGTTACATGCAATCACCAGACGCTGCTTCTCATCCGCTCTTTCATAAACAATCACGTTGTCATATTCTTGCGAAACGAGACCAAACACGCCATAGACAAAGGTCTCGGCAAAGCGTGGATCCTTGCGCAGTGCAATAGCTTTTTGATAAAAATGATAGACGCTGTCCGGATTCGCTACTTCCTCGGCAGCGTTAATGTTCTTATAATTTGGATTCACAGGAAGCCACGGGGTCCCTGTTGTAAATCCACCATTCACAGAATCATCCCACTGGAATGGGGTTCTGGTGTTGGCTCTGGAAAACCGATTCACAACCTGCATCGCCTCCTCATGAGACAATCCTGCCTCTCGGCAAACCCGATACTCATCCTGGCTGGAGACATCCTGCATCATATCCACATCATCAAACCAGGTATTGTCCATACCCAGTTCCTGTCCCTGATAGATAAAAGGAATGCCCTTCTGATACAGATACAACACGCACAGTAACTTCTTGGCAGTATCCGTCCGGTCTGCTTCCCGAAGGATACGACTGGAGATACGAGGCAAATCATGATTCTCCAATACTGTAGAAATAAATCCAATAGGTTCCATACGCTTCTGCGTGCGCTCCATGGCTCGTCGATACATGTCCGGGGTAATGAAATGCTTGTTCATCCACTCAAAGCCATCCTTGGCTTCTTCGGAATTAATCTCAAAATCAAACATGGAGGAAAAGTATCCATCTTCTCCAACATATGCGATGGTATCTTCTTCCTTCTGTCCACAAACCTCTCCAACAGTAAATGCCTGATGCGGTGCAAAACAACGATCCTTCAACTCCTGTAAAAAGTCACCAATGCCAACTGCATCCTCTGTCATCTTGGCACAGCTAGCCATGCCATCCTCTCGGTCTGCCGGATAATTACATCCACGTAGGGGATGAGGCTTCTTAATATTAATAATGGCATCGATACGGAAGCCAACTACCCCACGATCAAACCAGAAGTTCACCATGTCATAGATTTCTTCCCGTACTGCCGGATTCTCCCAATTGATGTCCGGCTGCTTCTTGTGGAACATGTGCAGATAATACTTGTTCTTGGTCCCCGGAATTTTTTCCCATGCACTACCGCCAAAGTAGGAACGCCAGTTATTCGGTTCCTTGCCATCCACGCCTTCCTCGATGTAGAAATACTCCCCGTACTTTCCATCCGGATGAGCCATGGCCTCTTTAAAATACGGATGCTCATCAGAGCAATGATTCACCACCAAGTCCATAATGATACCCATATCCCGCTTCTTGGCCTCTGCCACCAAACGGTCAAAATCCTCTAAGGTTCCAAAGTCCGGATGAATGTTGCGATAGTCCGAAATATCATACCCCTGATCAGCCATAGGTGACGGATAACATGGTGACAACCATATGATATCCACACCCAGATTCCTCAAATAATCCAGATGCTCGGTAATTCCGTTAATATCACCGATTCCGCTGCCCGTTGTATCGCAAAAACTCTTCGGATATATCTGATAACAGATTTTGTCATGCCACCATTGTTTCTTCATATCATTTTTCCTTCATATCTTCGTATTCTAACTTAGTTATCATACCATAAAAAAGCCCCTACCGTTAGGTAGGGGCGAAACAATTTAGTCGAGGTGATGACGATCTCCATAATAGAGAATCGCACACATTCCAGGACCGGTGTGTGCACCGATAACCGGGCACAACATCTGAATCTCAATATCTGCATTCGGATTGATTGCAAGAACCTTGTCACGCAAGAACTCTGCACGATCTAAGGCGTCTGCATGAACAATGTAAACACGGTTCATATCCGTACGATGGGTCTTCTCGTAGATTTCAACCAAACGATTCATGGCAGGCTTAACACCACGCTTCTTGTCAATCATAGGAAGCTTGCCTTCTTCGTTAACGATAAGAACCGGCTTGATGTTAAGAACAGTACCCATGATAGCAGTGGACTTAGGTACACGGCCACCACGATGTAGATACATCAAATCATCTACCATAAATACATGGCAAAGAGAATCAACCAATTCACAAAGATTGTTGTAGTTCTCCTCAGCACTCATACCTGCTTCACGGTTCAATGCAGCCTGCTCAGAAATCAAGCCAACGCATCCGGTACCAGCCAAGGTATCTACCGGATATACGTGAACATCCGGATATTCTTCCTCTAGGTCACGCTTAGCAAGGCAAACGCTGTTAAAAGTATTGCTCAGTCCACTAGAAAGACTTAGGTAAACAATATCCTTGCCTTCTTTCAAATATGGTTCAAAGAACTCCACATACTGTTGTGGAGTAATCTGACTCGTCTTGGTCTCAACGCCTTCGCGCTGCGCCTTGTAGAACTCCTTCATCATCTCATCGGATTCCATCTCGGAACTAACGCGCTCCTCGCTACCAATGGAATAATTCATTGGGATAAAAATCAAATCATGTTCCCTAACGAAGTCCATACTAATATTTGCGGATAAGTCCACAACAATAACGTAATCGCTCATCTATATGCTCCTTCTTGTTTTATTACACTCACGACATACATAATAGCAGAAACCCAAAAGAAAATCTACGTTTTCATAAAAATGAGGAACCGTACATCTCGTACGATTCCTCATTATCTGTCGTTATTTTTCCAACTGATTAACCAGCGGATCAATCTGTTCTAGGATATTATTCATATCCTCAAACATAAAGCCCTTCTTGGTGATTTTCACCCGCATGTCCTCAATATCATCCGATACCTGCGTAAAGTAATTGCCGGACTCTTCAATATTACGATTTACATCATCAACTGCACGATTACAGTTGTTAATGACCTCAGTCATTTGCTCGCTTTGCTCGCCAACCTCTTCCGCTACTGTCTTGATGCTATCAATGGTTTCTTGCGTCTCCTCAATACTCCTATGAGACTGCTCAATAGCCTCTCTGGTGCCCTGCAAGGAATGAACCAATCCCTGATTGTTGGTATTCAAGGTTTCCATACTCTCACCAATACTAACAACCAGTTCCTTGATATCCTGAGACAACTTATTAACCTGAGTTGCAACAACTGCGAATCCTCGACCAGCCTCACCAGCTCTGGCTGCCTCAATGGACGCATTCAGTGCCAACAGGTTAGTCTGGGTTGCGATACCATTAATCTGATTGATTTTCTCATGAATATCATCAAAGCTTCGCTGGAATTCTTCGAATACCGCCTGCATGGAATCAATGGTTTCATTAACCGTATCAGAACTACGATCAATGGCTTCCATACCTTGATGGGAAGCTCTTGCCGTATCCATCATCTTGGAAATTATGCCTTCGAAGGTATCGGTAATACCACGAACATTTTCAAACTCATCACGTAGTCCCTCTACGGAATTGGTAATATTCTGATGCTTCTCCTGTACCACGCAGAAAGACTGAGAAATCTGGTCTATACCATCAATGGTCTCTGCTTCCTGGGACTGCAATTTGTTCTTCTGCTCAATTGCAAATCTTGCAATATCACGAAGGGGTGCTAAACGCTGTCTCAGATTCATAGCCGGTGCAGTTGTCGTTGCAGTTGGCTGAACTTCTTCCTGTTTTTTGTTAAATAATGCCATAGTCTTTGCTCCTTTCCCTCTGCCAATTACTCAAATACTGCACATACCATGGTTTGATTAACGTGCTGGTTCTTGTACTGCTCACCACCACCGACCATACCCAAGTACGGTCCAATATTACTCATACTCTGAATATAACCATTCAAATACTGCTCATTGGAAAACAGCAAATGACGATAAATACAATTAATCGCGAGGATGAAAGAAATCTTGTTATTCTCCCTTTGAATCTGATTACGAGTATCTGCATTAATGCTTGGATAATCTCTCAGTTTCAAAATGCAAATCGTATCGTTCTCATTGATACGCTTATAATTAATTAAAGAATTATTTGGTCCAACGGTATGCTGGGATGCGATAAAGACTTCATCACCCACCACACGTCCTAACGGATTCTGAAGTACGTTATCTACCACCTCGCTCTTGGAAATACCCAAATCGTTGGCATAAACATCAGCTGCAGGTCTGTTATCTAAAGTCAGCAGCTCCTTATTCTCCAAATTAACCTTGGTTGCCGTATGGCGCGGATAATTTGGATTCATCTCATAAATCAACTCTGAGTAGGTGCGAATATGTCCGCTGGTATTCTTAATCACAGCATAGCAGCAAGCATCCGCATAGAGCTTACCATTCACTGCCACATAGGATGTTTTACCTTCTGGTGTACCAAACACTGTTCCGCCCACAAGTGGAACACGCGCACCTTCCAACGCAACGTTCATGGTTGTTACCAATCGCTCTTCCCATCCGGTACAACACTCGAGACATACGGTCTTGCCCTCTTCCGGGCGAACTTCCTGCAGGGAAGCCTTTAGGTTCTCAATATCAGCAACCGGGCAGGTAGACAAATGGCGAAGCACTCCAACAGAAACCACCGCATCCTGACCAAATGCAACTGTATACAATTCCCGGTCAGAAGAACCACCGCCAAAGTATGCGATGCCGCTGGTTCCAATGGACTTTGTCAACGGATAATCTTCAGCAATAGTTGCTGCCACCTGTTCGAGCATATTGTATGGGCTGATAAAAAAAATGAACTTAGGAGTTCCTGCGCCTGACAAAGCTTCTCGAATTGCCTGTTTTGCATCGGTATTACTACTTCTTCCAACAGTTATCTGCATAGAAACCTCCATAAAAAAAGAATTGCGAAAACAATAAGAACTTAACATCCTTATTCTATCGCAATTCTAAAACCGATTCAAATAAAATCACTGACAATTCTGAACTTTTCCAGAAATCTGTCCAGCCTTTTTCATTGCTTCCTTATCTGCATACATTTCATCATCTGCAGAATTAACACACCGTTCTAAAGTGTCGCCATCGTGATACGGTGCACAACCACCGCTAATCTGTATTCGGATTTCTATGCCATCTAGCGTGCAAAGTGTGGAATCTGCCACATATCGTTTGATATATGGAATCAATAATTCCGGTCTCTCATCCCCTAAGCGACGAACCAAACCGATAAACTCATCGCCACCATAGCGATAAAACTGTATGCCGTAACGTTCTTCACAGGTACGAAGCACGCTGGCTACATACTCAATGGCCTGATCCCCAAAGATATGGCCATAGGTATCGTTCAACTGCTTAAAGGAATTGATATCAAAAATAATAACTCCAATAATATCCTTCGATGCTGTCAACTCATCAAAATCGTAATATAGCTTTTCACGATTCTTAAGATTCGTCAGGCGGTCATGGGTACTCACATATAATAGCTCCCGCGCACTTTCAAAACCCTGCAGCTTCCGCCAGGATGTAAAACATCCAAAGAGGAAGGACGCCACGGAAACAATCATGCCGTGAATAAACACGGAACGTAAACGATACGGATCACTGACGCCAACAAAGCCTGTGGTCAGCATCAAGGCATCCCACAACAATAAAAATGCCAACTTACGTCTTGGTACATCCACAATCAAGGTTGTCAACAGCGTCGTTACCAGGAAGAAGGAATAAAAGCTGGATTGGATGGCCGGATCAATAATCATGAAACTGCAAAAACAAAGAGTCAAGGTACCAGCAATGTAAGATATTCCCACCACCAAAAAGTGATCCGGAAGATTATACTTGTATGCCCATCGTGCCGCAAAAAATGCTAACAGAATAATCGGGAAGGCACATACATAACGGAATGCTTCTGGGCAGCCATTCTTGACTGCAGAATAGAACAGAATCAAGAATAAGTCCACCACCATCATGAAGAACAAGCCATTCCAAGTGAACACAGCATTCTCATATTGTACCGCTTTCTTGTTCTTCTGATAGATATCCATCCACTTATACTGGAAGAATTCAAAATTAATACGTTGAAAAAAAGCTTGTGCCATACCAACTCCTGTCTGAGAATTATACTTCCCTCTATGCAAGAATCTTACGTGCAACGTATACTCCGCTTGCAGAAGCATGTGACAAGGAATGTGTCACACCACTGCCGTCGCCAATTACATATAAGCCCTTATGACAAGTCTCCAGATTCTCATCCAATGCAACGGACATATTATAGAACTTCACCTCTACGCCATATAACAAGGTATCGTCGTTGGCGGTACCAGGTGCAATCTTGTCCAACGCATATATCATCTCTATTATACCATCTAAAATACGCTTTGGTAAAACCAGAGATAAATCGCCCGGTGTCGCATTCAGTGTTGGCTGAACTGTACACTCTTCAATTCGCTTATTGGTAGAACGACGTCCGCGAACCAAATCACCAAAACGCTGCACAATAACGCCACCGCCCAACATATTGGACAGACGGGCAATACTCTCACCATAGCCGTTACTATCCTTGAACGGCTCAGAGAAATGTTTAGAAACCAATAATGCAAAGTTGGTATTATTGGTCTTGCGAGAATCGTCCTCAAAGCTATGACCATTCACCGTAATGATGCCATTGGTATTCTCATTAACTACAATACCTCTTGGATTCATACAGAAGGTACGAACCAAGTCCTCAAACTTCTCGGTACGATAAACAATCTTGCCCTCGTACAACTCATCCGTAATATGAGAAAAGATCTCTGCAGGGATCTCCACACGAACACCAATATCCACACGATTAGACTTGGTCTCAATGTTCAAATCTTCGCAGACACTTTCCATCCACTTACTTCCGCTACGTCCAACGGAAATAATACAGGTATCGCACTCCAAGGTCTCATCACCGAAAGTCAAACGATAACCCGGCGTCAAATCCTCCACCTTTTCTACCTTGGTTTCAAAGCGGAAATCCACTTTATCTTTTAGCTCATCATATAAGTGCTGCAGAACCACATAGTTCTTGTCCGTACCCAGATGACGAACAGAAGCCTCTAACAACTGAAGCTTGTTCTGCATACAAACCTTCTTCAAAGAAGTACCGGCAGTAGAATACAAAGTCGTGCCTTCACCGCCGTGGCTCATATTAATCTCATCCACGTAATTCATGAGATCAATGGCTTCCTGACGTCCGATATACTGATACAAGGAACCACCAAAGTCATTGGTAATATTATACTTACCATCAGAGAAGGCTCCTGCGCCACCAAAACCATTCATAATAGAGCATACCTTACAACTGATACAACTCTTCACCTTCTTGCCGTCGATAGGGCAATGACGCTTCTCTAACGCATAACCGGAATCGAATACCGTCACCTTGAGGTTCGGATTCTTCTGAATCAGTTCGTAGGCCGCAAAAATACCACCAGGGCCTGCTCCAATAATTGCAACATCCACTTTATTGCTCATACAATCTCTCCTTATTCGCCCGGTTTAAACATCTCGTCCATGGTATGCCAACCAAGAACTGCGCACTTAACACGAGCGGGCATGTGAGAAACATCCTGAAGAATTCCGGCCTCTTCCAGTTCCTCATGCTCCTCCTCGGTAATCTCTCCGGTAATCATGCGCAAGAAAATATCAGACAAGTGAAGGGCTTCTGCCTTGGACTTGCCAATAATCAAATCCAACATCATATCCGCAGATGCCTGAGAAATTGCGCAGCCATCTCCGGTATATCCGCCATCAACAATCACATCATCTTCGACCCGAAGTTCCAAGATGATATCATCCCCACAAGACGGATTCACGCCTTCAAGGGTGAAGTTCGCACCCTCGATGGCGTGTTTATGTGTAGGATTCATATTATGATCAGTAAGTATCTCGTTATAAAAGGTATTTGCCATAATAACACTCCAATCTATTGAATCTAATCCGTATAACCCATTGCTCCTCGAAGGCCGCTTAAGCATTCGACAAATGCATCAATGTCATCCTCGTTGTTGTAGAACGCCAAGGACGCGCGTGATGTAGATAACTTGCCCAGGTATTTGTGTAATGGTTGTGCACAGTGATGTCCGGCACGAATTGCGATGTTGTGCGCATCAAAAATCGCTGCAACATCATGAGGATGTACGCCATCAATCATAAAAGTAATAATTCCATGATGGTTCATCGGGTCATCAGAGCCCAGCACATGAACATGTGGAATCTTCAGGACCTTCTCCATTGCGTACACCGTCAGGTCATTCTCACGCTTCTCAATACGCTCCCATCCGAAACGCATCATAAATCGAATGGCCTCTGCCATACCAACTGCACCGCCAACATTGACGGTACCGGCCTCGAACTTGTGTGGTACTTCCGCATAGGTCGCACCATCCAAGGTCACATACTCAATCATCTCGCCGCCGTACAAGAATGGAGGCATCTGATCCAACAGCTCATAGCGACCATACAATGCACCGATTCCCATTGGGGCAAACATCTTGTGACCGGAGAAGGACATAAAGTCCACATCCAAGTCCTGAACATTCACCGGGATATGAGGAACGGATTGTGCGCCATCCGCTACCATTATAGCACCATGTGCATGGGCTACGGCAGCAAATCCCTTAATATCATTCAAACGTCCAAATACATTGGAAATCTGAGTGATGGCAACAATCTTGGTCTTGTCAGAAATAATCTCCTCTAACATGGAAGGTGTTAACTCACCATCCTGCTTGCAGTAGAGATATGTCACATGGGCACCGGTAGCAGCAGCCACCTGACGCCAAGGCAACATATTGCTGTGATGTTCTGCAATGCTGACGATAATCTCATCGCCCTCATGCAGAAAATGCATTCCGTAGGAATATGCAACCAAGTTCAAACTCTCAGTTGCATTCCTGGTGAAAACAATCTCCTCCGGACGGGAAGCATGGATAAAATCCGCAACCGTCTTACGAGCATCTTCGTATGCATTGGTAGCATCGATGGATAATTCGTACAAACCACGCATAGGGTTTGCATTGTTCATCTTGTAATACTCTGCCGCTGCCTCAATTACACACGGAGGCTTCTGTGAGGTAGCAGCATTATCTAGATAGACAACATTTCGATCCTTTAGGATCGGAAACTGTCCTCGAATCTGCTGATCCGCTTCAGTCATTTAGTCTTCCTCTTCTTTTCCTAAGTAATTCTCAACCAGCTCACGGGTTGCTACATCCGGAATCAGGTTGCAAACCGCATCCACACGGGCACGGGCCATCATCTCGTAGATCTCCTTCAGATCTAAGCCACGGGACTCTAGGTAGAACAACAAGTCATCATTCAACTTGCCAATGGTAGCACCATGGGTGCCTTCTACGTCCTCTTCAGAACACAAAATCAACGGAATGGTCTGGTTAATAACACCATCATCCATCAACAGTACGTCCTCAACCTCAGCGCCGGTTGCACCAGCACATCCACGCTTAAAGTCGATGGTTCCACGGAAAACTTTCTTGGCCTGATTACGTAAAACGCCGGCTGCATTGATGACACAGGCGGTCTTCTTGCCGGTATGGTCAGCTACATAATTCATATCCAATACATGATCGTCGGATACAATATAAGCCATATCCACATTGTTGCAGGAACGCTTACCGGCTAATGCACAATTGCTACCGATATAGGTCTGCTTACCACTCAAGGTTAACTGGATGAGACGGAACTCACCGGACTCATCACAGGTACCACCAATATCATTGCAGAATGTCAGGTCATCGCCCAGCATCTGAATCTGAACCAATGTAAGCTTCGCATTCTTGCCAACTTCATACTTGCTCTGAACGCCGGCAAAACCAAAGCCATTCTTTTCAGAATGGAAATGTTGGATAACCAACATCTCACTATCATCCGGTACATGGAAATCCACTGTATTCACACAGTTGGCTCCATCGGAAAAGTCATAATCCAAACGGAGTGGCTCAACCACATTACCGGATACGGTATAGGAAGCAGTCTCTCCTACTTCACCAAAAATCTTCGCGCCATTAGCGCCAAATCCGGTAGCCACAGCAAAATTGCTATTGCCATCAATGATTTCCTTGGAAATATCCGCAGGAATCTCCTCGCCTGCAACATAGGTTAACAACTCTGCCGGAACAGCAACGGTTGCATCATTGATACGCAACCAGTTCCAGGTAGGTGCAGGTAGATGATTGATTACTACTGTCTGTTCACTCATATCTCTACCTCCTTCCTAACCTACGGTGCCCTTCATCTCAAGACGGATGAGGTTATTCATCTCCACTGCATACTCCAGTGGAAGTTCTTTGCTAACATTATCAGCAAAACCGCTGACGATAAGTGCCTTGGCATCCTCTTCGGACATGCCACGGCTCATTAAATAGAAGACAACATCATCGCTGATGCGTCCAATCTTTGCTTCGTGTCCGATATCTACATCGTCGGTACGAATATCCATAGCAGGAATGGTATCGGAACGAGAGATATCATCCAACATCAAGGACTCGCAAGATACCGAAGACTTGGAACCCTTGGCGTTCTGTCCAACTACAACCGCACTACGGAAGGTACTGATACCATCACTCTTAGAGATGGACTTGGTATTGATGTAAGAAGAAGTATTCTTACCTACATGGACAACCTTGGTACCGGTATCCAAGTTCTGGCCGTGACCTGCAAAGGTAACACCGGTGAACTCACAACGAGAGTTATCTCCCTGCAACACACTCATCGGATACAAGTAAGAAACATGGGAACCGAAGGAACCGGAAACCCACTCAATCTTACCGCCCTATTCTACGCGGGCACGCTTGGTGTTCAGGTTGTACATATTCTTGGACCAGTTCTCAATGGTAGAATAACGAAGCTTCGCATTCTTACCAACGAACAACTCTACGCAGCCGGCATGAAGATTGGCTACGTTGTACTTCGGTGCACTACAACCCTCGATAAAGTGAAGGTCAGCGCCCTCATCTACGATAATTAAAGTATGCTCAAACTGTCCTGCTCCCGCTGCATTGAGACGGAAGTAAGACTGTAGAGGAATCTCGACTTTCACTCCAGGTGGTACATATACAAAGGAACCACCGGACCAAACAGCACCATGAAGCGCTGCAAACTTGTGGTCTGTGGGAGGAACCAACTTCATAAAGTGAGACTTGATCATATCCGCATACTCACCATGAAGGGCACTCTCTACATCAGTATAGATAACACCCTGAGCAGCAACCTCATCCTTAACGTTGTGGTATACCAGCTCAGAATCATACTGAGCACCAACACCGGCAAGGGATGCACGCTCTGCCTGGGGAATACCAAGGCGTTCAAAGGTATCCTTGATATCTTCAGGGACCTCATTCCAGTCCTTCTGCATACGCTCTGCCTTCGGACGAATGTAGGTAACGATATTATCCATATTCAAGCCCTCAATGGAAGGGCCCCATTCCGGAACTGCAATCTGGTTGTAGATTTCCAAAGACTTGAGACGGAAATCCAACATCCATTCCGGATCATTACGATCTTTTGAAATCTGACGAACAATATCAGGGGTCAGACCTTCTTCTACCTTGAAGACGTCTTTCTCCTCATACCGAAAGTCATATAGACTACGGTCAATGTCGTCAACTTGTGTCTTCTCTTTGCTCATTTATCTGCTCCTAAAAAAGGTTAGTTCAAAAAACGCTCAAAACCGTTCTCGTTAATCTCGTTAATCAAGCTCTGGTCACCATTGTGAACGATTTTGCCATCAACAAGTACGTGGGTAGCATCTACATCCAGTGCCTCAAGAATACGGGTGCTGTGTGTGATGATGAGAAGTGCGCCACCAACGGTCTTCTTGTACTGCTCGATACCTTCAGAAACGGTTCGAACTGCATCAACATCCAAACCGGAATCCGTCTCATCAAGAATTGCAAGAGAAGGCTTCAACATTAATAACTGAAGAATCTCTGCCTTCTTCTTCTCACCGCCGGAGAAACCAACGTTCAAATCACGCTCTGCATAAGAAGGATCCATGTTCAAAATCTCCATGGTCTTCTCTAATTCCTTCTTGAAATCCCAAACACGAATGTGCTTACCGGTCTTCTGTTCCAAGGCGCTGCGGATAAAATTAGATAAAGTAATACCCGGAACCTCAACCGGATTCTGGAAGGACAAGAACATACCCTTCTTGGAAATCTTATCTGCGCTCTCTCCGGTAATATCCTCACCATTAAAGATAATCTTACCGTCAGTAATAACATAACGAGGATCTCCCATCAAAGTAGATCCAAGCGTAGACTTACCAGCTCCGTTTGGTCCCATGATGACGTGAGTCTCACCTGCATTCAGTGTCAAATCCAAACCGTGAAGGATTTCCTTATCTTCTACGGTAACCTTCAGTCCGGATACATTTAAAATCTGATCGGCCATAAATGCGCCTCCTTAATTTGTTAATTCCTATGGGAATAGTATAAATTCCTCACACCGTTCCACACGCTTTTACATTATATCACAATTCACAAATAAAAAAAGAACGCAATTGTTGCAAAATGCGTTCTTTTCCTGCTTTAAATTATGTACAATTTAATGCACATTCCATACAAAATGTGGCTCACCAATTCAGTTAGCTAGCCTGCTCCATTGTGGACAGACGCTTCGCCTGATCTGCTGCAATAAGTGCATCCAAGATTTCCTGAATATCACCATCCATAATCTTGTCCAACTTGTACAGAGTCAGGTTAATACGATGGTCTGTTACACGTCCCTGAGGGAAGTTATAGGTACGAATCTTCTCGGAACGGTCACCGGTACCAATCTGGGAAAGGCGCTCTGCAGAAGCCTCTGCCTGCTGTTTCTGAAGTTCCATATCATATAACTTGGCACGCAACAGTGCGAATGCCTTGTCTTTGTTCTGTAACTGAGACTTCTCTGTCTGAGAATAAATCACAATACCCGTTGGGTAATGAGTCAAACGAACAGCGGAATCTGTCGTATTAACGCACTGACCACCGTTACCGGATGCACGCATTACGTCAATACGGATATCCTTCTCATTAATCTCGATATCTACATCCTCAGCCTCCGGCATAACTGCAACGGTAATGGTAGAGGTATGGATACGTCCACCGGACTCAGTCTCCGGTACACGCTGTACACGATGAACACCGGACTCATACTTCAGCACAGAGTATGCGCCATTACCGGATACCATGAAGTTCACAGACTTCATACCACCGATACCGGTCTCTTCTGCCTCAATAAGCTCAGTCTTCCATCCCTTGCTCTCTGCATAATGGATGTACATACGATAAATCTCAGCAGCAAACAATGCAGCCTCATCACCACCGGCACCTGCACGAATCTCCACAATAACGTTCTTGTTATCGTTCGGGTCCTTCGGCAGAAGAAGAATCTTAAGCTCGTTCTCCAGCTCTTCTACGCGATCCTTGGCCTCGTTCAATTCTTCCTTAGCAAGTTCCTTCATATCTTCGTCGGATTCCTCGTCTAAGATTGCAAGAGAGTCCTCGATGGCCTGCTTATTCTTCTTATATTCATTGTAAGCGTTGACCAAAGGAGTCAAATCACTCTGTTCCTTCATCAACTTCTGAAAGCGACGGCTGTCATTCGCAACATCCGGCTCACTTAACATATTCATAATCTCCTGATAGTGAATCAGAAGGTCTTCTAACTTATCAAACATAACGTACTCCTATATCAAAACAAACAACAGGGGCCAGCTGTACATACACAGCCCGCCTAGTATATCACAAAAATCCTGATTCATCAATCAGCTATCGATGACCGTAAACCACCCTGTCGTTGCCCGCCAAATCCTTGTAGCATACTACGTCCTTGAATCCATTGGTCTCGAATAATCCGATAACATCCTCGGCCTGATCATAACCAATCTCCACAATCAGGTGACCACCCTCTTTGAGGTACAATGGAGCCTCAGCACAAATACGCTCGTAAAAAGCCAATCCATTGGGTGAACCATCCAGCGCAATCTTAGGCTCGTGGTCTCTCACTTCCGGCATCAATCCCCAGACTGCAGCTGTTGGAATGTACGGCGGGTTGGAGGTGATGAGGTCAAACTTCTGCTCTTCTCCCGGAAGTTCCACAAGAGAGCCAAACAGATCTCCCTGTAAAAATCGGACATCCACCTTGTTATACTCTGCATTCTCTCGAGCCACCGCAAGGGCATCCTCAGAAATATCCGATGCAATTCCCACCAAGGTATCCATTGGAACATTCTCCCGTCCACTGAGGTTCAACAGACTAATAAGAATGCATCCGCTTCCGGTGCACATATCCAGAATGCGCATTCCCGGCTTCAGCAGCTTCAAAGCGTACTCTACCAATGTCTCTGTATCCTGGCGCGGGCACAAAACGTGTTCATTCACCGTAAAACGACACCCCATGAACTCCGTGTATCCCAATATCTGCTGCAGCGGAATATGAGATGCTCTTTTCTCAATTAATTCCATGTACGCAGCACGCTTCTCCTCATCCATCTGTCGTCTCCCGTACATCAGCAAAAAGTGAGCGTCGTGCCCCGGCAAACTCTCAAACAAATACCGTGCATCAATCTTGGCATCTGCAATTCCTGCTTCCTCTAAGCGTTTCTCACCCTCTGCGACTGCATCCAAATAACTGACAAACTTCATAAGCGCCTCCTCTACATCGAGCAATGGTCCTCATTATTGTCGATAAATGCTTTCCAATCAAATACTGCTTCTACGGAAGCAATACCTACTCTAATCATATCATCATCCGGCTCCATTGTGGTAAGCTTTTGCAACAAAAGTCCCGGCTTGCTAAGAGCATCAATCACCGGATTCTCGCTGCGGCCAGCCAAGCGGATAAACTCATAAGAAACACCGGCAATCACAGGCACCAACAAGAGTCGAAGTACCAACTGCATCAGATGAGAATCCATGCGGATAAACATAAATACGAAGATACTAATCAGCAAAACAATGAACAAGAAGCTGGTTCCGCAACGCTTGTGCAAACGTGTAGCCTCGCGAACATTCTCTACGTTCAATTCCTTGCCGGCTTCGATGCAATTGATGCACTTGTGCTCCGCCCCATGGTACATAAAGGTCCGGCGAATATCCTCCGTCTTGGAAATCAATACGATGTATAAAAGAAAAATCACCACGCGCAAGACGCCTTCGATAAAAGCTGTAAGCATCGGAGACGTAACAAATCTGCCGATGAGCGCGCTGATACCATATGGCAAAGCCATGAAAATACCCATGGCTAGCACAAAGGATAACAGCAAGGTACCACCCATCTCTGCACGATCCTTTCTGGCTTTCTTCGCCTTTTCCTCGTCAGTCATCTCCTCAGGCTTCTTGGCATCCTCATCCTCAAAATAAGAAGCGGACTCCATCAGGGAACCTAGTCCCACAACCAATGACCAGAAAAAATTATATACGCCGCGCACCAAAGGAATCTTCTGAATCAGCTCATTGTATCCTCTGGTCTTGTGCGTCTCTACATGAATGGACTGGTCCGGAAGTCGTACTGCAACCGCATACTCATCGCCGTTACGCATCATAACGCCCTCCATAATAGCCTGTCCGCCAATTCCCGAATATCTCATAACGTTCTCCCTCGATCTTTGATATGAAAAAGAGGCTGAGATTTTTCAATCTCAACCTCTCTACTATCATACTATAATTAGCCCTGAATACCGTACTTCTTGTTGAACTGATCGATACGTCCGCGAGCCTTAGCTGCCTTCTGCTGACCAGTATAGAATGGATGGCACTTAGAACAGATTTCAACGTGGATGCTCTCCTTGGTTGAACCAGTTACGAATGTGTTACCACAGTTGCAAGTTACGGTTGCCTGATAGTAATCCGGATGGATTCCCTGTCTCATGTTTTTCACCTCACTAAATCTATAATAAACGTTAATACTATTCACATCCCGATAAACAGCTTTTATAGTGTAGCATAGCATTCCATTTATCGCAATAGGTTTTCAAAAAATTATTTTAGACGTTGCATAACAAGCTGAATAAATTCTGCATTGTTCTTGGTATGTGTAAACATATGAAGAATGGTCTCTGCAGCATCCTCGTTGCGAAGGTTGTTAAGGCGTCTGCGGATGATGTCACTAGCCTCCAACTCTTCCTTGGTAAGGAGCAAATCTTCTCTACGTGTAGAGGACTTAGCCAGATCAATTGCCGGGAATACACGACGCTCGGATAACTTACGATCCAATACCAATTCCATATTACCGGTACCCTTGAACTCCTCGAATACAACATCGTCCATCTTGCTGCCGGTATCAACCAATGCAGTTGCAAGAATAGTCAAGCTTCCGCCGCCACGCATATTACGCGCAGCACCGAAGAACTTCTTCGGCATATGAAGGGCCGCCGGATCCAAACCACCGGACAAGGTACGTCCACTCGGAGCAACAGTTAAGTTGTATGCACGAGCCAAACGAGTAATGGAATCCAACAGAATCATAACATCTTCACCGTGCTCAACCAAACGCTTCGCACGCTCGATTACCATCTCAGAAACACGACGATGGTGATCCGGAAGCTCATCGAAGGTAGAATAAATAATCTCTACACGGTCGCCACGAATTGCTTCCTTCATATCAGTAACTTCCTCCGGACGCTCATCAATCAATAAGATTAACAAGTGCATCTCCGGGTGCGCAATCTGAACAGACTTTGCAATCTGCTTTAACAGGGTGGTCTTACCTGCCTTCGGCTGGGAAACAATCATACCACGCTGTCCCTTACCGATTGGAGAAATCATATCTACAATACGCATGGAAATACCACAGCCAGGACGCTCCAGGCGAATACGCTCATCCGGGAAAATCGGAGTCAGGCTTTCAAATCTTGGACGACGTGGGCCACTCTCCGGTTCATAACCGTTGATATCCTTGATATGTAATAATGCTTCGAACTTGTCGCTGGCATTGTTACGTCGCTTGGTTCCGGAAATAATATCACCAGTACGCAAGCTAAACTTACGAATCTGGGAAGGAGAAACATATACGTCTCCATCTCCAGGCATATAATTATCGCAACGGATGAATCCATAACCATCCTGCAATACTTCAATAATACCGCTAACCGGCGCTCCCTCCGGAGCACGTGGTGCACTTTTCTCTGCACCTTCCTCAGCAGGCTCTTCCTTCTTATCAGAAGTAACTCGTTCGCTTGCTCCACGATTCTCAGCAGCCTTCTTAGGCTCTGCCTTGGCTTCGGAAGCAGCCTTATTCTTGGCATCTACCTCATCCTGAGCCAGCATTGCTTCTACAAGTTCTTCCTTCTTCATTTTGGAAATGCCCTTCAAGCCACGAGCCTTTGCTAAATCACGCAAAACACCAACCGGCAAGCTTTCATATTTTTCTCTCATAAATAATCTCCTCTACTGACTAAACAAAAACCATATGTTCCTGCAATGTTCGTATAAAAATAATCTTGGGAATAAGTAATCGAATTCAAGAATAATTAAACGAAGTGTTCTTTTAGATGTATTGCATTATATACTCTTTTTCCAATCCTTGCAAGCACTTTTTAATCATGCTAAACTTGATACTTGTAAAAAGAAGGGAGAAAACCGGCATGAATAATGATGAACGTGCGATTCAATCACACCGCCAATGGAACGGCAAGATTGAAACAATCGCCAAATCCAAAGTAAATTCCAGAGATGATTTAGCAATTGCATATACCCCGGGTGTTGCAGCTCCTTGTCGCATCATTGCAGAGGACAAATCCCAGGTATATAACTATACACTCAAGGCCAACACCGTTGCTGTCGTATCCGACGGAAGCGCTGTTCTTGGTCTTGGCAACATCGGTCCGGAGGCCGCAATGCCTGTTATGGAGGGCAAGGCCGTCCTTTTCAAGGAGTTCGGTAATGTCAACGCATTTCCGATTTGCCTGGATACCCAGGACACCGAAGAGATTATCAAGACCGTTGCCAATATTGCCCCAACCTTCGGTGGCATTAACCTCGAAGATATCTCTGCACCTCGTTGCTTTGAGATTGAACGTCGATTAAAAGAAATGCTGGATATTCCGGTATTCCACGACGACCAGCACGGCACCGCCATCGTTGTACTTGCTGCATTAATTAACGCCCTGCGCGTAACCGGCAAGCGAATGGAGGATGTTCGCATCGTTTTAAATGGTCCTGGTTCTGCCGGATTAGCTATTAGCAAGTTACTGTTACGTTATGGATTCAAGGATGTTACATTGTGTGACTTCTACGGTATCCTTCGTGCCGACCACGAAGCCCTGAATTGGGCTCAGGAAGAGATGTTGGCTGTGACCAATCCTCGCCACCTTATCGGCACCCTTGCCGATGCTTTGGTAGGTGCCGATGTATTTATCGGTGTTTCCAAGCCTGGTGTTTTGACCGCCGAGATGGTTCAGTCCATGAATTCCGATGCCATCATTTTTGCAATGGCCAATCCTACCCCTGAGATTATGCCGGACGTTGCTAAGGCTGCCGGCGCTCGCATCGTAGGAACCGGACGTAGTGATTTCCCGAACCAGATCAATAACGTTGTAGCCTTCCCTGGCATCTTCCGTGGTGCATTAGAGGGTCACGCCAAGCAGATTACCGAAGACATGAAGTTAGCAGCAGCCAATGCCATCGCTGATTTAGTACCGGCAGACAAGCTCTGCGACGAGTTCATTATGCCGGAAGCCTTTGACCCGCGAGTTGCCGATGCCGTAGCCGCTGCTGTCAAAGCACATATTCCACAAGAACAATAGAAAGGACATCTATGGCTGAATCAAATATCATCTACAAAATCATGGTTTTAAACCTGCTCTCCAAGGTTAACTTTCCTTTGAGCACCAAGCAGGTAACGGACTTTTTTCTAGAACGCAAGTATACCGATTATTTTACCATCCAGAAGACCATCAGTGATTTGGTGGAAGCCAAAATGATCGATATGAGCACCTCAGTAAACAGTACGCAGTATACCATCAACGAAGAAGGCGAGCATACCTTGAGTTTGTTCCCGGACCGCATCACTCCTGCTATCGAGGAGGATATGCGCAATTACTTTTCCGAGAACAGCCTCACCATGAAGAAGAACAACTCCGTAACCGCTGACTATTACGATGCCACCGGCGGCGGATACCTCGTACACTGCCGCGTAACCGAGGATGGCCACAACGTGGTGGATATTAGTTTGCACGTTTCTTCTCAGGAACAGGCCAAGGCCATTGTAGTGAATTGGAAAGCCAAATACGAAGATGTCTACATGTCCCTCATGGACTTGTTGGTACAATAAAATAACCCACACCATTACGGTGTGGGTTTTCTATTACGCTTCTATCGTTCAAAATTATCTGCTTTACCAAACTCAGACAATTCCAATCCCTTGTTACGATCCAATGTCATACCAACAGACCAAGCATTGACAAACAACAATAATGGACGATCGTGCAAGTCCTTAACCTTCTTCATATCTGAGGTTCCCTGAATTGCATCAATGTCAGTATCTTCGCTAACAATCCAACGAATATGCTCATACGGAAGCTTCTCCATACGAATCTCTACGTTGTACTCGTTCTCCAGACGGTATTTCAATACGTCAAACTGCAAGACACCAACAACACCAACGATAATCTCTTCCATTCCTGTGTGGAACTCCTGGAAAATCTGGATGGCACCTTCCTGCGCGATCTGGTTGATACCCTTCATAAACTGTTTACGCTTCATGGTATCCACCTGACGAACGCGGGCAAAATGCTCCGGTGCGAATGTTGGAATTCCCTCAAAAGCGAACTTGTCCTTGGATGTTGTCAAAGTATCTCCGATGGAGAAAATACCCGGATCAAAGATACCGATAATATCTCCAGCGTAGGCCTTGTCTACCATCTTACGGCTATCTGCCATCATCTGCTGAGGTTGGGACAAACGAACATCCTTCCCCCCTTGGACATGATATACGCTCATGCCGGCATCGAACTGACCGGAGCAAATACGCATAAATGCAATACGGTCACGATGCGCCTTGTTCATGTTGGCCTGAATCTTGAATACGAAGGCCGAAAAATCTTCAGAGAACGGATCAATCTCACCCTGATTGGACATACGAGACAACGGGGAAGATGTCATCTGAAGGAAGTGCTCAAGGAATGTCTCAACACCAAAGTTGGTTAAGGCAGAACCAAAGAATACCGGAGACAACTCTCCCTTGGAAACCAGCTTCTGATCAAACTCAGAACCAGCTCCATCCAAAAGTTCCAACTCATCGAGAAGCTTCTGCTTGGCCTGATCACCAATCTCTAATAATGCTTCATCGCTATCCAACGCGATAATATTCTCCACACCTTCCTTGGTACCCTTCAAGGTATCTGAGAAAGTCAGGATATTCTTGGTGTTACGATCATAGACACCGCGAAATTCTTTACCGGAACCAATTGGCCAGTTAATCGGGCATGTTGGGATACCAAGCTCGTTCTCGATATCATCCAGCAACTCGAAGGTATCCATGGCATCACGGTCCATCTTGTTAATAAAGGTAAAGATAGGAATGTGACGCATTGCACAAACCTTAAACAACTTTCTGGTCTGTGCCTCAACACCCTTGGATCCATCGATAACCATTACCGCAGAATCCGCTGCCATCAAGGTACGATATGTATCTTCGGAGAAGTCCTGATGTCCCGGAGTATCCAGGATGTTAATGCAGAATCCATCATACTCAAACTGCAATACAGAAGAAGTAACAGAAATACCACGTTCCTTCTCAATCTCCATCCAGTCAGACACCGCATGCTTGGCGGTTGCTTTACCCTTAACGGAACCAGCCTGATTGATCTGTCCTCCGTATAGAAGGAACTTCTCAGTCAATGTGGTCTTACCGGCATCTGGGTGAGAAATAATCGCAAAAGTTCTTCTCTTTTCAATTTCTGATTTAAAACTCAAGGTACTACACTCCTCGCTAATAACATGAATAAAGGTACGTCCCGCACCTTAGTACAGGGACTTGTTGCCTAGTTCATCCTTGGCACCTAATACATGCAATGCGGTGGATGCCAAATAATCGAACCCGTCAATTGTACCAAAATTCTTGCCACTTGTCATGCCCTTGCTATAAATCAATAACGGAACATCCTCGCGGGTATGATCGGTACCGGTAAATGCAGGATCACAACCATGATCTGCTGTAATCATCAACATATCATCTTCCGTCATCTTATCCATAATCTGTGGAAGCTTCTCATCGAAGTATGCCAAAGCCTTGGCATAACCATCTACATCACGACGATGGCCATAAATCATATCAGTATCTACAAGGTTTACAAACATCATGCCGTGGAAGTCACGATCCATCCATGCAATCGTCTTGTCGATACCATCTGCATTGTTCTCGGTACGAACCAAATCCGTTACACCACGACCTGCAAAGATATCATTAATCTTACCAACCGCCAGTACGTCGTATCCTTCTTCTTTTAACACATCCAACATGGTCTTGCCGGTTGGTTCCAAAGAGAAGTCATGACGACGGGAAGTACGAGTGAAGTTGCCAGGCTCACCGATGAATGGACGTGCAATAACACGACCAACACCATGCTTACCAACCAGCATCTTACGAGCCATCTCGCAATAACGATACAGCTCTTCTACCGGAACAACATCCTCATGTGCTGCAATCTGGAATACAGAATCTGCAGAAGTATACACAATCAACGCACCGGTCTTCATATGTTCTTCACCATAATCGCGAATAACATCGGTTCCGGAATATGGAAGATTACACAATACATCACGTCCGGTTAATTTCTTGAACTCATCCAATACTTCGTCCGGGAAGCCATTCGGATAAGTTGGCATCGGCTGGGTAGATACCACACCTGCCATCTCCCAATGACCAGTGGTAGTATCCTTACCAACGGAAAGCTCACGCATGCGAGCAATATCACCAATGGGATTCTCCACCTTGGCGCTAATCTCAGAACCATCAAAGTTGAAGTATCCAAGCTTCGCCAAATTATTCATAGAAAAGTACTGACTCTTGGAAACAGACAATAAGGTATTGCTGCCTGCATCCCCATACGCTGCTGCATCCTTCGCAGCGCCACATCCTACACTATCTAAAACTACGACGATTACTCTCTTCATAGTATGTCCTCCTTTTGCTTTGTGCCTAACCATTATACCACAAGTCGCGCCCCTACCCTAATATTTTACCGCCATGTCAGAAGCATCAAGGACAAGCCCTACGGGCGCGTTGCGTCCTTGATTTCTTCCTCCATGGCAGTAGATTATTGACAGGGGGCGAAATAAAAAAGAGGTACGACATAAAGTCATACCTCTTAAAATAAGTCCTAATTAGTTGTACTTACGCTTTCTAGCAGCCTCAGACTTCTTCTTACGCTTTACGCTAG
>JAILCW010000047.1 GCA_024690265.1 Lachnospiraceae bacterium | reverse complement strand
TAAGGGTACCGGCATCCAAAAGGTATGTGAATTATTGGATGTGGATATCTCAGATACCTATGCATTTGGAGACAGTATTAATGATACAGAGATGATTGAAGCTGCCGGACATTCCATCGTTATGGGAAACGGAACGGATGAATTGAAGGCAAAGGCCGAATTTGTAACAACATCTCTCCATGATGACGGAATATTTAACGGATGCCGTAAAATGGGGCTTTTGTAAGCTGTTGATAATAATATCAACCAGAGATTTCTAGAGGATTGGATACAATTCATAGGGATACAATTGGAAAAGTTATCCACACTTATCCACAGTAAAAAGGTTGATAAATTGGGAAAAAATTTGTGTTGGAAACTTTTTCAACAAAGTTATCCACATTATCCACACAAGAAAAAAGACTTATGTGGAGAAAAAAGAGGAGACAGAAACTATGCAAGAAACAGAAAAGAAGCACATCTTGGTTGTGGACGATGACCCGATGATGTTATCGGCCACTCGACTACTATTGAAGGACACATACAAGATGTCTATGGCCAACTCCGGACACAACGCCTTAGAACTCTTGGCCATGAAACCGGTGGACTTAATTCTATTGGATTATGAGATGCCATACATCAGTGGGCCGAAGTTCATGGAGATGATTCGTAGCGACAAGAAGACCAAGGACATTCCGGTCATGGTTTTGACGGCGCTGAATGAATCGGAAATCGGTGAGGAAATTCACAAGTGGAATCCACAGGATATTCTATTTAAAACCATGCCGCCGGAAGAGTTGATGGAACGCATCGATGGATTTTTAAATAGTAAATAAAGGGCTTGCGCTTCAGCATGAAATCGTATAAAATCAATCGTGCTGAAGCGATGAGCCGACTTTAGTTAGCGGGTGTGGCGGAATTGGCAGACGCGCCAGATTTAGGTTCTGGTGGTACTCCCGTGCAGGTTCAAGTCCTGTCACCCGCATGATGATGAGCATAACCGAGAGGTTGTGCTCTTTTTTTATCAAAAAACAACCCCCCAGGGGGCTTAAAGCCAATCCACACCCGTGGTAGAATCCCTATGTTAACTGTTTAGAGGGAGGAATTGGTCATGAAAAAGAAAATGATCAGTGCATTGCTGGTAGCAGCCATGGTAATCACTACCATCACCGGTTGTGGCAATGCAGCAACTACTACATCAAATGATAGTGCAGAAGCAACTACTGCAGAGTCTGGGGAGAAAATTCTTAAGACAGCAGCTTCTTTTGCATATGCAAGCTTGGATGTACACAAGGATTATTATGGATGGTACACATCCATCTATGGAGTATCAGAAGCACTCTTCAAGATGAATGAGAATTCGGAAGCAGTTCCGTGCTTGGCAGAGGATGCCACTGTGGATGGTAACGTATGGACCATTACCATTAAGAAGGAAGCAGCATTCGCCAACGGAACCAATCTTACCGCAGACATGGTAAAGCGTAACTTAGAGCGTGTTGCAGAAGTAAATGAGCGCTTCGCGTTTGTTGATGATTTTACCATTGATGTAGTGGATGACAAGACCTTGACTATCACTACCCAAGAAGCGTACCCAACCTTGAAGAACGACTTGGCTTCTCCTGAGTTTGGTATGATTGACTTGGATGCAACTACTGATTTTGATAATGATCCAATTTGTACCGGACCTTTTGTTATGAAGGAATTCAATCCGGAAGGTGATGTAACAGTTGCCCGTAATGATAATTACTGGGGCAAAGATGTATACCTGGATGGTGCGGTATTCTATTACATGCAGGATGATGACACCAAGCTTATGGCAATGCAGTCCGGCGAGATTGATTGCTACAACTCTGTAAGCTCTGCAGCAATGGAAATCTACAACGCAGATCCGGATACTTACAATGTAGTATCTATTCCTGGTGCAAGACTTCAGTTCTACATCTTGAATGAGAACCGTTTGGATGCATCTGTACGTGAAGCAATTAACTTAACCGTTGATAAGGATGCGGTTGCTTCTTACTTGTCCGGTACGGTATCTGCAGCAGTTGGCCCATTCGGAACCAACACCGCTTATGGTAAGGTGACTGGTCCAGTGGTAGATACTGCGAAGGCTGTAGAGCTCATCGAAGCAGATGGTTACACCAAGGGTGCTGATGGCTTCTATGAGAAGGACGGCCAGAAGCTTACCGTTAATATCTGCTACTATGCAGCACGTTCTTTGGATACCATTGCACTTCTGATGCAGGAGCAGTTGAAGGCAGTAGGTATTGACTCTACTCTTACCTGTGAAGAGGATCCGGATGCAACTTACCTTACCACCGGGGACTTCGATATTGCTTTGTACTGCATGATTGCTGACAAGTGTGGAGATCCATTGTACTTCATCAACTCTACCATCGCATCTGATGCAGTGTACAATGTTGGTGGATTCAAGAGCGACGAGGCACAGGCTATGGTAGAAGAACTTCGCGGAGAGCAGGATACTGCACGCCGTGCAGAGCTTGCCAACAAGATTGTTCAGATCGCCATTGATGATAATGCTTTTGGTTATGTTGGATTGTTCAACAACACCACCGTACTTCGTAAGGGCGTAAGCGGTTTTGCTGAGAACGTTCCATTCGACTTCTACGGAATTGATGCCAACACCAGGATGGAGTAATCACAACAAAGAGTAATGAAAAGAACAGTAAAACGAGTGCTTGAACTAATTGTGATACTGATGATCCTTAGCTTCTTTACGTTTTTGCTGATGTACTTGGCGCCTGGGGACCCTGCCGAAAAACGACTTGTGTCCCAAGGCGTTGTTGTTACCAAGGAAGTACTGGATGCAGAGCGTGAGAGATTGGGATTGATGAAGCCATTTTTCATCCGTTATGGAGAATGGCTTTTTGGCGTGTGTAGGGGAGATTTTGGCGTATCCTTCAAGGATGATATGCCGGTGGGGCCGAAGCTTTTGGCGGGACTTGCGAACACTCTGCAGTTGGCGGGAGCTAGTATGTTGTTGTCCCTTTTAATCTCCATTCCGCTGTCCATTGTGGCGGCTTTCCGTAAGAACAGTATTGCAGACCATATCATCAAGTTGTTCGCCTTTCTGGGGAACTCTCTGCCGAACTTCTTGATTTCTGTTATTTTGATGTATTTCTTCTGTATCCACACCAAGCTCTTCCCGATTATTGCAACGGGAAGCTTGCAGGGGTTGTTGCTTCCGGCTCTGTCCCTTAGTATTCCAATATCCGGACGATTTCTGCGTCAGATGCGTCAGGAATTCTTGATGCAGATTTCTCAGGATTACATCACCGGGATGTGTAATCGTGGTGTAAAAAGAAGATATATCGTGGGCAACGTGCTGTATAACTCCACAGCCCATGTGTTAAATATTGTAGCCCTTCAGGTAGGTTCCTTGATGACAGGTAGCGTTGTTATCGAGACCATCTTCCGTTGGCCGGGTATTGGTAAGCTGGTGATGGATTCCATTACAGCTCGTGATTATCCGGTTATTATGGGTTTTGTTCTTGTGATGGGAACCGTTTATGTGGTGATTAATCAGTTGGTAGACGTTTGCATGGGCTGTTTGGACCCACGTATTCGAATGGAAAGTGAGGGGCACCATGACAAAGCGTAAACAACTATTGATTCGAATTATTATCTGTGCGACAGTTGCAGGATTGATTGTATTGGCAACCATGTTTGCATCATTTCTTGCGCCAAATGATCCTTATGCAACCAGCGCAGCAGCCATCCGTCAGACTCCATCTGCCCAGTATCCTTTTGGAACGGACAACTTGGGGCGCTGCATTTTCAGTCGTGTGTTATACGGTGGACGCACCACTATTGGAGCCACATTCCTGTTGGTAGCCATTTCCTTTGTGGTAGGTACCTTGATTGGAATGTTGTGCGGCTACTTCGGAGGCATTGCAGATCGCCTGTTGATGCGCATTGCCGATGTGGCATTAGCCTTTCCGCAGATGGTCATTGCCATTGCTGTGGCAGGTATTCTTGGCGGTGGTATCTTTGGTGCTATGCTGGCGCTAGGGATTACCATGTGGATTAGTTTCGCGCGCTTAGCGAGAAGTCATACCTACAGTATGAAGAACCAGAGTTACATCAGTGCAGCCATCCTTGCAGGAAAAAGTAACTGGTATATCATTACCAGACATATTTTCCCAAATCTGTTGGCACCGCTTTTGACCAATGGACTGACCCAAATCGGTGTAACCATGGTGGGAATCTCCGGATTGTCCTTCTTAGGAATCGGAGTCACTCCGCCAACGGCAGAGTGGGGGGCCATGATTAATGAAGCAAGAGCATACATCCAGTTATCACCATGGGCGGTATTTTTCCCGGGGCTGGCAATTGCCGTTACCATTATTGTGTTTAACGAGTTAGGTGACCTGGTGATGGATTATAGGGAGATGTAGTTATGTTGGAAATCAAACATTTATCTGCAGGGTATGAAGGGGAGCAAACCCTGCACGATATAAATCTTACCATGCAGCCAGGTGAAATCCTGTGCATTGTTGGGGAGAGTGGTTCCGGTAAGTCTTCCTTGATTCGAGCTATTACAGGCTACAAGGGGTTACAGGTGACAGAAGGAAGTATCTGTTTCGGAGGACAGGAATTGATGCGCGGCAAACGTGCCTGTGCAAACGGTGTCATGGGTCGCGAGATTGGATTGATTCCACAGAATCCGGAAGGCTCCTTTAATCCCATTCGAACCTTCGAAAAGCAGTTTCGAGAGATGTTTGCAAGCCATGGTATGTCTATGGAAGAGGCGCAGATTGAAGGTGCTTTTGAGACGGTGGGCTTGCAGGATTATAAGAGAATCTTAAAGTCCCGCCCTTACGAGATGAGCGGCGGTATGAATCAGCGAATTGCCATTGCAGCAGCCATGTTGTTATCACCGAAGCTTCTCATCTGTGATGAGGCCACAAGTGCCTTGGATGTAACTACGGCACAGTTGGTGATGGATGAATTGCTGCAGATGCGCCGTGATTTGGGCACCGGCATTCTCATGGTGACTCATAACCTTGGAATTGCTAAGCATATGGCGGACCGCATTGCCATCATGTATCAGGGAGAACTGGTGGAAATAGGCCCGTGTCAAGATGTTATTGACCATCCGCAGCATGCCTATACGAAACAATTATTAGAAAGTGCACCGCGAATGAGTGCGTAGAAGCTATGAAAGAGATTTTAGAGGGAATACATTTAAATAAAATCTTCCGTGACGGAGATTCGCTGGTTGTAGCGGCAAACGACGTTAGCTTTACCCTGCATGAAGGGGAATTCCTGGGAATTGTAGGAGAGAGCGGCTGCGGCAAAAGTACCCTGCTTCGTCTGGTAAGTGGACTGATCAAACCGGATTCCGGAGAACTAACTCATGACGGTGAAGCTTATACCGGAATGAGCCCAGCAAAAACAGGCCGGTTTCTACAGATGATTTTCCAGGATGCCTATGCGTCTTTTGACCCACACATGCGGATGCATCGATCTATTCTAGAAGCAGCACCGAAGAATGTGTCAGAGGAGGAATTGGTGCAACTGTTGGATGACTTACATCTGGAAGCAAAGCTATTAGAAAAACGACCGGGAGAGTTATCCGGAGGTCAGTGCCAGCGTATGTCCATTGCTCGTGCCATATTAAGTGGGGCAGACATTCTGCTATGCGACGAGATTACCAGTGCCTTGGATGTGGTAACCGAAGCACAGATTGTATCGCTGTTGCAGGGCATTCGGCAGAAGCGAGAGTTTTCCATGATGTTTGTATCACACAATATTGCCCTGGTTTCTCAGTTGTGTGACCGCATGATTGTCATGCATGATGGACAGATTGTGGAAGCGGGAACCACCAAGGAATTGTTGGAAAACCCAAAACAGGAATATACCAAGAAGTTGATTGCTTCCAGCCGGATGCAGAGTTTATAGAAGTAGGAGTAGTACCATGAGTCATTTGGAAAATATCCCATTTGAAGAGGAGCAGGAAGATATTAAGTTTTGCGTCACCAATTATTGGATGAAACGCGCGGAGAGTTTTTACGAACAGCGTCAGCATGAGCTTGCCAGCAACAAGGCGGCACGTTGGCTGGAGACCTTTGAGCGGGCCACCGAAGGAATGGAGAACTTAAATGTATTGGATGTGGGCTCTGGAGCCGGATTTTTTGAAGTGTTGCTTGGAAAAATGGGACATCTGGTGACCGGTATTGATTTAACGCCGGAGATGGTGGATAAGGCCAATCGGTTTATTGCACAGGAACATCTGCCGGTGGATCAGGTGGGAGCTATGGTTATGGATGCGGAGAACCTTCGATTCGAAGATGAATCCTTTGATGTCATCATATCCCGTAACCTGACCTGGACCTTGCCGCATCCGGTAGAAGCATATCAGGAATGGCATCGCGTGTTAAAACCAGGGGGATTACTTTTGAACTTTGATGCAGAGTATGCCAAAGGTGAACATGAGGCGAATCGTCCGGAGAACCTGGCACACAAGTGCATTCCGGAGGAAATGAAGCAGGAGTGCCATGAGATCTACCACATGTTAACCATTAGCACCATGAATCGTCCACACTGGGACAAGGTGGTGTTGAAAGAAGTGGGGTTTTCACAGGTAGATGTGGATGAAGAGTTCTACCGGAAGATTTTTGAAGAGCATGATGAATTCTATATTCCGGATCATATGTTTATGATTCGTGCAGTAAAGTAATAGATTGGAGTTTTTTTATGAGACAGTTATTTCGTCGAGGAGTAGATACTACAGATTGTTTGGTGTACGGCCATGAGGCTTGGATTGTAACGGACAAGTCCGTATATGCACCGGGAGAAGAGGTTCACGCCATCATGCGTTGGGGCCATCACATGCGCCCGGATGGATTCTTCCGTTTGGACGAGTTTAAGGCCTTTGTAGAGGATGAGAGGGGCAACCGCATCATGATTGACCCGGTAAAGGGACCTGGAGATGAGCAGGGAGATTATTACGAGTTCCACTTCATTCCAAAGTCCTCTGGCATCCATACCATAATGGCAATCTATAATAACAACTATGTTCGTGATGAGAAGGACGTATACTATGAGGGAGACCGTCGCACCTATCCGAATATTTTGGATGCTAAGAACTATCCGCAGGTGTATGTGGCTTGTATAACTGTTGGAAATGCAACAGGAGAGACACATTACATCGATGAGTCTCGTGTTAGTTTTGTTGCAAGTCCGTGGGAGGCAGATGCAGAGGTGTTGAATCTGACACTGATTCATGATCGTTTCCCATTGCAGGGTTCTACCGTGGTTGTGGTTCACTATGATGGAGAGAACTACAGTGAGCGTATTCTAAATACCGATGCCAAGGGCCGGATTTTCTTCAATGTAGAAGAAAAGGGAACCTACATGGCAGTTACTAGAACTCCATTGGCAGAGGGAATCGAAGGAATCTATGACAGCAAGGAGATTGCGTCATCCTTCACATATGTTAAGAGGTAAGTGAGCCCCTAATCCGATGATTGCCTACGGCGTATGTTAGCGAATGAAAAGCATCCATTTATGGGTGCTTTTTTTCATGCAGTGGTGTAACATAGGGATAGATTTGTAAGAGAAAGGTGCATAAGCTATGGCAACGAAAAAGAAAAATGAATTTGCAAAATACACGGATTTTATCATGGATAAGACCGTGGAACTATTACATATTGATTCTCCAACCGGCTACACCGATGAGGCTGCTGCCTGGGTAAAAAAGGAGTTTGAGGCTCTTGGATACGAAGCCAAGATTACCGGCAAGGGTGGCGTATTGGTTAACCTTGGAGGCAAGGACAAGGATAATGGTATTTTTGTAGAGGCTCATACCGACACTTTGGGTGGTATGGTATCTACTATTAAGCCCAACGGACGTCTTACCATTACCCCGCTTGGTGGTATGGAAGCCAACAATGCAGAGACCGAGAATGTTCGTATTGTGACCAAGTTCAATGGGGATTACGAGGGAACTTTCCAGCTCATCAATGCTTCTGTTCATGTGAACGGAGAGTATCGTGATACCAGCCGTACCTTTGACAGCTGTGAAGTTGTGATTGACGAGCCTGTGAAGACCAAGGAAGACGTGGAGAAGCTTGGCATCAGCGTTGGCGATATTGTTTGCTTCGAACCGAATACCCGTATTACCAAGAGCGGCTATATTAAGAGTCGTTTCCTAGATGATAAGTTAAGTGTTGGAATCCTTCTTGGTTATGCCAAGTATCTGAAGGATGAGAAGAAGACCCCGTCTCGTGCCGTATACGTTCATGTCACCGTATACGAAGAGGTAGGACATGGCGGGTGTGCGTCCGTTCCTGAGGGCGTTACCGAGGCGCTGTCCGTTGATATGGGCTGCGTTGGTGAAGGCTTGAATTGTACCGAGCATCAGGTATCTATCTGCTCCAAGGACAGCGGTGGACCATACGCATATAGCGTAGTAAAGGGCCTCATGGAAGCTGCCAAGAAGATGGACGTAGACTATGCGGTAGATGTATATCCACATTATGGTTCTGACGTAGAGGCAACTCTTCGTGCCGGCTATGATGTACGTCACGGTTTGATTGGTTCCGGCGTCTATGCTTCCCATGGATATGAGCGAAGCCATAGAGACGGTGTAGAGAATACCTTGAAGCTGTTAATCGGTTACATTCAGTAAGATTCGCGGAGGCACTATGAAGGCTAAATACGGCGAGATTTATGAGGATCTCAAGGATAAAATTGAATCCGGCGTATACCCCAAGGACTCCTATCTACCATCGGAACATACCTTGATTACGGCGTATGACTGCTCCCGCAACACGGTGCGTCGTGCTATTGCAACCTTGGCATCGGAAGGATACCTTCAGAGTATGCATGGCAAGGGCGTACTGGTGATTTGGCAGCCCCCTCAGAAGTCCCTCTTTTCTTTGTCGGGAATTGAGAGCCTCCAGGAAGCGGCTAGGCGTAATGATATGACCTATCGCACCAAGGTGGTGCATTTTGCAGAGCTGACCATTGATGAGCGACTCTCCAAACGAACCGGCTTTGCCGTGGGAGAGGAAGTTATCTACATTCAGCGCGTGCGTTACTTTGATGATGAACCATACATCTTGGATCATAACTGGTTCTTGAAGTCTGTGCTGCCGGGACTAACCAAGGAAATCGCAACCCACTCCATCTACGAGTATATGGAGAAGACCTTAGGTATTACCATTGCCACCACCTACCGCAAGATGACGGTGGAGCCCATGACCCAGGTGGATGAGAAGTATTTGGACATGAAGGACTACAATTGTCTGGCGGTGGTCACCTCCCAGACCTACACGGGAAATGGAATTATGTTTGAGTACACAGTTTCCAGACATCGACCGGATAAGTTCGTCTTTTATACAACTGCAAAAAGATAGTTTCTTAGGACAAGGGAATACCTTGTCCTATTTTTTTGTTGACAAACTTGTTTGAACAAGTTATATTCTAATTAGGTCCTAACTTGTTTATACAAGTTGAATTATTCGCTTGGGGCGAAGCAGTATTTATAAAGGAGAATCACATGGGAAAATATGTAGAAGATTCCAAGCAACTATTGGAATACGTTGGTGGTAAGGAGAACATCAACGCCGTATCTCATTGCATGACGCGATTGCGTTTTGTATTGAACGATCCGAAGAAGGCGGATATTAAGAAGATTGAAGCCATCCCTTCTGTTAAGGGAACCTTCACTCAGTCCGGACAGTTCCAGGTTATTATTGGTAACACCGTTGCTGATTTTTACAATGATTTTGCAGCGGTATCCGGTGTATCCGGCGTGTCCAAGGCAGAGGTGAAGCAAGCAGCCAAGAAGAATCAGAATGTGTTGCAGCGCATTGCCAGTGTGTTAGCTGAGATTTTTGCTCCGCTGATTCCGGCCATCATCACCGGTGGTTTGATTCTTGGTTTCCGTAACGTTATTGACAGCATGTATGTGTTCGAAGGTGGACATACATTGGTAGAGCTGTCTCAGACTTGGGCCGGTATCGATCACTTCCTGTGGTTGATTGGTGAAGCAGTGTTCCATATTGGTATACCGGTTGGTATCTGCTGGTCCATTATGAAAAAGATGGGTGGTACAGAAGTCTTAGGTATCATTCTTGGTATTACCTTGACCAGTAGTCAGTTATTGAATGCTTACGCCGTTGCATCCACTGCAGCAGCCGATATTCCGGTTTGGGATTTTGGATTTGCCCAGGTGCATATGATTGGTTATCAGGCACAGGTCATTCCGGCTATGTTGGCAGGGTTTGTATTGGCGTACTTAGAGCGGTTATTCAGGAAAATCATTCCATCTGTTGTATCTATGATTTTCGTACCGTTTTTTAGTTTGCTGTTAGCCGTGATGGCAGCGCACTTTGTTCTTGGACCAATCGGTTGGAAAATCGGTGCAGCCATCTCAGCAGTTGTTTACGCAGGTATTACCGGACCAATCAAGGTGCTGTTCGCCGCAGTATTCGGTGGCTTGTATGCGCCATTGGTTATTACCGGTTTGCATCATATGACCAACGCCATCGACTTACAGTTGGCGAATGATTTTGGCGGAACCATGTTGTGGCCGATGATTGCATTGTCCAACATTGCACAGGGTTCAGCGGTATTAGGTATGGTTGTCCTTCAGAGACGGAATGCCGAGAAGCAGGAAGTGAACATTCCATCTATGATTTCCTGTTACATGGGTGTTACCGAGCCGGCGATGTTCGGTGTTAACTTGAAGTACACTTTCCCATTTGTTTCTGCGATGATTGGTTCTTGCTTGGCAGCTATCTGGTCTGTATTCAATGGGGTTGAGTCCTTCAACATCGGTGTTGGTGGTCTTCCTGGAATTTTGTCCATCAAGTCCCAGTTCTATGTTGTATATTTAATCGCTATGGCGATTGCTATTTTGGTTCCAATGGGACTCACTATTGCCATTGGCAAGGCTCGAGGTGTAGATAAGGAATCCGCTCCCGTAGAAGAGGATGTTGTAGAAAGAACAAACAGTATCGAGTTACAGGCATTTTTATCCGGTCAAACCATTGATATTACGGAAGTTCCGGATCAGGTATTTGCAGATAAGACCTTGGGGGATGGTGTTGCTATTGATCCTACCGACAACGTAGTGGTTGCACCGGCAGATGGTGTGATTACCACAACTATGCCGGATTCCAAGCATGCCGTTGGCATGAAGTTGGATAATGGTGCTGAGATTTTGATTCATGTTGGTTTGGACACCGTTAGTATGAATGGTGCGGGATTTGAGTATCATGTCGAAGATGGAGACCGTGTGAAGGCCGGCGACAAGCTGATTACCTTTAGCCCAAAGGAGATTACCGATGCGGGTCACAAGACCATGACGATGTTGGTAGTTACGGATCCGGCAGGAGCGAAGGTGGATTTTCGCACGGGTCGTCAGGTAAGCATTGGTGGCAACATTGGAGTAGTCACTTGTTAATAATTATTTGGAGTGAGTAATTGATGAGAAACTATAGCAAAAGTTGTGTATATCAGATATATGTAAAATCTTTTGCAGATTCCAATGGCGATGGAATTGGAGATATTCCTGGGATTACCGGCAAGCTGGATTATCTGGCATGGCTGGGGGTGGACTATCTGTGGATAACTCCGTTTTTTACCTCTCCTATGAATGACAACGGATATGATGTTGCGGATTACTGCAACATCAATCCGATGTTTGGAACCATGCAGGATGTGGAAGTGTTGCTGGCAGAGGCCAAGAAGCGAGGCATCCAGTTGATGTTTGATATGGTTTTTAACCATACGTCTACGGAACATGAGTGGTTTCAGAAGGCATTGGCCAAAGATGAGGCGTACCAACAGTTCTATATTTTTAAGGACCCGGTGGATGGTCATGCACCAACCAATTGGCAGTCCAAGTTTGGTGGCAGCGCCTGGGAGTATGTACCGTCCCTGGACAAGTATTACCTGCATTTATTTGATAAAACGCAGGCAGATCTTAACTGGGAGAATCCCAAGGTACGAGAAGCGTTAAAGGACGTTATTCGTTTCTGGAAGGATAAAGGTGTCGGTGGTTTTCGATTCGACGTGGTCAATCTCATATCCAAGCCTAGTGTATGGAAAGATGACACCCAAGGAGACGGACGCAGATTCTATACCGACGGACCCCATGTGCACGAATATCTGAAGGAATTGGTGGCAGACACCGGTATTGCAGATATGATGACGGTGGGAGAGATGTCCTCCACCAGTATTGATCATTGCATTCGTTATACCAAGCAGCAGGAACGGGAACTGGCCATGGCCTTTTCTTTTCACCACTTGAAGGTGGATTACAAGGATGGGGATAAGTGGCAGTTGCAACCAGCTAATCTGTTGGAATTACAACGTTTATTCTGTGATTGGCAGGAGCAGATGCAGGCAGCAGATGGTTGGAACGCAGTGTTTTTAAACAACCATGATCAGCCGAGAGCAATCTCCAGATTCGGTGACGATGAGCACTACTGGAAAGAATCCGGCAAGATGTTGGCCTTATTGATTCACTTCATGCGAGGCACTCCTTATGTGTATCAGGGGGAGGAGATTGGAACGCCCAATGCGGGATTCACCTCTCTGGAAGAGTATCAGGACGTGGAGAGCAAGAATTATTACAAGATTCTATTGTCTACTGGCAAGACAGTGGAGGAAGCTCTCCATATCCTAAGTGTACGTTCCCGTGATAATGGTCGTACCCCTATGCTATGGGAGGAGAGCCCATTAGGTGGATTTAGTACCACCAGTCCGTGGCTTGCGTTTCCGAAAAAACGTAGTGGAGTCTCTGTAGCGGCCCAGCAACAACAGACGGATTCTATTTTGGGATTCTATCGAAGATTGATTGCTTTGCGCAAGGAACGTCCAGTGATAGCAGAAGGTACCATTCGATTTCTAGATACCCCGGAAGGTATCATCGGATATGAGCGGCAGTTGGAAGAACAACATCTGGTTGTGCTATGTAATCTAACCGGCAATTCGATGACCTTGTTACCACAGCTTCGTCCTGTGGGGATGTTCCTTATAGGCAGTTACGAGGAGGAACCGGATGTATCCCTAGGACTACGTCCTTACGAGGGATGCGCGTGGATTTGTTAAGTAATGCACCCAGTTTGGGTGCATTATTTTAGTATTACATCTAGACAACTGCTAAAATTCAGCTAAAATAGTATACAAAAGAACATTTCTGTTCCTTTCTTTTACGATTTGGGGAGAAAACTCATAGAGATGCCGATTTCTTTTATTTAGGAGGTATGGACATGAGCGAAAACGTAAAGGAAAAGGTCAAGGTGAAGCAGGTCAGTGCGAAGCTGATGGCGCGGATTCTTCCGGTAATAGCCCTTGGTGTGGCATTGATTATTGCGGTGGTTGCTATTTTTGGCATGAGGCTGGTAAAAGAACTCTTGTACACATCATTGGAGCAGCACGTTGCTGCAGATGCCGGTGAAGTGAATAAACAGCTGAATGCTTCTTTTTATTATCTGAATGCGATTGCAGATTCACTAGAAACCCAGAAATTTGAAGATGCAAATGAGATGACAGCATTTGTTGCTCAAACGGTAGAACGTTATGCAACAATGCCGACAGGTGTTTATGTTGCTTTAAGTGATGGTACTTACATCGATCCGACGGGTTGGGATCCTGGCAAAGATATCCGTGAAACCAACTGGTATAAGCAAGGAATTGCTTACGATAACAGTTACTATTATTTCTATGATGTTCCGTATTTTGACGCAAGTACCGGTGATTTGTGTGCAACGGTTGTTCGTCACATTCATCCAAAAGGAATGGCAGACGGTGTCATCGCATCTGATTTGATGATGAAAACCTGTCAGGAGTACTTGAATGGTATCAGCATCTATGGAACCGGACATGCCATTATGATTACCGGTCAGGGTATGATTCTATCCGCTCCAAACGCAGAGTGGTGTGGACAGAATATTGCAGATGTTGGGGATACCTTGTATGCCAACATGACATCTGTTTTGACTGCAGAGGATGGTGTGGTATTAAAAATCAAGGGTAAGGATGGCTCCTATTATGCAGTCGGTTCTACCGTAAACGGAACGGACTGGAAGGTCATCAACTATGCCAAGGCCGGTAACGTTCTTTCCAGCGTTTATACCATGTTTATTACCATCATCGTGGTTGCAGCATTGTTGATGCTGTTGATGGTTCTGCTATTTGTTTCCACATTGGGACGTATGATTCGAAAGCCGGTTGCAGCACTTACGGATAACATTAAGAGCATCAGTGAAGGTGATTTCACTGTTGAGATTGAGGCCAAAGGTAATGACGAGATTGCCTTTATGAATTCTTCTATGAACGGATTCATTCAAAACATTCGTGGTACCATTCGAAACATTCAGGAAGTATCCCAGCGTCTGGAGGTAGAATCCAAGAAGTCCAAGGATACCGCAGTGGTATTGAATGGTGAGGCACAGGAACAGTCTAATTCCATGGTTATGATCCTTGATAACATGGAAGCAATGTCCAACTCTGTAACAGAAGTAGCAGAAAACGCAACTTCTTTGGCACAGACTGTTGCAGACTTAACAGATGCTGAGCAGCAGGTGGAGACCAACATGAATGAGTTGGTAGGTAAGGCTGAGGCTGGCCAGCGTGACATGAGCAAGGTTAGCGATGGTATGGATGATATCGTTGCATCCATGAATGATATGAACAATGCAGTACGTGCCGTAGATGATGCAGCTGTTCAGATTAATCAGATTATCGACATGATTAACGATATCGCAAGTCAGACCAACCTGTTGTCGTTGAATGCTTCCATCGAGGCTGCACGTGCTGGTGAAGCGGGACGTGGATTTGCCGTTGTTGCTACCGAGATTGGTCAGTTAGCAAATAACTCTGCAGATGCAACTCACCAGATTGCAGATATCATTCAGGGTATGACTGCCAAGGTTCGTGATCTTGCTGAGAAGTCCGAGGCTAATACCAAGATGATCAATGATAGTTCTGAGGCAATTACCAATGCAGCAACGACCTTCCAGCAAATTACGGAAGATCTTAGCAATGCCAGCAAGACTTTGTCCCAGATGGCACAGCAGATGGGTGCCGTTAATGATGTGGCTTCCAACATGGCAAGCGTATCTGAAGAACAGTCTGCAACCTCAATGGAGATTACCAACACCATCAACCAGTTGACAGAAAGCTCCAGAAATGTTGCTGAGTCCAGTGGTACCGTTGAGAACGCTGCAACCTCTGTTGCAGAGGCTGTAGATCAGATTAACGAAAGTGTACGCTTCTTTACCATTGATACAGCACAGAGGGTGCAGGAAATTATTGGAGAAGAGCCGGAAGCTTAATTGCAAAGTGAAAATCGAATAATTACAATAAAAGGCATAGGAAACTATGCCTTTTATTTTATGGAGAGAACCAATGATTCAAATCTATTGTGGAGATGGAAAAGGAAAAACCAGTGCCGGAATCGGAGCAGCAGTTCGTGCTGCAGGACATCATATTCCGGTGGTGTATGCGCAGTTTTTAAAGGATGATGCCTCCGGAGAGATTAGCGTCTTGCGAGACATTCCGGGGATAGCAGTGCTGCATGCAGCCCACCATTTTGGCTTCTGGAAAAGCCAGAGCGAAGAGGAACGGGAGATAACCCGGGCAGAGGCAGCAGGCTTGTTGCAGCAGGTGCAGGACACCATGAATCGCGCCATGAAACGCCGACCGGATGCAGATGCCGAGGTAGATTGCCTGGTGGTTCTGGACGAGGTCATCGGAGCAGTAGGTAATGGGGTATTGGAGGAAGATGCTTTGCTATCATTCCTGCGCTCCTTGGAGGAAGATGTTGAAGTGATTCTCACCGGCCGCAATCCATCCAATACACTACAGTCCCTTGCCGACTATGTCTCCGAAATTCACGCAGTTAAGCACCCTTACGACAAGGGCATTTCTGCTCGTATCGGAGTAGAACTCTAACTATTCCAGTCTCCCTGGGCCGGCATGCTATTTCCGAGACGATTCGCGCGCCGTCGCGTGTCGAGGAAAAGCATGGCCGGACAGGGAGACGTTACTGAGTTAGCCCATGGCCGGACAGGGAGACGTTACTAAGTTAGCCCATGGTCGGACAGGGAGACGTTACTGAGTTAGTTATTGAATTAACAAGCGTTGACAAAGATTTGGAAACGTATTGATACAGGACAGGTTTCCGTATGGTGATACCTAGACGACAAAAAAATTACAAATGTGGAAAAACATCTTGAAGTCGAAAACGCGTTGTGCTAACATTTTAATTACCGAGCGGGTGGGCTTCTTTTTTTTCGGCACAATCGTTAAAAAATTAACACAACTTTTGTGCAAGAATTACAAGAGCACACCGCAAACACAAGCAAATCTTATGTAAAAGGAGAAAAATTATGGCAAAAAAAGTAGTTTTAGCCGGTGCATGTCGTACCGCAATCGGAACCATGGGAGGAAGTCTTAGCACAATCCCAGCTCCAGAATTGGGTGCTATCGTAATCAAGGAAGCACTGAATCGTGCAGGCGTTAAGCCAGAGCAGGTTGACCACGTATACATGGGTTGTGTAATCCAGGCTGGTCTGGGACAGAACGTAGCTCGTCAGGCAGCAATTAAGGCTGGTCTTCCTGTAGAGGTACCTGCAGTAACCACTAACGTTGTATGTGGATCCGGTTTGAACTGTGTTAACCAGGCTGCTCAGATGATCATGGCAGGCGATGCTGACATCGTTGTAGCAGGTGGTATGGAGAACATGTCTCTTGCTCCTTTTGCACTTCCAAACGGCCGTTACGGATATCGTATGATGTGGCCAAGCCAGAGCCAGGGTGGCTTAGTAGATACTATGGTTAAGGATGCTCTTTGGGATGCATTCAATGACTATCACATGATTAAGACAGCAGATAACATCTGCGAAGAGTGGGGACTTACCCGTGAAGAGTTAGATGAGTTCGCAGCTAAGAGCCAGAACAAGGCTGAGGCAGCAATTGCATCCGGCGCATTCAAGGATGAAATCGTTCCTGTAGAGATTAAGAAGAAGAAAGAAACCGTTATCTTCGATACTGACGAGGGCCCAAGAGCAGGCGTTACTGTTGAGTCTCTTTCCAAGCTTCGTCCAATCAACCCTAACGGATTTGTTACTGCTGGTAATGCTTCCGGAATCAACGACGGTGCAGCAGCAATCGTTGTTATGAGCGAAGAGAAGGCTAAGGAGCTTGGCGTTAAGCCTATGGCTACTTTCGTAGCTGGCGCACTTGCAGGTGTTCGTCCGGAAGTAATGGGTATCGGACCTGTAGCAGCAACCAAGAAGGCAATGGCTAAGGCTGGTATGAGCGATGTATCTGAGTTCGATATCATCGAGGCTAACGAGGCATTTGCAGCTCAGTCTGTAGCAGTTGGTAAGGACCTTGGTATTGATGTTGATAAGCAGCTCAATCCAAACGGTGGTGCAATCGCACTTGGACATCCGGTTGGAGCATCCGGAGCTCGTATCCTTGTTACCTTGCTTCACGAGATGGAGAAGAAGGGTGCTAAGAAGGGTCTTGCTACACTTTGCATCGGTGGCGGCATGGGTTGTGCAACCATCGTTGAGCGTGACTAAACCGAAAACTACGAGATGAAATATATTTCTTTTAGGAGGAAACAATAATGAAAGTAGGCGTAATTGGCGCAGGTACTATGGGACAGGGCATTGCTAAGGCATTTGCTCAGGTAGACGGTTATGAAGTAGCTCTTTGCGATATTAAGCAGGAGTGGGCAGAAGGCGGTAAGGACAAGATCGCTAAGGGATATGCTCGTTTAGTAGAAAAAGGAAAGATGGAGCAGTCCGCAGTAGACGCAATTTTGGCTAAGATTACCCCGGGCCTTAAGGAAGACCTTTGCAAGGATGCTGACCTTATCGTTGAGGCAGCTTTCGAGAATATGGAAGTTAAGAAGACTACCTTCAAGGAGTTGGATGAGATTTGTAAGGAAGGATGCATTTTCGCATCTAACACTTCTTCTCTTTCCATTACTGAGATTGGTAACGGCTTGAACCGTCCAATGATCGGTATGCATTTCTTCAACCCAGCAGATCGTATGAAGCTGGTTGAGGTTATTGCTGGTGTAAATACTCCTGCAGAGACCGTTGATTGCATCAAGAAGATTTCTGAGGAGATTGGCAAGACTCCTGTACAGGTAAATGAGGCTGCTGGTTTCGTAGTTAACCGTATCCTTATCCCAATGATCAACGAAGCAGCATTCATCAAGATGGAAGGTGTTTCTGATGTAGCTGGTATCGACGCAGCTATGAAGCTTGGTGCAAACCATCCAATGGGACCTTTGGAGTTGGGTGATTTCATCGGTTTGGATATCTGCCTTGCAATCATGGACGTTCTTTACAATGAGACCGGTGACAGCAAGTATCGTGCTTGCCCATTGATCCGTAAGATGGTTCGTGGTGGTAACCTTGGTGCAAAGTCTGGTAAGGGATTCTACATCTACAACGCAGACAGAACCAAGACTCCGGTTGATGCTCAGTAATATTTAATCTTTTCAAATAAAGGAGAACAAAGATCATGGATTTTACTTTAGATAAAAAACATGAAATGGCTCGCCAGCTCTTCGCAGAGTTCGCAGAGAAGGAAGTTAAGCCATTGGCTCAGGAAACTGACGAATTAGAGCAGTTCCCTGAAGAGACTGTTAAGAAAATGCAGAAGAACGGTTTCATGGGTATTCCGATTCCTAAGGAGTACGGTGGACAGGGATGTGACGTATTAACTTACGTTATGTGTGTAGAGGAGCTTTCCAAGGTTTGTGGTACCACAGGCGTTATCGTTTCCGCTCATACATCTCTTTGCTGTGATCCTATCCTTACTTATGGTACTGAGGAGCAGAAGCAGAAGTACTTAGTACCTTTGGCTAAGGGCGAGAAGCTTGGAGCTTTCGCACTTACTGAGCCGGGCGCTGGTACTGACGCGCAGGGTGCTCAGACCAAGGCTGTTGAAGACGGAGATTCCTGGGTATTGAACGGATCTAAGTGCTTCATCACCAACGGTAAGTACGCAGACATCTACA
>JAILCW010000033.1 GCA_024690265.1 Lachnospiraceae bacterium | reverse complement strand
CACATTACGAGAATCCGTTCTATCTGACCAAGAAGTACAACGGCTGGGCAGACCGTCGATTGGTAGAGTACTTTACCAAGTTCGCCAAGGTTTGCTTCGAGCGTTACAAGAACAAGGTTACTTACTGGTTGACCTTCAATGAAATCAACGCAGGCATGTATCCATTCGGTCAGTATAATGGACTTGGCATCTTCAACCCGGGTAGCACCGACACATGGAATTTGAAGGATATTCCACAGCTTCGCTTCCAGGGACTGCATCATCAGTTCCTGGCAAGTGCCTTGGCTGTAAAAATGGGTCATGAAATCAATCCAAACTTCAAGATTGGATGTATGGTGGCATTGACCGCAAACTATGCTTACTCCGCCAATCCGGAGGATCAGATTGCGAACCAGTTGTCTTGGCAGTATTGCAATTACTACTGTGGCGACGTACATGTTCGTGGTGAGTATCCTGCATTTGCACAGCGCATCTGGAAAGAGAATGGCGTGGAACTCCAGATGGAAGATGGAGACCTCGATATTTTGAAAGCGGGCAAAGTTGATTTCTTCGCGTTCTCTTACTATATGAGTAGCTGCATCTCTACGGACGAAACCTTGAAGAAAACCGCAGGCAACCTCTTCGGTGGCGTCAAGAACCCATATCTGAAAGCCAATGATTGGGGCTGGCAGATTGACCCGAAGGGTCTTCGCTACACCTTGAATGAGTTGTACGGACGTTACAACATCCCACTCATGGTTGTTGAAAATGGTTTGGGAGCCTATGATAAGTTTGAGGATGGTCAGATTCATGATGACTATCGTATCGAATACTTACGTGAGCACATTAAGTGCATGAAGGAGGCACTTGCCGATGGCGTAGATCTCATGGGTTATACACCATGGGGCTGCATCGATTTGGTTAGTGCAGGTTCTGGTGAGATGAAAAAACGTTACGGTTTTGTGTACGTAGATTACGATGACTTGGGACAGGGTACCGGTGATCGATTCCGCAAGGATTCCTTCTATTGGTACAAGAAAGTCATTGAGACGAATGGTGAGGAAGTATAGTATGTTTGATTTTTTGAAAAAAAAGGCAGATCCATATATTTACGCTCCGGTACAGGGCAAGTTAATTGATATTGCCACTGTTTCTGATATTACCTTTGCTCAGAAATTATTAGGCGACGGCGTTGCTTTTTCCGTTAATGAAGGCAAGGCCACTGTATATGCACCGGTATCCGGCAAGTTGGAGACCTTATTCCCAACGTTGCACGCATTTGGAATCCAGATGGACAATGGTGTTTCCGTGTTAGTGCACATTGGAGTGAATACCGTTGATGCCAACGGCACCGGATTCAAGGTATGCGCCAAGAAACAGGGCGATAAAGTAAAGGCTGGAGATGCCATCGTAGAAGTAGACTTCGATCTGTTAAAGCAGACTTATGATACTTCCGTTATGCTGGTGATTCTTGATCCGGCAGACAAGAATATCACCTTCGAAGCACCGATGGACGTTGCTTTAGGAACGGTGGTAGGAACAATTCAATAATTGTGCGGCAATACCGGGGAGTTGGTTTGACTCCCCGGTATTTTTTTGTAACAAGAAATACGTTGACATAAGAACCTATTGGGGGTAATATGTGATTAACGATTAAACGATTATTTAATTGTTATAACGATTTGCTTCACTAGAGGTGATTATATGAATAAAAAACAAAAGAAAAACTTGATTCGTATTTTGATTGCAGCGGCTATGACCATTGCCCTGCATTTTATTCCGGTAACGGGTGTGCTGCAGTTTGTGCTATATATGGCGGCGTATCTTGTCGTGGGATATGACATTCTATGGAAGGCACTGCTGGATATCAAGAATCGTCAACCGTTGAATGAATGTCTGCTGATGGCAATTGCCACCATAGGTGCAATTGCACTGGCATTGTATGAGCGTAGTGGTGATTATGTTGAGGCCATTGCCGTTATGTTGTTTTATCAGATTGGTGAGTGGTTCCAGAGTTATGCGGTGGGCAAGAGCCGTCGAAATATCTCTGACCTTATGGATATTGCTCCGGATTATGCCAACATTGAGATGGAGAACGGTCAGTTAGAACAGGTGGATCCGGATGATGTAGAGATTGGAAGCGTCATTGTCATTCAGCCGGGTGAGAAGGTGCCGATTGATGGCGTGGTTGTTAGCGGTGTTTCTTCTTTAAATACGGCAGCCCTGACCGGCGAGTCTGCACCACGTGATGTGGCGGTCGGCGATGAAGTCATCAGTGGATGTATCAATCTCAATGGCTTGATTAAGGTAGAGACCACCAAGGAATTCGGTGAGTCCACCGCATCCAAGGTATTAGAACTGATTGAGGATGCAAGCTCCAGAAAGTCCAAGTCCGAGGCCTTTATCACCAAGTTCGCAAGAGTCTACACCCCTGCGGTGGTGTATTCCGCATTGGCATTGGCATTCTTGCCACCAATTGTTTTGCTTATTATGGGACGTGCCCCAATGTTTGGAACCTGGCTCTATCGTGCCCTGACCTTCCTGGTTATTAGTTGTCCATGTGCGTTGGTGGTTAGTATCCCACTGTCATTCTTTGCCGGAATCGGTGGTGCCAGCCGACAGGGTGTGTTGGTGAAGGGCTCTAACTACTTGGAGATTCTCTCCGAAGCCAAGACGGTTGTGTTTGACAAGACCGGAACCCTGACCAAGGGTGTATTTGAAGTGGTTGCGGTTCACCCGGAAAAATTAGACGAGATTGAACTGCTACACTTAGCTGCACATGTAGAGCGTCACTCCAATCATCCAATTGCCAACTCTATTCGTGAGGCTTATCCAAACGAAGCGGATGATTGTGAAGTATGTGATGTAGAAGAGATTGCGGGACATGGTATCGTAGCCCATGTGAATGGTCAGCGTATTGCAGTAGGCAATGGCAAGCTTATGGACCGGGAGGGCGCCAAGTGGCATGAGTGCCATACCGTAGGAACTACCTTGCATGTTGCTATTGAGGGCGTATATGCGGGACATATTGTCATTGCAGATGTGGAGAAGCTTCACAGCCGTCAGGCCATTCGTGACCTGAAGAAGAACGGTGTCCGTCAGACCGTGATGCTCACCGGCGATATGAAGAAGGTAGCAGATAAGGTGGCAGGTGACTTAAAGATTGATCAGGTATACAGCGAACTCCTTCCTCAGGATAAGGTGGCCAAGGTAGAAGAACTATTAGCTGCTAAGGCAAACGAGAACGAACGAGTAGTATTTGTTGGGGATGGTATCAATGATGCACCGGTATTATCCCGTGCAGATATTGGAATT
>JAILCW010000016.1 GCA_024690265.1 Lachnospiraceae bacterium | reverse complement strand
GATGAAGGAATTAGCTAAGACCTACGATCCGAAAGGATTGGAGGAGCGCTTATATCAAAAATGGGAGGAAAATGGATATTTCCATGCAGAGGTAGATCGCTCTAAGAAGCCTTTTACCATTGTAATGCCACCTCCAAACATTACCGGTCAGTTACACATGGGACATGCATTGGATAACACCATGCAGGATATTCTCATTCGTTTTAAGCGTATGCAGGGATACAACGCATTGTGGCAGCCGGGTACTGACCATGCAGCAATTGCTACCGAAGTTAAGGTTATTAACGCATTGAAGGAACAGGGCATCGACAAGGCTGATCTTGGCCGTGACGGATTCCTTGAGAAGTGCTGGGATTGGCGTAAGGAGTACGGCGGACGTATCATTAACCAGTTGAAGAAGATGGGCTCTTCCGCAGATTGGGATCGTGAGAGATTCACCATGGATGAGGGCTGCTCCGATGCCGTATTGGAAGTATTCATTAAGCTCTATGAGAAAGGCTTAATCTACAAGGGCAGTCGTATCGTTAACTGGTGCCCAGTTTGCCAGACCTCTATCTCTGATGCTGAGGTTGAGCATGAGGATCAGGACGGATTCTTCTGGCACATCAACTATCCGGTAGTTGGTGAGGAAGGACGCTTCGTTGAGATCGCTACCACTCGTCCGGAGACCTTGTTCGGTGATACTGCTGTAGCAGTTAACCCAGAGGATGAGCGTTATTCCGATATCATCGGCAAGATGTTAAAGCTTCCTTGCACCGACCGTGAGATTCCGGTAATCGCAGATAGCTATGTTGATAAGGAGTTCGGTACCGGTTGCGTTAAGATTACACCGGCACATGACCCGAACGATTTCGAAGTTGGTAAGCGTCATAATCTCGAGGAGATTGTTGTTATCAATGATGATGCAACCATGAACGACAAGGCTGGCAAGTATGCCGGGATGGATCGTTATGAGTGCCGTAAGGCATTGGTGGATGACTTGAAAAAGCAGGGCTTATTAGTTAAGGTTGTTCCTCATCAGCACAACGTAGGAACCCACGATCGTTGCGGTACTACCGTTGAGCCAATGATCAAGCAGCAGTGGTTCGTTAAGATGGACGAGCTCATTAAGCCGGCAGTTGAAGGCGTTAAGAATGGTGAGATTCAGCTTCTTCCAAAGCGTATGGAGAAGACCTACTTCAACTGGACCGACAATATTCGTGACTGGTGTATTTCCAGACAGTTATGGTGGGGACATCGTATCCCGGCATATTACTGCCAGGATTGTGGAGAGATGGTTGTTGCCAAGGAGGCTCCAAGCGTATGTCCAAAGTGTGGTAAGAACCACATGAAGCAGGATGAGGATACCCTGGATACCTGGTTCTCCTCAGCACTTTGGCCATTCTCAACCTTGGGTTGGCCGGACAAGACCGAAGAGTTGGATTACTTCTATCCAAATGACGTATTGGTTACCGGATATGACATCATCTTCTTCTGGGTAATTCGTATGGTATTCTCCGGTTATGAGCAGATGGGCAAGGCTCCGTTCCATACCGTATTGTTCCACGGCTTGGTTCGTGATGATCAGGGACGTAAGATGAGTAAGTCTCTGGGCAATGGTATCGATCCATTGGAAGTGATTGATAAGTACGGTGCAGATGCATTGCGTCTCACCTTAATTACCGGTAATGCACCTGGTAACGATATGCGTTTCTACTGGGAGCGTGTTGAGAATAGCCGTAACTTCGCTAACAAGATTTGGAACGCTTCCCGTTTTATTCAGATGAACTTAGAGGGCAGCGAGATTACGGAACCTGCAGTAGCTGACTTAACCGAGGCTGACCGTTGGATCCTGTCTAAGGTTAACCGCCTTGCCAAGGATGTTACCGAGAACATGGATAAGTATGAGCTTGGTATTGCAGTTCAGAAGGTTTATGACTTCATCTGGGATGAGTTCTGCGATTGGTACATCGAGATTGTTAAGCCGCGTATGTACAACAAGGAAGCTGATGCAGTTTCTGCCAATGCAGCTCTTTGGACCTTACGTACCGTACTGTCCAATGCCCTTAAGATGTTACATCCATACATGCCATTCATTACGGAAGAGATCTACTGTGCATTGCATCCGGAAGAGGAATCTATCATGATTTCTTCTTGGCCAGAGTTCAAGGCAGAGTGGAACTTCGAGGCAGAGGAAGCAGCTGTTGAGCGTGCCAAGGAATTGGTTCGTGGTATCCGTACCCTTCGTACTGATATGGATGTTCCACCAAGCCGCAAGGCAAAGCTTTTTGTAACTGCTTCTGATGCAGCAATCCGTGATATTTTCACCAGCATTCAGCCGGTATATCAGGGACTTGCAGGTGCAAGTGAAGTAGTAGTTCAGGAAGGTAAGGGTGGCATTCCGGAGGATGCAGTATCTGTAGTGATTCCGGACGCTGTATTATATATCCCATTGGAAGACTTAGTAGACTTCGAGAAGGAGAAGGAGCGTCTTACCAAGGAGAAGGCTCGCTTAGAAGGTGAGTTGAAGCGTTCCAAGGCAATGTTATCCAATGAGAAGTTCTTGTCCAAGGCACCGGAGGCTAAGGTTGCTGAGGAGAAAGACAAGCTTGCCAAGTATGAACAGATGATGGCAGAAGTTGTTGCTCGTTTGGAGAGCATGAATAAGTAATTTAAGAGAGGTAGTACCATGACAAATCAGGAAATTTTAAGCAAAGTTGACCATACATTATTAAAGGTGGAGTCCACTTGGGCTGACATCAAGCAGATCGTTGATGACGGTATGAAGTACGATACCGCATCTGTATGCATCCCTGCTTCCTTTGTGAAGCAGGCTGCCGACTACATCAAGGAGCAGGGTGGACATCTGAAGGTTTGTACCGTTATTGGATTCCCGAACGGTTATTCAACTACTGCTGCGAAGTGCTTCGAGGCCAATGATGCTGTAAAGAATGGTGCAGAGGAAGTTGACATGGTTATCAATGTTGGCTGGGCAAAGGAAGGCCGTTGGGATGATATCCTTGCTGAAATCAATGCCATTAAGGATCATTGCGATGGTAAGCTTCTGAAAGTTATTATTGAGACCTGCTTACTTACCAAGGATGAAATCGTTGCAATGTGCGACGTGGTAAATAAGTCCAAGGCTGAGTACATCAAGACTTCTACCGGTTTCTCCACCAACGGAGCAACCTTCGAAGATGTAGAGTTGATGATTAGGCATATGACTGGTGACAAGCTTGTTAAGGCTGCCGGTGGAATCGGAAGCCTTGCTGATGCTGAGAAGTTTATTGAGATTGGTGCCAGCCGTCTTGGAACCAGCCGTGTTGTTAGTGCAGTAAAGGCTGCGGAGTAGGCATATGAGTTACGATAGAGAAGGTTTACTTGCAGCTGCCAGGGAAGCTATGATGAAGGCTTACGCGCCATATTCCAACTTCTACGTTGGTGCTGCATACCTCATGGAGGATGGTACCATCTACAGTGGATGCAATATTGAGAATGCGTCCTATGGTGCAGCCAACTGTGCAGAGCGTACTGCAATCTTTAAAGCTATAAGCGATGGCCGTAGAGATTTTAAGGCGCTGGCTCTGTGTGGTGGCCCCAAGGGGGTGGTTGATAAGGCGTGCTACCCTTGCGGTATTTGCCGTCAGGTAATCAATGAGTTTTGCGACAAGGACATGGAAATTGTTGTTGGAACTAAGGATGGTTATGAAGTGACTACCTTAGCGGAACTCTTGCCACATAGTTTTTCTAAGGATGATCTATAGAAAGAGGAACGAATCATGATTGATTTCGAGGAAGAATTGAAAAAGTACAAGCCGAGTATGGAAGTTGGCGAGGCAGAGGATTCGATTCATAGCCGCGATTTGACGGATATGGTAGACATCATGAAAGAAATGGTAGCTGAGAATTTATCCAAGCAGGGAAAGAAGCGGTAAGAGATTATGAATTGCTTTTATTGCCAGAATGAGATTGGGGAACAGTCTTCCTGTCCATATTGCGGAGCGGATAACAGCGCTTATCGTAAGGTGATTCATGCGTCCAATATCTTTTACAATGAAGGATTGGAGCGTGCCAAGATTCGTGATTTGACCGGAGCAGCTGAGTACCTGAATCAGAGCTTAAAATATTACAAATACAATATGGATGCCAGAAACCTCTTGGGTCTTGTGTACTTTGAGATGGGCGAGACGGTACAAGCTTTAAGTGAGTGGGTGATTTCCAAGAACTATTTCCCGGAGAATAACCCGATTGCAGATCATTATATGGATGATTTACAGCACGGCGCCAATATGTTGGAGAAGCTGAACCAAACCACCAAGAAGTACAATCAGGCCATCGAGTATGTACGACAGAAGAGTTATGATTTGGCCAAGATTCAACTGAAGCGTGTGTTGTCTATGCAGTCCAATATGATTCGCGCAAGACAGTTGTTGGCACTACTTCTGATGATGGAAGGTAAATACGCAGATGCCAAGAAAGAATTGTCTGAGGCTGCCAAGATTGATATCAAGAATCCAACCACTATTGCGTATCAGCAGGAAGTTCGCCGTGTCTTGAAGGACAAGAAGTCCAACAAGAAAAAGAAGCGTAGGGACGAGAGCTTGGATTATGTCAATAATGCTGATGGGTATACACCACGTCAGACCTTTATTGAGGCTATGGATAATTCCAAGAGTGGTATTGTGAATATCTTGGTAGGAATTATTATCGGAGTCCTGGTTTGTATGTTCCTTGTTGTTCCAACCATTCGCCAGAATGCCAATAGCGATGCTGCTAGCGCATTAGTGGATGCTAATGAGAAGGCCAGCAGCACAGCAACGGACGTAGCGGTGTTACAACGTGAGATTGATTCATTGAACGAAGAGCTGGACAAATACACCGGCAAGGGTGACCAGAAGCAATCCTACGAGAAGCTATTAGAAGCACAAACGGCACGCACCACCGGTGACATGGAAGCTGCATGTACAGCCATGGAGACTATCAATCGAGATCTCTTATCAGCCAATGGGCAGGCATTGTATGATGAAATCATTGCTCAGACCAATGTATATCAGTGCGATAAATATTATCGCGAAGGCTACACGGCATTCTACAAGCAGGAGTTCCAGCAGGCAGTAGATGCTTTTGCTAAGGTAGTGGCCATCGACGAGGCATATAGCAATGGCGATGCTATAAACTATTTGGCGCAGAGCTACGCCGCAGTAGAAGATAATGAGAATGCATTGACCTACTACAAGAAGATTGTAGAGACATATCCGAACACCAGAAAAGCCCGCGCAGCAGAACGGGCCATTGAAACTTTGGAATCCGGCGGCAAGTTGGATATTGCCAACTCCTCTACCGGAGGAGCAGCACCGGCAGCCACAACCGAAGAGGTGGTAGAAACACCTGCTGTGGAGGAAGCTGTACCGGCAGAATAAGTATGTGAATCCCACGAGAAGATTTCTCGTGGGATTTTTTTGCGCAGAGGGTTGAAAAATTATAATAGGTGTACTAGAATAGATAGTACAGTAAACGATGTAATTGTATTGTAGGGATAATTATGGGTACAAGACAACCTTCAAGGAAACTACAACGATATAAGCGTAAAATACTTATCCTTCGGATGGAAGAAATCATACTCTTGTTGGTCATTGCAGCGCTGGTGTTAACGAAATGCGGGACCAATAGGGGCGAGATGGCTAGTACAGCCCGTTTTACCAAGGGCCAGACCGAAGAAGAATACGCGTGGTTACAACAGCATAGCGACTTGTTCCCGGAGGGCAAGGTTGAGGCATCTATGGGCAATCCGGGATTGATTCATTTCTTATATGAATATGGAAATGGTACTTATGATGCGGTGGGAGATGACCGCCTGACAGCAAAGGAAGAACGCGAAGATATTCCGCTTTTTATGCAATGGGATGATAGATGGGGGTTTGTAAACTATGGCGACAGCAATATTGGTATTTGCGGTTGTGCGCCGACTTGCTTGGCGATGGTTACCGAAGGATTGACGAGAGATGAAAGCGTAACACCAACAGCAGTGGCGGATTATGCCATGAATAATGATTTTTATCTGGAAGGAACAGGGACCAAGTGGTCCTTGTTTGAAGAGTATGCCTCCAGCCGCAATCTGATTTGTACTGAGCTTGGAGCGGATACCTCCAACATATATTTCGAATTACAGCAGGGACATCCGGTAATCTGTAGTATGTCTCCGGGTACCTTTACTACCGGCGGGCACTTCATTGTAATGTGTGGATTGAAGAATGGTGAAGTCATCATTAACGATCCGAATAACGTTGAGCTAAGCGCCCAGCGATGGAACTTAGATTCCATTAGCTCTGAGATTAAGAATGCTTGGGCATTCTCCGACGAAAATATTTGACAACTTACCTCCCCTCTTATTTATAAAAGCATCCGGTCCACCTCTCTCGGGCCGGATGCTTTTTGTACAATAATCAACAAAGCCATGGAAAATGTGAAATTTAAAGTTATAATGAGAGGGTAAGTTTTTGTAAAAAAGAGGAAGATGACATGGCTAAATTAAAGAAAATTCAAAAAGATGATCTTGCGATTTATCGTATACCAAGTGGCTTAAAGTATAGTCCATCTGGCGAATATCTGGCTTTTCAGGTGAAACGCGCGGACGTAGAGAAGAATGAGTATCACAGTGATGTGTGGTTGGCCCGTGATGGTGAGGCGAAGCAGGTAACCTGGAGTATCGATGCATCAGTAGTGGCTTGGAAGGACGAACATACGCTGATTCTTAGACGTAATACGAAGGAAACAAAGCCAGGGACCACAGACTTGTATCTTTTGGATGTGCGTGGTGGTGAGGCTGCCCCATGGGTGACCATTCCATTTGGTTTGGGGCAGTTTGAACAAATGGATGAGACGCATTATCTTGTGACGGGAAGTATTCGTGTGGACGATCCGGATGCTTTTAGGGATGATGAAGAAACCCGAAAGAAGAAGGCGGAAGAGAAAAAAGCAGAGGAAGACTATCATGTTGTGGATGAGGTTCCATACTGGTTTAATGGTGCCGGATATACGTCCGGCAGTCGCGATGCAATCTTTTTGCTGACAATTGACGGCACTGACAAATTGGTGGCGAAGCGTTTAACAGCCCCAACAATGGATGCCGGTGGTATCCGCATCGAAGGTCACAAAGCATATTTCTATGGTGCAACCTTTAAGGGACGCCGTAGCATGTACAATAAGGTGTTTTTATATGATTTGGACACAAATAAGGTAGAGACCGTCTATGGCAAAATGGACCATGGAATTGGCGGATTCTTCGAAATCGGAGGCAAGTTATATGCATCCGCTTCTGATATGAAGACCTATGGAGTGAATCAGACCTCAGATTTGGTACGTATTGATGAGGACGGTCTGAAGATGATGTATCGTCCGGAAGTATCCTTATATTCCAGTGTGATTGGAGATACAGCTGAAGGTGGTGGCGGAACATACTGCGATGGTAAGGAGTATTTGACCTTTGCAACCATTCGGGATCATAATGCTATTTTTCGGTTCCGTCCAAATCGTGGCAAGCTGGTACAGGAAACCATATGGGAAGAGGATGGAATGCTTTGCTCCATGGATGTAAGTGCAGAAGCCATTGCTGTTGTGTATCAAGATTGGAATCACGTGGCAGAAGTATATGTAATGGATCGAGATGGCAAGAATATGCAGCGTCTGACCAATTTGAACGATGAAGCATTGGAAGAGCGTTATATTGCGAAGCCAAACCGTGTGGATTATACCTCCTGTGGAATGGATATGCGTGGATGGGTATTGCTTCCGGAGAATTATTCACCGAAGAAAAAGTATCCGGCAATTCTGGATGTGCATGGCGGTCCGCGTTGCGTCTACGGAGAGACCTTTTTCCATGAGATGCAGTACTGGGTAGCGGAAGGATTTATCGTATTCTTTACCAATATCAAGGGCTCGGATGGACGCGGCGATGACTTCGCGGATATTCGTGGCGCTTATGGCACGACGGACTTTCAGAATTTGATGGACTTTACAGATGCTGTATTGGAATCTTATCCGAATATTGATAAGAAGAAACTCTGTGAGACCGGTGGAAGCTACGGTGGTTTTATGACGAATTGGATTATTGGTCATACGGATCGATTCTGCGCTTGTGCATCTCAGCGTTCTATCAGTAACTGGATTTCCTTCTCTTATATTTCTGACATTGGAGCGGAATTCGGCCCAGATCAGTGCGGTGCCAAGGGATTATTTGGAACGGCGAATCATGAGCAACTGTGGGATCGCTCTCCCCTTAAGTATGCAGATCAAGTGAAGACGCCAACGTTGTTCCTTCATAGTGATGAAGATTATCGTTGCCCGTTGCCGGAAGGAATGCAGATGATGCAGGCACTGGTAGCTCGTGGTATCGAGACACGTCTTATTGTATTTAAGGGAGAGAATCATGAACTGTCCCGTTCCGGTAAGCCGAAGCATAGACTACGTAGATTGGATGAGATTACCGATTGGTTTAAGAAACATATTTCATAAAAGAACGTCCGGCCTTGTGAGGGGCCGGACGTTTTTAGGTTTATAGTTTTGTGAGATAGTTGCCGATTACCTTGGTTAGAATTGGATCACTAATTACCCAATGTGTTGCCGGAGAGACATCCTTGGATAGGATGACAGGCATGCCCTGCTTCCAGGTGATGGATAGATGGGCAAATGGGATATGGTTCAATTCCTTAAGCGTCAGACGCATATTGGTCTTGGCAAAGGTTCTCGTAGAAGCCAAGTGCTGCTCATACTCCTCGTAACTATAGAAGATGGTACCGCCTAGGAACAATTCGGATAAGTCCAGTGTTAGTGGATGGGTGGCAAACTGTTCCTTGGAAATCACAGGATAGATATAGGTGACTTCGCTTTCGGTTACGGCATATTTCAGTTGCTGTCTCTGATAGTCCCAGAAGTGACGGATACGCTCACAATCTGCTGCATCAACCTGATTGGCTTCTAGGATTGAATTCAGCAACGGTTCACTCATGGTAGCTAGAGGAAGTGTATTGCAATAACTGATTCTGCGAGCTTTCTGAGGAATATAGGTCTTCAAGTAGCGATGGAAGCTATTGCGTTGACTCTTACGGTACACCGTAATGAGGGACTGGCCCTCTGCAATTAACTTCTGGAATTGCTCCATGGCATAGGAGATTTCGGTTGTACCCTTCTTGCGATAGGCAAGGGCTTCGTTGCTTCTGGTGGAAACAGAAGTGCCATAGAGGATATTCTCTTCGGTAAAAATGGAGAGATTGCGGTAATCTTCCTTGCCTCCGGGGGTGGTGCGGTAGCTTCGCATGTTGCCAACCATGTATAGTGGTAACCATAGCTCCACGTTGGCCATTACGGCATCATAATCCGGTTCAACGGACTCTGCGATGCATAGGGAATGGTTCCCTTGTAACACGTGGATAAGTTCTGTACAAAACTGCTGTTGCTGAGCGGTTGTCATAGCCGACAATCCACCGGTAACATCATCTTCCCAGTACAATGGACCTGGAATGGATTCCTTTCCAATCTCTTGTAGGAAAAATAGGATGCCTTGGCGTATCTCGGAAATATTCTTATATGTACTGGTGAAACGCTCTGCAAATTTGGAGATTATGGCTTTGCGTTCGGAATTCTTGGATAGACGACGCAAAAACTGCTGCAAATGGAAGGCGTCGATACGGCCAAGCAGGGCTTCGATTTTATGTTCCTCCTCTGTTAGGGTGGCTTTGGACTTCTGCTTTGGTTGCTCGGACTTTTCGGATTTCTTTTCCTTTTTCTCTTTCTTCTCAGCCGTGGCTGGTGCCACTTCCAAAGGTGCATCGCCGGTTGCAATTAAGTAGGCTTCAATGGCATCGGCCACCTGTTTTTGCGAAGTGAGAACATCTGTCTGAATTAGGTTTTCCAATGTCTTCCTCTGCTCGGATGTGGTATATTGAGAAGAGATATAAGAAGCTACGGCATTGGTAAAATGCGCCAAATCAGCAGGCATACGTTGACCCTTGCGAATGCGGGATAACTGAGAAGGATCGTATTCGCTTCCTCGTGCCAGCTCTGCCTGAGATATGCCGAGAACCTCCATTAGGGCAGATAACCGTGGTGCTAGTTCGGCGCCGGAAGACTCCTTGTTAGCAAGTGCTTCAGCAAATGCTGCGCGGATGACTTTTTTGCCAAGGGTGGGATGCTCCACCTCTTTGGCTTTTTTGCCAAGGGCTTTGACAATGGCCTCCAATTGCTGGCTGTCAATTGCCGGGACACGCTCGCCACTACGATAACGGCTGATAACGGATGGAGATAGCTCTGTTGTCTCTGCGAGCTCCTTCGCTGTGATATGTAAATCCTTCATATAGGATTTGAGTAATTCAGAAAATTCCATAAAAACTCCCTTCTACAGAATACGCTGTTAATAATTCTATTATAGCCATATTTGACGGGAAGGGCATGACAAAAAGAGAGGGCGATTTTTATGAAAATTGATAGAAAACAAGTCATTACCATGTTTCAAATCTATACGGAGAACTATGACATGGAGGATGCTAAGATTCGACTGAAATATGAGCATACCTATCGTGTTGCTTCTTTGTGTGAGCGAATTGCCGAGAGTATCAACTTAAGTGATGAAGAGAAGGATTTGGCGTGGTTGCTGGGAATGCTCCATGATATTGGACGATTTGAGCAGTTGCATCGTTATGGAACCTTTACAGATGCCATATCTATCAACCATGCGGAGTTTGGAGCAGATTTGCTTTTTGGGCGTAAGGGAGAGGATGCTTTGATTCGATCCTTCGTGCTGGATGCATCGGAAGATAGGTTGATTGAGACGGCAGTTCGTCATCATAGCGATTATCGTATCCCGGAGAATCTGGATGAGCGAACCAAACAGTTTTGCAATCTCCTTCGCGACGCTGACAAGATTGATATCTTCCGTGTAAATATCGAGTTTAGCTTAGAGGAGATTTACAACTGTACCACCGATGATCTGCGTAGTTGCGATATCACACCGGAGGTGTTGAACTGTGTGAAGGAGCATCATGCAGTGTTGCGTTCTCTTAAGAAGACCACTATGGATAATGTGGTAGGACAGATTAGCTTGATGTTTGAACTGGTGTATCCGCGAAGTGTTGAGATAGTAAGAGACCAGGGGTATTTGGATAAATTAATAAATGTCACCTCTGACAACTACGAAACCCAAAAGTCTTTGGATTGGATAAAAGCAGAGGTGACACATTATATGGCTACCATTTAGTAGTTGGTGATATTTGTCTCGGTATCAATAATAATACCGCAATCAGCGGAGACATTCTGTAGTAGCAATTCCATATATTCCTGCGGGATGGTAACACAGCCTTGAGATGGAATATCTGCATAACAGTGCAAGAAGATGGCGGAGCCTGCGCCAGGAACACAGTTACTGTTATAGTCCAAGGCGAGGACGTAATTATAGGAATCGCCAACGGAGGATAGATGCTCTGCAGAACTCCACTCTATATTGTCAGGATTGTCACATCTGACAAATTGATTATAGTAAGGGGATTCTGGGTCATCCACCCAATAATCATATTCATCCACTTCGGTGTATCCGATTTTACAACCTGGATCCGGTAACTTACCAAATGCCATGGTGAAGTGATACAACCCAGTCGGAGTACGGCTAACATATTCGGAAGCCTCACCAATACCATCTACACCAACATGACCATCTACCGAGAAGACCTCGTACCAGGTGTCACCATCCTTTTTGAAGTAGCTGACGGAGGCGTCGGTTGTAACGGTATCTGCTGTAGTTACAAGTATCAGTTGACTGTGGGTGCTAGCTGCTGCCATATCTTCAACGATATAGTGACTGGTAGGCTCGGGTTCTTCTGTTTCCTCCGGGACTGCAATGTCAATGACAGGAGGCTCGAGAGATGTATAATCGATGGCTTGGTTGCAGCCGGTTAGTATCAAGGTAATGCCGGCAACAAGAATGCTTGTGATGGATTTTCTAGTCATGATAATTGCTCCTTTTGCATACTAGAGTTCATTATACTCCTTTTGCAATTGGATGGGAAAAGGGCGGTACTCGGTACCGCCCTTTTTATTAATTACTATTTGGTCGTTGTCCTGGTTGAAAGTTTTCATCTGGTTGGAAGTTCTCGTCCGGCTGAAAATTTCCGCCATGGCCGCCAAATCCGCCCATACCGCCAGGACCAGTCATTCCGCTTCCTTCACCATAGATCAGGCCGTCCATAGTAATCTCAGTAGAAGTGCTGCCGGTTACCAGGGTATAAGTCGCACCATCTTCAATGCTTGCGGTACTGATAAGTACAGAATTGTAGGATTTACTTGGTGTAAAGCTGGCGAGTACATTGCTGTCACTGTCAAGCAACTGGACTTCACCGGTTTCGTTGGAATTTAAGTTCAACAAAATGCTTCCCTGGGTGGAGTCAGAAGCGAAGTTCTCTGCCATGGCGCTACTTCCTACAGCGATGAATGTACCGCCGTTGATGGTTCCTCCTCCGGCAAAATCTACAGCTCCATTTGCACCACCGGTAGGGCCGTCTACATAGATGGCACCATCATTAATGGTAACGGTGCAATTGGAATCAATACCATCGCCTTGTGAATTAATATAGATTGTGCCGCCTTCAATGAGAATATTGCTGACACCATCGGATTCGATTCCTTGATTATTATCATTATCGTCCGCACTTACAGCATTTAATCCATCATCGCTGGCAGTGATGTGAATCTCACCATCTAAAATTATAATCTCTTGAGACTCAATACCTTCATAACATTCGTTGACATTAATGCTTCCTCCACCGATGCGAACGCTTTCTTTACCTTCGATAGCTTTTTTGGCAACTGCGAAGTTGTAGGTGCCGCATGTAATCTTCAGATCATCCTTGGATACAACGCCGTGCCCAACGGTAGCACTAATATCCAGGGAACCGCCACCGTTTAAGGTGATATCGCATTTGGAGAAAATCACGCCATCAATGTTGTTGGCATCAATGGCAACATATTCGCTACCGGTCATAGATAGACTGTTGGCGGAACCGTCTGCAGTGGTTATAAAGATTTTGTCTGCAGATAATCCATAGATACAAGCAGTGCTGTCGTTGGCCATGGTAAGGTTATCGAGAACGATCTGAACCTTGGCGGTTTCATCTGCATTCACCATAATCTGGGCATTGCTTACACTGCCGGAGAAGATGTACACACCCTCCTCACTGATGGTATAAGTCTCGTTGTCGCTTAGTGTTACTCTAGTAGCACTGGATTCATCATAGCTATAGTTATAATCTCTATCTGTAAAATACTCTGACTCGTTGGCGGTGGTGCTATCGGTGCTAATCGTAGTAGCAGTTGCCGAAGGGGAGGTAGTGGATGCGGTAGTGGAACCGCCGCATCCGGTCAGAATAATGCCTGTTGTTAATGTTGTAATTGCAACAAGTGCTAAGAATTTTTTATAACTCATTGATACCACACTCCTGTCTCATAATGCTGATTTCCAGGTTTCCATTTCTTTGACGAAGTTCGTCAATCAAGTCTTTTTCCTTGGCTGGGTCAATTAGATTAATATCGTAGGTAAGCTTAAACATACTGCCCATGTTAGTTGTCTTGACAGAAGTCATCTCGTGGCGAGAGGTATACTTATCCAATGGCTGGTCAAACACTTCGCTGTAATTGAGATCTTCCGGAATGGTAATGCGAAGAACCTTAGTGTCTTCGGTGCTTCTGCTTCCAATGCGGAATGCGGAAAAACAAATCATAACCAAACCGATAATAAGTGCGAAGAGGACTGCGTATGCTAAGTAACCCATGCCACAAAGAAGTCCTGTTCCCATTGCCAGAAATATAGTTGCGATGTCACGGGCACTTCCCGGTACCGACCGGAAGCGGATAAGGGAGAAGGCTCCGGCCACTGCAACCCCGGCTCCAATATTGCCGTTAACCATCATGATGACCACGCATACGATTGCCGGCAAGATAAATAGGGTCAACAAGAAGCTCTTGGTGTATTTGCTCTTATAGGAATAAACCCAAGTTAAAAAAGCTCCGATAAGAAGTGCCACCAGGACACATGTTATAAAACTGGATACAGAGATTACATTGGTAGTTGCTGTATCGAATAATCCTTGAAATAAAGTGTTCATAAGTGATCCCTTTCTTTTGTGCTTTGTTGATGTTGAATGAATCATACCAACTGATACTTAAGCGAAACTTAAGGCGAACTTTAAATTAACTTTAAATTTGCCCATATCCGTTGTTATCCATGAAAAATTGTGGCAAAGTGAAAATAGAGAAGGAGAAAAAGCTATGAGATTACTGTTGGCAGAAGATGAATTGGAGATGTCCAATGCATTGGTTGCAATTTTAAAACATAATAATTATTCAGTAGATGCTGTCTATGATGGAGCAGACGCCCTGGATTATTTGGAGACGGGATTATATGATGCTGCCATTTTAGATATCATGATGCCCAAGATGGATGGCATTACCGTATTGAAAAAGGTACGTGCGGCAGGTAACGACATTCCTATCCTATTATTAACAGCCAAGTCTGAAATTGATGATCGTGTGACGGGATTGGACGCGGGAGCAGATGATTACCTCACCAAGCCGTTTGCAATGAAGGAGTTACTGGCGCGAGTTCGTGCCATTACCCGTCGTCAGGGTGAGGTGCTAGATGCCAAGCTTCGTCTCGGTAATGTGGAACTGGACCGAAGTACCTACCAACTGGTTACGGATAAGGGAAGCATTCGATTGGCCAACAAGGAATTCCAGATGTTGGAGATGCTTATGACTAACCCAGGGCAGATTGTATCCGTAGATCAGTTCATGGACAAAATCTGGGGATACGATACGGAGACAGAACAGAACGTGGTGTGGGTTTACGTCTCTTATATAAGAAAAAAGTTGGCATCCTTAGACGCCAATGTGATTATTAAGGCTGCTCGTGGCGTAGGATATAGCGTGGAGGTAGAAACATGATTCGTGACTTAAGAAAACGATTCATTGCAGTATCTATGTTGGCAATCCTCATTGTGCTTGCGCTGATTATCACAATGATTAACCTGTCGAACTACCACAATGTAGATAAAACAGCTCAGGCTCGTATGGCAATGTTGATAGATAACGAAGGTACTTTTGAGAAGTTTAAGAATCATCTGAAAGGACCGGAGGAACCACCCAAGGATTTTAATTTCGCGGATAATCGAATCATGACAGAGACTCCTTTTGATGCCCGCTATTTTCGCGTGGAAATGTCTGAGGTAGGCACTATTACCGCCATACAAATGGATAATATTGCTTCTATCACGGAGACGGATGCAAGAAGCATGGCAGAGGCTGTGGTGCAGGCTGGTCAGACCTTCGGGTACTATGAGCGATACCGTTATCAGAAGGCGACGAAGACCGATGGAACCGTATATTATGTGTTCTTGGATTGTAATCGTGAGTTTGCCACCTTTTATGCATTCCTGCGGGCCAGCCTCATTGTGAGCACCCTTGGAGCAATCTCCTATTTGATACTGGTACTTCTCTTCTCGAGAATTGTGTTTCGGCCAGTGGCAGAGAGTTATGAAAAGCAGAAGCGCTTTATCACAGATGCCAGCCACGAAATCAAAACACCGCTGGCCATCATCGATGCCAATACCGAGGTCATTGAGATGGAAGCAGGGGAGAGTGAGTGGACGAAGAGCATTCGTAATCAGATTAAACGCCTGACGTCCCTAACGGAAAAGCTGGTGTTCTTGTCCCGTATGGACGAGGAAAACACCAAGTTGGAGATGCGCAACTTTGATTTATCCGCCTTGTTGAACGAAACTTTGGATTCCTACGAAGCAGTAGCTATCTCCAAAGGAAAAACCTTAGAGCGTGTCATCGCACCGGAAGTCCACCTCCATGGCGATGAAACCAACATCTTACAGATGATTACACTTCTAATGGACAATGCCATGAAGTACTCCAACGACAAAGGTTCTATCCTTGTGAAGTTGGAAAAGGTGCAAAAAGGTAAGCACAAACTAAAACTCACCTTCCAAAACACCGTAGACGAAATAGCTATCGGTAACCACAATATCTTGTTTGAGAGATTCTACCGAGCAGACGAATCACGAAGTACCAAAACCGGTGGCTATGGTATCGGTTTATCTGTAGTAAAAGCCATTGTTACCGCCCACGGCGGCAAGAGATCGGGGGATAGCAAGGATGGTAGAACGCTTACTTTTACAAGTAATAGGTAGCAGACAGAGCTGCTGCTCATCTATATATGCTCCGTAGCAGGCCTTTGCATACGTGAGTACTAGATGGTGCGCGGTAA
>JAILCW010000166.1 GCA_024690265.1 Lachnospiraceae bacterium | reverse complement strand
CGGGGACGGGGTTAGTGGTTCATTGTATCAATACAAGTACAATGAACCACTAACCCCGTCCCCAAGGGAGTCATTTCAGACCCCAGCAAGGTGGTTCACAAATTGTTGCGCGGTACGTCCGGAGATGCCTCCATGCATCATCTCCCACTGGTCCGCCTGAAGCAGCAGCTCCTTGTCCTCCAGCTGGATGCTAGGCACACGAGCGGCAAGAGCACGAACAATCTCGTGGTATTCGATGCGGGTCGGAGTAGAGAAGTTAATGGTCTCTCCGAAGCGGTTTACCAAAGAAAGCTTCTCCTGAATGGAGTCATTGGTGTGAATCTCACCATGGGTCTCCATATTGTCCTGATCCTTCCAGGTCTCCTGAATCAGGTGACGACGGTTGGAAGTAGCATAGATGAGGATATTGTCCGGCTTCATCTCTACACCACCCTCGATGACGGCCTTTAAGAACTTGTATTCCGTCTCATGATCTTCAAAGGACAAATCATCCATATAGATAACAAATCGATAGTTGCGATTCTTAATGGTAGAAATCACCGCATTCAAATCCTTGAACTGATGCTTGTAAATCTCAATCATACGAAGGCCCTGAGGGTAATACTGGTTAATAATCGCCTTGATACAGGTGGACTTGCCGGTGCCGGAATCACCATAGAGCAGGCAATTGTTGGCAGGCTTGCCGGCTACGAAAGCCTCGGTGTTCTCGATGAGGCGCTGCTTCTGCCACTCATACCCTACCAAATCATCCAACGTCACCTTCTCTGTATTATTGATTGGATAAATATCAACCGAACCGTCTGCCAATCTCTCGTCCCGCAGGCGGAAGGCCGCATTCAGTCCGAACATGCCAAACCCAAACTGCTTATAGAAGCCGGTAACAATGTTGAAAAATGCATCAACATCCGCCGCACCCTCTAATTCCTTAGAAACCTGGCGTACCTTCTCGGATACGTTCAGGTTGTACATCCGCTCTTTTTTGATGATGGCATGATAGTTTTCTAATGTTGTAAAACAATCAATTCCCAACTTTTCTTCCATCGGCCCGAAGTCATAGTCAAATAGCGCACGGAAAATCTCATAATCATTCTTGATAAAATGATTGATGCTACCCTCCTGGCTTCCCATTTTCTCAGTGGTCAGGGTGAAGGAATTGGCGTTGGTTAGTAATAAAAAGGTCAAATAGCAATGCCACAAATTCTCGTCGAATCCATACTCCGTGGACAAATCCAAAATGCGCTTCACCTCAGCATAAATGCGAGTGGTAAGCTCATGTCCCGGCGCACCGGCGTCAAAATCCTCTGTTATCTTCGCTAGATTACCAAGGATACTATTCTCTCCAAAATCTCGATACACGATTAGTCTGGAAATCAACTGATACATAGATGTACACCTCTTTAAAAACAGTCAAAATTGTTGTCAAAATCTGTTGTAATTATAACACAACGCTTATTTTTTTTGATAAAATAAAGGCATGGCAGAGAATGATAATAGCACTGCTCCTGTTGAGGAGCAGGAAGAAAAGACAACTTTCAAAGGATTTATCATGGGGTTACTGGCCTTTACCATTGTGATGCTCATCGGCGTCATTCTGGTAAATACCGCACTGGTGAATCTCGGGCTTATGGATCCAAAGCATGGCATTGTCAATCAGGTCATGGCTATTCTCCCCTTTGGAGATAAGGAGGATTCCGAAGAGGACAGTGCCCAGTTCATCGAGACCGAGGCCAACACTGCGCTCTACAAGAACAACGGCAACTTTGGCGTATTCATCGGTATAGACGGTGTCGAGGCTGCCCGTACCAACGGCTACAGCCTAGCAGTGATTGATGCGCAAGCTTTTACCCCGGAACAGATTGCCACCATGAAGTCCTATGGCACCACGGTTGTAAGCTACCTGAATGTCGGCTCCTTAGAGCAATCTCGTTCCTACTACGAAGAGATGAGCTCCTATTCCCTTGGTGTTCGCGAGAATTGGCCCGACGAAGTATGGATGGATTGTTCCAATCCGGACTGGCAGAATTACGTCACCGGTACGCTAGCGCAGCAGCTTGTGGACAAGGGTGTAGATGGCTTCTTTATTGACAACACGGATGTCTACACCGCATACCCTACCGATGAGATGTATCAGGGTCTTCTGAATATCATCAACAACCTGCAGGGCTTTAATCTACCGATTATTATCAATGGAGGCGATCCATTCGTTTCCCGTGGTCTTAGCACTGGCGAGCTGACCTACCTCATTGAGGCGGTATGCCAGGAGGGCGTTTACACCACCTACGACCGTTTCAAGGGCTATAGCTTCCAGAGCAGCGCTACTACAGATTACTACAAGCAATACCTCGAATCCTGTGCACAGCAGAACCTACTTGTTTATGTCATCGAGTATGCGCCGGATCCGGATACCGCAATCAGCATTGAGAACTACTGCAATGCACATAATTTCCAGTATTACATTTCTGATAGTATTGAACTGAATTAAAAAAGGGTGACTACCATTGGTAGCCACCCTTTTTATTATGCCATAGCATTTGCTATATAACTTCCAACCAAACCTACAACAAAAAGTGCAAGACATCCAATCAGGAACAACATCATTCCCACGTTGCACCATGGTGTCTTCTTCTCATCTTCCTTCGGAAGCTGTAATCTCTCTTCGGCAAATGCAATGCTCTTACGTCCTCTAATAAAGAATACGAGACCTACAATTGCCAAGACGATCACAATAACTTCGTATACCATGTAGCCGATATACTTCGGGCTGGCAGCCAACGCTGCAGGATCGGTCAAATCCAATCCGGAAATCAACCAAGGAGCAATGACACCGCCACAGAAGTTGATGGTCATGTGCATCAGTGCAGAATAAATTACCTTGCCGGTCTTGTAGTATACATAGCCCCATACCAGTCCTAAGAAGAATGCATAGAAGAACTGTGCGAAGTTGCCATGGAATAAACCAAACATTAATGCGGAAGTAACCACTGCAACGCTGCCGCCATATACATGCATACGGTCGATAAGCCATTTACGGAAAATGAATTCCTCAACGATTGGACCAATGATTGCAAGAACAATGATGCCAACCCAAGATGTCTGGGACATCAAGGTATCTACCGTCGCATTAGAGTTAATCCCAACCAAGCTAAACAACGCTGCTACTGCTGTTCCAATCAGGTTACCAATAACCATTACGAAAAAGCTTAAGATCAAAAACTTGAACCAACGGCCTGCAGTAAATGTTGTTGTTTCAACAAGATCCTCTGCCGGTACCTTTTTCATCATAAAATAGCAAAGCGGTAAGCCTACACAGTACATTGGCACAAAGTTTACCAGCCAAAATGCCCAACTCGGATACTCATCTGCCGGACTTACAGCCTGTACCACTGCGCTAATGCCAATCTGTAATGCGCTTACTACAATCAGGAATACGAAGAGGGACAAGCCCATGGTTGAAAAGTTCTGTTTTGCTGTTCTTTCGTTCAATATTACTTCCTCCCTATGTAACTATTATAACTCGTAAATCTTGGTATACTTTGCTTCGATATAATCCAAGAAATCACGAGAAGTTAACTCTCTGCCGGTGATCTCCATAATCCATTCCTTTGGAGTCTGAAGATCTGCCTTTTTCCATACATGTTCTTGCATCCAAGCATTGATTTCTGCCAGACTGCCGGAGCGGATAGCCTTCTCGATATCCACTTCTTCCTTCATACGGTTGTAGTACATTGCATTGTACATGTTACCCAGTGCATATGCAGGGAAGTAGCCGAAGCCCTCGGTCCAATGCATATCCTGCAAGCAGCCTTCCTTGTCGTTGGATGGTTCAACTCCCAGATATTCCTTGTACTTCTTGGTCCAGAGTGCAGGAATCTCGGAAACGTCCAATCCATTGTTCAGGATTTCCTTCTCAATCTCGTAACGAATAATGACATGGAAGGTATAGGTGAACTCGTCTGCCTCGGTACGGATGAGACTCGGGGTTACGGTATTCAGTGCTTCAAAGAATTCCTTCTTGGAAACGCCCTCTACAACATGTGGCATTACCTCTGCTACCATATCATATACCACATCAGCAAATGCTTCGCTTCTTCCGATGATATTCTCGTAGAATCTGGAAACGCTCTCATGCTGTCCCATGGTCTTGTTGGTTGCAAAATGATCCCAAGTCTCTCCCGGAACATTCAACTCGAACAGACCATGGCCGCTTTCGTGAACGACGGAATACAGACTGGATAAAAATGCATCATCATAGTAATGTGTTGTAATTCGAACATCATCCTTGGCAACATCCATGGTAAATGGGTGCTCGCTGGTGGTAAGGGCACCACGATTCATGTCATAGCACATATACTCCATGACTTTGTATGCAAGTGCTTCCTGCTGTGCCTTGGTGACCTTACGGGATAAGAAATCGGTGCGAATCTTTTTCTTGCTTGCCTGAATCTTTTTCAAAAGAGGAACCAGGCGTTCCTTGCACTCGCCAAAAATACGATCCAAATCAGCAGTGGTCATGCCCTCTTCATAATCGTCCAACTTATAGTCGTATGGCAGATCTGCGTGAAGCTCTGGAACTTCGCTACGCAAGGATGTCACCTGACGATCTAAGCGTGCCACTTCCTTCAGGCTGTCCTCGAACATGGAGAAATCTGCTGCTTCCTTGGCTCTAGCCCAGTCTGCAAATGCCTTCTGATGTGCCTTGGCTAATTCGAGATTGAACTCCGGTGTAATCTTGGAGTTCTTCAACTGTCCACGATATAACTGCTTGACCATAGCAACATCAAACTCATTCCAGCTCTCATCCATCTGTTGATAAGCAGCTTCTACGTGCTGTTCAAATGCAGGATCCTTCATAAGCTTGAAGGCTTCGTTGCCAAAGAATGCAATAGTCTCGCCCTGCTTGGTCATAGCGTTCTGTGGACAAATAGTTTCTAAATCATACTGCATAATACGCGCTGCATGGGAATACTTATCAGCCAGTTCCAATGTTTCGCGAATTGCTTCCAAATGTTGGTTCATACTTTTACCTCTAGTTTCCTAATAATACTTAAATATTATACTGTATTATTACTTCACTTGCCTAGAGTTTTACAGTTTTACCCCACTTGTTCAAAAAATGCTAACGCAATGGCGCCGGCACCGGCGTAAGTTCCAATAGTTGCGCCTACGTGGGTGATATGGAATTCCTCCTCGTGACCGGCATAAAGTTCATCACTATCTGCGATATACTTCGTTAACATCACATCCGACAATCCGGAATATGCCAGGCACACCGGTCGTTCCCACCAAATGCCACCGGCCTTGTTCACGTATTCCCGCAACAAATTGTGTCCATTCTTGGAACCTCTGGCCTTGCCAAGAACTTCCACCACGCCATCCACAATGGAAATAACAGGCTTGATAGCCAGCATATTGCCGAAGGTTGCTGCTGTTGGAGAAATGCGGCCGCCCTTTTTCAGGTATTCCAAAGTATCAAATACGGCGATGACTCTGGTCTGGGGCACCGCAACTTCTAATGCACTAATAATTTCTGATGCAGTCTTGCCGTCATTACGAAGGCGAACTGCATACTCCACCAGGATGTAGAGGCCAACGCACACCTGCAGAGAATCGATGACATGAACCTTGCCCTCGAACTCTTCCGCTGCAATACAGGCACTCTGATAACATCCGGACAACTTGGAAGATAAATTGATGCAAACCACTTCGTCTCCCGCCTCGATTGCCTTGCGGAATTCCTCCTCATAGCGATACGGCGGAATCTGACTGGTCTTCGGGAATTCATCTGTTTCTATTAATTTCTCATAAAATCCATCATTGCTTAGGGTCACGCCATCATAGTACTCTTCCTCACCGAATCGCACAGTCAGTGGCATTACGGTAACATCCCATTCCTTTGCCAGTTCCTGTGGAATATCTGACGCGGAATCTGTAATTATTCTTACACTCATATATGTCTCCTTTTCTCCCCCTTAGTTCGACATCATAAATGAGTTTTGGATTTTATGCAACACTTTTCTGTATTTGATGATTATTATTCAGGGTGAGGATTTCGATGAGAGCACTCCCGATGTCACTAAGCTCAGCTTCGTCCTGCGGACTCGCTTTGCTAAGTGTCCCTGTGTGGATTTTTCTAAGATATCGCAGATATCTTGAAAAATCACAAGAGAAAAGCCGGCTTTAAAAAGCCGGCTTACAAAGGGGAGTATAATAAAAAAACTTTTCATCAAATGAGTTAGGGAGGGGTCATTTGATGGTTATATAGTAACAATAGATTGTGAACAATTTGTGTTTTCAATCTTAAGAAACTCTTAACTTTTTTAATGGACAGCGCGTTTATAAACATTAACTTTTTCACAGCATTCTATAAATTATCAAAAAACTTTCTGTAGTGTGTCCCTTTTGTGTCCATCCATATGTTATATATAATACATCTCTAGTTTTCCCCCCAACGAGGCATGACGACGCAGGACC
>JAILCW010000163.1 GCA_024690265.1 Lachnospiraceae bacterium | reverse complement strand
GTGATATTTTGCTGAGACTCTTGGAGTGTCAAGGGTGCATAGCACCGCAAAGCGGCTGAGGCCCTTGACACCCCAGAGGCCTCAGCTATTTTTATCGTCAGGGGGGCTTGATAGGTTGGTCTGCTAGCAAGGCTGGGGTGCTAAGAAGTGAAGAATCCTAGTATCTTAGCACCTGATTCGCATACTTGAAGCCTGCGGGGGCAACAGATTTGGTGCTAAGTTCGAGCGTATGGGGCAGGCTTAGCACCCATTTTCTATGAAATCGGGCGGGAAAAGTGCGAAAACGCATCGAATTTGGGCGGTTTTCAGCTGAAATGGGTGCTAAGGAGATATTCTACAAGCAATCTTGGCACCTAATTCGCTGTCCCAGAAGTGGCCACACTGGGAAATTTGGTGCCAAGATGAGCGCTTCCAGCGTGAATTGGCACCCAGACGATAAACGAACCGCATTGGCTAAGCAGGGATATCGTATTCGCGCATAAAAAGACGCCCCGGAAAGTCCCGGGGCGATACAATTATCATCTGTTTGTTTTAAGAGCGGTAGCAATGTTGATTGCGTGATCGGAACAGCGCTCCAAGTCAGTGGTCATATCGGTGAAGATTACACCGGCTGCGGGATCGCATTTGCCCTTCATGAGGCGGTTGATATGCTTCTCACTCATCTGACGCTGTAACTCATCAACGTCATCCTCTAATCTCAAACATTCCGGCAGGAGATCGAAGTTCTCAGTAGAGAAAATCTCGATACTGGAATCAATGGTTTTAAGAGCAGCCTCTGCAAGGTGCTGTAACTCTTTGCGAGCTGGCTTACTAAAGTCTTCTTTGGCAGAAGAAATCTTCTGCTTGTATTCGATGATATTCTCAGCGTGGTCGCTGATACGTTCAAAGTTGGAACAAATCAAGGTCAGCTTGGTTGCACGGAAGTTATCGGATTCAGAAATGTCCTGATTACGTAACTCAATAAGCTTGTCGGTAATCTCATTGGTGAGGTAATCAACGATACTCTCGGTATCCTCAACCTGCTGCATCAGCTCATCTGTAGGAGCGAAGAAGCACTCTACGGAAGCTGCCAAGTTGTCTCTGGCCATCTGACCAAGTCTGGTAATCTCTAGCATTGCTTGACGAATCACAACGGAAGGAAGTGTATTCTTAGGGCTAACCATGTACTGGAGCTTCTTGCCTTCGAGCATTCGTGTCTCTTCTGGAAGGATTGGAATCAGCTTCTCAGTTAATCGAGCAATCTGTGCAGAGAAAGGAAGCATAATCAATACGGCAAACACTGCGAACAAGGTATGTGTATTCGCAACCTGACGACCTACATCATTCGGGGATAAGCGCTGAATCAAATCCAGAATGCCCGGGAACAGTGCTAACAGGAAGCATAAGATTCCGGCACGGAATACGTTGAATGTCAGGTTCAACAGAGCGGTACGCTTACCGTTACGATTGGTAGTAAGGCTGGCCAGGATGTTAGGAAATACAGAACCTACAGCAGCACCGATGATGAGGTAAACTGCGGTGTGGTATTCCAACAATCCCTGAATAGCAAATGCCTGGAAAATAACCGTAGATGAAGAAGAACTCTGAAGCAATGCAGTAAATGCAATACCGAAGAGTACGGCTAACATCGGGTTGGATAAACGGGATAAAAAGTTAATGAATGGTTCGGAAGAAGCCAGTGGACGAATGGCGTCCTTGATCAGGCTGATACCAACAAATAACATACCGAATCCAAAAATAATGGAACCAATGTGTTTAACGTATGGCTTCTTGATGAAAAGATACATGATGCATCCGGCAAAAAGAAGAATCGGTGCGAAACTTGCCAAATCAAACGCTGTAATCTGAGCGGTGATGGTGGTTCCGATGTTGGCACCCATAATAACTAAAATCGCCTGTGCCAGTGTCATCAAACCGGAGTTAACGAATCCGATTACCATCATGTCGGTAGCGGAAGAGGACTGAACCAAAACCGTTACACCAATACCTAGGATGACACCTACTAACTTGTTGGAGGTTACGTGCTCTAAGATAACACGAATCTTGTCACCGGCTGCATTCTGTAGTCCGGAGGACATCATGGTCATACCATAGAGGAATAAACCAACACCACCAAGCATTGAAAAAAACTGAAATACTGACATCTGTCAAATCTCCATTCTGTAACATTACAAGTCACTCAATTGTTCTATGCGTACAGACAAAACGACATACGCACACATAATTACTTTATATGAAAGGATTGGCTTTGTAAAGTGACAGACTATTTAGTATAATTGTGATTAGTGTAGTATGCGTGAGTTATGGGCTCCGTCAGAAATAAGGGAGTTGGGGAAGTTTTACTATGAAAAGATTCGTATCAACGGTAATGGAGTGTATCTTCTTTATTGCCGTTATGTTTTTACTATTCTATATGGTTGCCTGTATGGTAGAGGTGTTCTGGGATAAGGATGGTCAGCGTGATGCGGTGCCTATTACCTCCGAGTTTTTGATTACCAATGCCGAGGGCTTACACGAGATGAGTACGCTGCCGGCCAATTATTCTGTTCCGGATACGGAAGAGATGCGTGCAGAGGGCAAGTTGCCTCGACGAATCGTAGAGGGTGACTATTTGGCGTGCTACTGTTCTTTTCAGACGGTTACTTTTTATATCAATGGTCAACAGCGTGGAGTGGCCAATGGTGGAGATAGTATCTTTCGTTCTGATGTTCCGGCCAATCAATTGTATTTCATTCCGCTACGAGCAGAGGATGCCGGCGGAGAACTGGTGATGACGTATCAGAGTAATCTGGTAGATTACAAGGGCTACCTAGGCAAGCTTAGCGTAGGAACCAAGGTGGCCAGTGCCAGATACCAGTTCAGAAAGCGCCTATCCATCGTTATCGTGGGAATGTTTGTGCTCTTCTTTGGTTTGATTCTGTTAGGTGTTGGATTCAGCAAGGAAGAATTCATGCGGGTAAATCGGGTGTACAAGCTATTGGGATTCGCCGGATTATTCCTTGGAGCATGGCTGATTTTGCAGTCCTGCATCGGTCAGATGTTCTTTGATGATATTAGTTGGTCCCATTGGTTGGAGCTGCTTAGCTTTGCATTCCTGCCGGTACCCCTGCTTTTGTTCATGGATGAGTGTACCCATGGTATGTATTGGAAATATATGCAGCCGATCTGCGTGGTGAGCCTTGGATTTACCATTTCCTGTGTGCTTCTGACGCTGGGCGGTTATGATGGCATGCAGTTTATTATTCTGATTCATATGCTCTTGGGAGTAGCTACCATCAATGCAGTGGCAGTACTGTGGGATGTTGCGGTGCGGCACAAGGGGTTGTTTCGAGAATTGCTATGGGTTGTAGTGGGCTTTGCCTGCTTCTTTATATGTGGACTGATTGAAGTGCTACAGTTCTATTTTCTGCCGACCCAGCAAGAGGGCCGCGTACTGGCTTTGGGTGTTGGATTGTTCTTTATCTGCAATTTTATTTGGTCTCAGAAACAGCGTATGTACTACATCGTGCAGGAGCAAAAGGAGCGTCAAAAGGCACGTACCAAGAATCTGTTCCTGGCAAATATGACCCACGAAATTCGTACACCGGTTAATACCATTCTGTTGGCCAATGTCATGATTGATAAGGAAACAGGCGATCCGGAGATTGCACAGTTGAGCCGGGATGCCAACCGTGAGGGCCGCAAGCTTCTTAGCATGATTAATGATATTTTAGATTACTCCAAGGTGGTTTCTCATCATATGAACGTGGATGATTCCAACTATGATATGGTGTGGTTTTTGCGCGATGTGTACCGTATCGGTGAAAAGTTCTGTGAAGAGGTGCCGGAGGTTTCCTTTGAATTTCATTGTGACCCGATGCTGCCAAGCTACCTATATGGTGACGAGGCCAAGATACGTCGTATTCTGGATGTGTTGTTGCGCAAGGCATTCTTCCATACTAAGCGTGGCATCGTGTCCCTGAAGGTGACGGATACCCTGCTTCAGAAGGAAAAGGTAGGTCTGACCTTTGCTATTTCCAGCGATACATACAATGGTAATCCGAAGCGACGCCTGAGCCCATCGGATTTGTTCGGAAACAAACAGCAGAGCGATAAGTTCGAAGTAGAAGTGAACCTAGTGGATGAACTTCTGAATATGATGGACGGAGATATTCGTGTTCGAGTAGAGGATGGCAAAAAAACGGAGGTCATTGTTCAGATTCCACAGCGTGTAGTTGAATCCAATCCAATTGGTGAGAGCAATGCGGCTTCTGTGGAGCATGCCATTATTCTGTCTCGGGATGTAACCAGACATATTCTAATGGTAGACGATGAAGAGATTAACCATCGCATTTTTCAGGAAATATTGCGTGGTGAGAACATCAGTATTACCGATGCCTATAGTGGCGAAGAGGCCTTAGAGCTGATTCAGAATCATCGCTACGACTACATTTTCTTGGATAATCAGATGGATGGCTTAAGTGGCCTCGAGACCTGTGAGAAGATGCTTCATGCTGAGGAGAGCCGCAGCAACGCAGCTCCGGTAATCCTGATGACGGCAGGCTCTATGGAGCGTGAAGAATATGTTTCTTATGGATTTGCCGGCTATATCCAGAAGCCAATGGACCGCACCAACGTGTTCCGTATGCTAAAGACGATGGAAGGAGGAGACGTGGATGCTACGACGTAAAGACAAGAAAAAACCAAGCATTCTCAATGTGGATTCAGAGCAAACCATGAAGGACAGCATTTTGCGTATCTACGAGGTGTTCGTAGCCATCGTTTTACTCCTTAGTATTGCGTCGATATTCCTTCCTCACAAGAATCAGTCCATTTGGGAACCTATTTTTGAACATGCAGATCAGATTCTGAATGAGAAGAGTTTCATGATTCTGTGGGCGGTGTTTATGGCGATTCTGCTAGGACAGTGGGTGATTTTGTACTCCAAGAAGCAGCAGATGAAGTATATTCAGGCTCGGAAAAAGAACCGCGAGACCAATGACTTTTTGACATTGATTTCCCACAGTATTCGTACACCGTTGAATGGAATCTTGGGAATCAATGCCATTATTGCTCACAAGAATCGTGAGGATGCTGTAAGTGGTTATGTGAATCAGATTGACCGCGCCGGTGAGAGCTTGCTTTCCAATTTGGATGAGATTCTGGACTTTTCCAAGATTGAGCAGAATACCATCGAGATTGAGGAATATGATTATGATATTGCCCGTCTGATCTGCGATTGCTATCAGATGATGAGCGCACGAGCAGAGCAGAAAAAACTGACCTTTGATGTGGAAAACGATCCGAACTTGCCACGACTGATTCGTGGTGATGAGGTGCGCATTCGGCAGATTATTCTGAATATTCTGTCCAATGCCATCAAGTATACCTCCGAAGGCCGCGTACTGTTTCGGGTGACTTGCGATCGCATGGGCGAGAAGGATGTGCATCTAAATATTATGGTTCGGGATACCGGTATCGGCATTGATGAAAAGACTCTGCCTCATGTATTTGATGCCTACAAGCGTATTGATGTGTACAAGATTCGTAACGTCGAAGGTACAGGCTTGGGCATGGCTATTACCAAGGAACTGGTAGAGCGTATGGGTGGGCGCATTATGGTCAGTAGCGAGCCGGGAGACGGAACCGTATTCCGTGTGCGTATTCCACAGAAGATTGTGGATACTTATCCGGTAGGGGCCATTGATGTATCGGCTATGGTGAACAACGCACGAAAGGTGTCCTGGTTCTTCGCTCCGGGGGTGCGTGCACTGATTGTTGATGATGAACCACTGAATCGTCGAGTATTGAGGGGCATGATGGAGCCTTCCGGTATTTGGATTGAGGAGGCAGACAGCGGTGAAGATTGTCTCAAGATGACTCGCAAGGAGAGCTACGATGTGATTCTTATGGACGATCGTATGCCTATCATGCGCGGCATAACCTGCTTCGACCATATTCGTAATCAGATTGACGGTTTGAATCATGATACTCCGGTGATTATGGTGACAGCCAATGCCGGAAGCGGTGTGGAAGACCAGTATCTGCGCTTGGGATTTGCAGCCTATATTGCCAAGCCTATTCGAGAGGGAGAACTGATTTCCAAGCTTCGTGTTGCTTTAAAAGGGAAGTTCTTGGATTTATAGATTCGTACTTTTTCTTGTATTTGTATGGAAAAAAATGCAGTAAAAAGTTACAATTAAACTAGGATTGTGGATTTATATCCTAACCTTACGAGACTGGAGTTGTAAGCATGGCTGAAATAGGAATTCAATATTGTGGCTTAGCACTAATTTCATTATTGATTTACTTTACATATCGGCGCAAGAACCTTGGCTTGTATAGTGATCGTACTTACCATTTAGCACTTGCAGTGGCTTTTGTTTGCTTACTAAGCGATGTATTGTCGATTCATGCACTGGCTCACATGGATTTGTGGCCGTTTGGTGTCGTGATTTTTGTTTGCCGCTTATATATTTGTTCTTTGATGCTGGTGGCTTTTTTGGCATTTTCCTATATTGCCAGCGATGCACTGCGTAGGAATGTGCGACGGGTTTCCGGCACAATCAGTGGCATCATTGCAATTATTGGTGCAGTGATTATTTGGATGGCTCCGATTTATGTACATTCTGCCAAGGGAGAGCTCTATACCTATGGCCCGGCGGTAGCTGCGACCTATGTATTCTCTTTGGTATTTGTGTTCTCCACCATTGCATTTGCCATTACCTCGTATCACTATGTGAACCGTCGCCGATTATCTTCGGTGTTGGCATGGATGATTATTTGGTTGGTTGCAGCACTGATTCAGTACTTTAACAACAATCTTCCGATGGTTGGATTTGCAACTGCTTTGGGATTGACCATTCTCTTTGCTGACCTGGAGAACCCGGATTCTTACATTGACCGTGAGACGGGTGTTTTTACCGCACATGCACTGATGTCCTTGATGTCACAGCGCTTCGAGGAGGAGCAGACTTTTGCGGGAATTAACATTGTAATTAATATGGAGGAGACCAACCTTACGCGCCTTATGCAGCGTACCATGTTGGTTACGGTTGCCAGACGATTGGAGTTAATCCCCAATGCTACGGTGTTCCGTAATGTGGCCAACGAATTCGCTTTGGTATTGCCGGATGCTGAGACAATGGAGCAGCAGCTCCCAATCATTCGTGCGATGCTAGAAGAGCCTATTGACACGGAAGATGGACCGGTGATTATGCATCCGTATTACATTCTGTTCCCGGATAGCACCCTGGCTAATTCTGCAGATGAAGTATTTGCATATCACAGTTTCTTTATACAACATGATCCGGAAGTTGATTTCCGTGTTATTGATGAGCAGGAAGTGAAGCATATTCGTGAGGAACTGGCAATTCGTAACGAGATTTCTGAGGCACTGCGTGAGGATCGTATCGAAGTTCATTTTCATCCGATTTATTCGGTGAAGAAGGGCAAGTTTACTTCTGCGGAAGCACTGGCTCGTATTCGCCGCAAGGATGGAACATTGCTGATGCCGGGAGCCTTTATTCCTGTGGCTGAGACCAGCAATCAGATTGTTCATGTAGGTGAAGCGGTATTCGAGAAGGTATGCCAGTTTTTGTCCCAGAATGCATTGGGAGCCTACGGATTAGAATACATCGAAGTGAACCTGTCAGTTGAGCAGTGTGAGCGCAAGACATTAGCGGATGAGTTTATCGAGATTATGAACCGTTATCACGTGGATCCATCCTGCATTAACCTTGAGGTTACGGAGTCCGGTTCTGTTCGACATCGTAAGACCTTATTGGACAATATGAACAAGCTGATTGCAGCCGGAGTACATTTTTCTCTGGATGATTTTGGTACCGGTGAATCCAATTTGGATTACATTATGAATATGCCGGTGCATATCGTGAAGTTCGACCGTTACTTTACACAGGCGTACTTTACGACGGAACGGACCAAGTATGTGATTGACAGTGTCATTGAGATGATCAGGGGATTAGATCTGCAGATTGTCAGTGAAGGCGTGGAAACACAAGAACAGTTCGATACCCTGGTAGAGCATAATATTGATTACATTCAGGGGTACTATTTTGCGAAACCAATGCCGGTGGATGATTTTATTTTCTTCATCAAGACCCACTGAGCAATGGATATATAATTCGTTGGGAATACAACAGACTAGGAGAATGACAACTTATGTACGGAGCAATTTTTGGAGACATCGTTGGCAGCTCGTATGAATTCAAGGAAAGGGAACATACCAAGCTGTTTCGATTGTTTACAGAAGAGTCTCACTTCACGGACGATACGGTGATGACCTTGGCCGTCGCTAAGTCCTTAATTGAAGTGGGACCCATGGCATCGGAGGAAGAGATTAAATCTAAACTGATTTTTAACTTCCGAGGTTTTGCCAAGCAATTCCCCAATGCAGGCTATGGACGCATGTTTTGGGATTGGGTGAATGGTGATTCAGATGAAGGTTATGAGAGCTACGGCAATGGTTCCGCCATGCGGGTATCATCCGTTGGATGGCTCTACGATAACTTGGATCGCACCCGAGCAGTTGCGCGTTGGAGCGCAGAAGTGACGCACAATCATCCGGAAGGAGTAAAAGGTGCTGAAGCCGTTGCAACGGTAATCTTTCTGGCTAGAAACGGTTGGAATGCTGCCACAATCAAGTTCTTTGTGGAGCGTGAATTCGGCTATGATTTGAGTCACTCAATCCAAGAGATGGCACAGGATTATAAGGGAGATGCAACCTGTCAGAACACAGTGCCACAAGCCATTCGAGCCTTCTTGGAGGCCGAGGATTATGAGGATGCCATTCGAGGCGCTGTTTCTTTGGGAGGAGACAGTGACACACTTGCATGTATGGCAGGAGCAATGGCAGAGGCCAGATTCGGAATTCCTGAGGAGTTCCGTGAAGAAGTCAATGACTATCTGGCGGAGAATATGGTGAAGCTGCTTAGCACCATTGATAACATCAAGAAGGATTTAGAGGATCATCGCAACATTGAGTTGATGATTCACAACCTTCACGAAGAGCAGAAGAAGTATCAGAGCCAAGGGGCAGATGGATCAGAGGCCTCCAAGGAAATGGAGCAGGCCATTGGACTGGCACTTCGACATGTGGCACATGCCATTCATGTTCGTATGAATGCAGGCTGCATGTTCTTTGCACCGGTAGAACTTCCGGAAGAGGAACTTGCCTCATTACAAGACAAATTCGCACTGGGGAGTGTGATACCACTTACATCGAATCTGCATCCGGGACGTCGCTCCATCGCGTCACCGGACGGAAAACGTTGGTTAGCTGCTTTTACATCAATTGATGAAGGGAACAAACGTAAACCGGATTGCTACTATGTTGGGGAGCCAATTCGATTTACTTTGGAAGTGAGCATGCAATTACCGGATTGTGCCGGGATTGTCGTGAACGCCTGGGGAGAAAGCTTTTTTATGCCTAAAGAAATCATTGCCAATTTGCTTGGCAAGGAAGGCCCTGAGGTGAACCATGATCAAGACAAGCGTTAAGAAACCATACACTATCCTGGTAGGCGTCATCATCGTACTGATGTTGGCGTCTGTCAGCCTGTCAAAAATGACCACAGATTTATTGCCGAGTATCTCGACACCTTATCTGATGGTCATTACTACTTATCCGGGAGCATCCCCTGAGAAGGTGGAGCTGGAGGTGTCGCAGCCACTGGAAAATGTGCTGTCCACCGTTACCGGAGTCAAGAATGTAACATCCAACAGTGCCGAGAATTACGGCATGATTACCCTGGAATTTGAAGAAGATACCAATATGGATTCCGCATTGGTTAAGGTCAATACTGCGTTGGATACGGTCAAGGACAGCCTGCCGGAACGATGCAGCACGCCTAGTATTATGGAAATCAGCCTGGATATGTTGGCGACTATGTATGTCACCGTGTATTCCGATGATATGGATATCTATGAGCTGACGGATTATGCCAATGATGAAGTGATTCCATTTTTCCAGCGCCAGGATGGCGTAGCAAGCGTATCTACCATTGGTTTGGTGAATCGATTGGTGGAAATTCGTCTCAATGAAGAACGTATTGATGCGTTGAATGACAAGCTGGCGGCGCATGTGTCCAGCAAGTTAGACGATGCTAGGTCGGAGATTGACAAGGCACAGTCCAAGATTACTTCCGGCAAGGCAGACTTGGAAAAGGGCAAGAGCGAGCTGGAACAGAAGCAGAATGATACCGCCAATCAGTTGGCCGATGCCACCAAGGGGCTTAATACGGCCCTTGCAAGTCAGCAGGCGTATGAAGCGAACGTGAATAGTTTGAAGGCCAGCCAGGCTGCATTAGAGGCGGAGAAAAAGGCTTACGTCGAGCAGGTGAAGCCTGCCTATGATCAGGTGAATGAGGCCATTGGTCAGTTGTCACCGGGATTGTCTGCGGCAGGGCAGATGCTTGGCGTGATGGGCATTACCATCGGTGAGATGCCGGCAGATGTAGAAGATGCCATTGCAGATGATGGCGCCAAACTGAACAATCTCCATCAGGCAGTGGAAGCGATTCAGGGATTGGATGCCTCTATCGTTGCTATGATGCCGGCTGATGCACAGACCATGTTTGCCGGTATCCAGCAGGCTGATTTGTCAGAAATGAATCTGGAGAATCTTAAGAAGTTGAGTGAAGCTAATGCAAATGCTAACGCTCGATTGCCACAGATTGAGTCTGAATTATCCAATCTTTCCACCGAATTACTGGCAGCACAGGCAGCCTTAGATCAGGTGAATTCTGTTGTAAATTCTGCTATGGCCAACTACAATTCCGTAGAGTCCGGCAAGATTGCAGCAGCGGCAGGATTTGGTAGTGCTCAGGCACAGATTACATCTTCGGAGCAGGCACTATCCGATGCCCAGGCTCAGTTGGATGAGTCCTTAAAAACCTATCAGGAGTCTAGAGATGCGGCCCTCAAGGCTGCCAATCTGGATCAGTTATTAAATATGGATACCCTGTCCAATCTAATTACAGCACAGAACTTTGAGATGCCGGCAGGTTATATCAACGATGAGAATGACAAGCAGTGGCTGTTAAAGGTTGGTACCGAAATTGCAAGTACCGAAGAATTAACAGATATGGTGCTGGCTGATGTGGATGGCATCGGTGTTATTCGATTGTCCGATGTGGCAGACGTGACACTCATTGATAATGCCGATGACAGCTATTCCAAGATGAATGGCAAGCCGGCAATTATGTTATCTATTTACAAGGCTTCCACTTCCGGCACTTCGGATGTGGCCAAGACCTGTAATGAGGCCATTCGTCAGTTGGAAGAGAAGAACAGCAGCGTTCATTTTGAAGCAATGATGGATCAGGGAGAATATATCAGCTTCTTCCTTACCACCATTTTGAAGAATGCTGTGATTGGTGCTTTGTTGGCAATCCTTGTCTTGATTGTGTTCCTGCGTAGTGCCAAGCCAACCATGGTTGTTGCATTTTCCATTCCGTTTTCAGTATTGTTGGCGGTGTTGGTAATGTATTTTACCAATATTAGTTTGAATATTATGTCCATGGCTGGTCTGTCTCTGGGAATTGGTATGTTGGTAGATAACTCAATCGTTGTTATCGAGAATATTTATCGTATACGTGGTAAGGATATTCCGTCGCCTCGTGCAGCAGTACAGGGTACCCGTCAGGTGGCCGGTGCTATCATTGCTTCTACCTTGACGACGGTGTGCGTATTCTTACCGATGATTTTTACCACAGGTATGGTACGAGAGCTGATGGTGCCATTCGCACTGACGATTTCCTATGCATTGGGTGCCAGCCTTTTGGTTGCGCTAACAGTTGCACCTGCTATGGGAAGTGTATTGTTACGTAAATCCATGCCAAAGAAGTCCAAATCTATGCGGGTGGCTCAGTCCATCTATGCCAGAATTCTAGCATGGTGCTTACGATTTAAGATTGTTCCTCTGGGAATTGCAGTAGCACTATTGGCGGTAGCTATCTATGCGACGGCACAGATGGGTCTGGTATTGATTCCGGATATGAACAACAATCAGGTTCAGGTAAATATCACAATGGATGATGACCTGGAGATGGAAGAGTGCTACGCCAAGGCAGATGATATTTGCGACAGAATTATGGCGGTAGAGGGTGTCTCCTCCGTTGGTGCTATGACCAATATGAATAGTATTTTGGCCTCGTCCTTAACTTCCGGAAACAATGATTTTAGAAACTATGGTATTTATCTTCGCCTGACGCCGGATATCGATAAATTAAGCAAGCTTAAGGACTTGCAACAGAAGGTGCGTGATGCCGTGGCTGATGTTAAGGATTGCGAGATTGTTGTTCAGGAGTCCAGTGCCGGTGATATGAGTAGTCTCATGTCCAGCGGCTTGACCTTGAATATTACCGGTGAGGACTTGGATACCTTAACTGAACTTTCGGAACAGGTCATGGCAGAAATCAAATCAATTGATGGATTTGAAGAGGTTTCCAACGGCCAGGAGGATGGCGATGAAGTCTTGCATCTGGTGATTGATAAGGACAAAGCCATGGGCTATAGCTTGCCTGTGGCACAAATCTATGCCAAGATTTCAGAGCGATTGGTAACAGACAAGACCACCACCGGATTTACCGTGGACAGCCAGCAGATGAACATCACCATCGTGGATGAGACCAATAACTTGTCCGTAGAGAGTCTGATGGATATGGAATTTGATGTGGATGTAACGGATGATGATGGCAAGCAAACCACAGAGCCTCATAAGCTATCGGAGTTCGCTTCCATAGAGCATGAAAAGGGCTTGGCTACCGTTATTCGTAGCAATGGTACTCACGAGATTACGGTTACGGCTTCCACCAAGGAAGGCTACAACACCACGCGTTTGTCTGAGAAATTAATGAATAAGGTATCAGCCATTGATTTGCCGGCAGGTTATCAGATTGACTTGGGTGGTGAGGCAGAAGAAGTCAATAACATGATTTCGCAAATGGGAAAGTTGATGCTCCTTGGCGGTGCACTGGTGTATCTGGTTATGGTAGCTCAGTTCCAGAGTTTGCTGAGTCCATTCATTATCCTGTTTACGGTGCCGTTGGCATTTACCGGTGGACTATTTGGTTTGGTAGCAGCTAAAGAGCAGATTAGTATCGTAAGTTTGCTGGGATTTTTGGTATTGATGGGAACGGTTGTTAATAATGGTATTGTGTTTGTAGACTTTACCAACCAGTTACGTATTGCCGGAATGAAGAAGCATGACGCTTTGATTTTTACCGGTAAAACCAGAATGCGTCCGATTTTGATGACGGCGTTAACAACCATTTTGTCCATGAGTGCCATGGTTTTCTCTCAGGATATTTCTGCAGGAATGAGTCGTGGCATGGCGGTTGTAGTAGCGGCAGGTCTGTTGTATGCAACGTTGATGACTCTGTTTGTAGTTCCGATTATGTATGATTTGTTGTATCGAGGTGAGCCAAAAGATATTGATGTTGGTGATGATTTGGACCAGGCACCGGACGAAATATCTGACTATATGCAGAGTTTATAAGAAATGTTATAATAAAGTGTGTGCCTGTGCGAGGTGCACAGGCACACTATATTCTGAAATGGGGATTTCAGGGGGAAGGGATCACCACACTTTTTCTGACCGGAGGAGAAGTGCGCATGGTTCAATCTTATTTAGAGGGGTTTAGCACCAAAAAGAAAATCATTCACTACTTGCTCGGAGCATTAGCAATTGCTCTGTCAGTGTTATATTGCGCTTTTTTCTCACCAACCCATATGTTAGGACGGCAGTGGCTGCCGCTTCCAAACGTTACATTCAATATTGCTTTTATTCCGGTTCTGTTCTTGGCTGGACTCTTTGGTTATGTCCATTCCATGATTCTTACACTATCGTTGTTGTTTATTTTCCTTTTTCAAGATATCAGTACGGCGTATTTTGCCATTCTCTATGTATTGCTTGCGGGGGTTATCCATTTTGCCGTCAAGAAACTTTGGTTCAATTACAAGAAAAAGGTGTTCTTGCTAACGCTAATTTGCTCTGTGATTATCGGAAACGGTGAATATTTTCTGGTATGTGTTTCCTTCCCGGATGGATTGTCCTATATGACATGGTTTGGGCAGTTTGCGTTCTTCTTGTCTGCAGTTCCGGAATGCGTATTGGCGTTTGCCATTCTTCATCAGTTTTTCCGTTATGCGCCGGATTCCATCAAGGAGAACTTTTATTGTGGATTTTTTTATACCTGGTATTACCAGCGATATATTTTATTAAAACAGAAACACCATGGGGTGAATGCATTAAGTGTTCACGTTAGTGTTGGTTTGTTTTTACTGCTCATTTGGACCATGTCCCTAACCATTCTGTTGACATACACCCTGATGAATAACTTCTTCATCCAGGATATTCCAAACGATTCCGCTTCTGCTAGGGATAACGGCGGAACGGTGTTATTTACGGATCTTCACTTTATGACCCTAGTGGAAGAACATACTGTGGTTACCCCCTGGGGTAGTTCCAATATCTCGGAAATTGAAATGCCGGATGGCGCAGATGGTTTGGTTATGCATTCCTTTTTTGGACAGTTAACCCTGATGTTGATGTCTGCGATAATCCCTGCCGTAGCCCTTGCTAACTTCCTGGCGCAAAAGCTTGCGGTAGAACCTATTCGAGAATTATCGGAGTATATTGACGGCTATGTAAACACGGCGGATGAAGAACGTTCCCATTATGTGAAAATCACCCAGTCCAGAGTGCCGCCCTTTGATAATGAGATTCGTGATGCTTACAAAGCACTGAGAATTTTATTGCATGATGTAGATGAATATGTTTCCAAGATTCAGGAAAGTCAGAACCTAGAGGACAATCTGAAAATTGCGCAGGCAGCCAATCAGGCCAAGAGCCGATTTTTGTCCAATGTGTCCCACGAGATTCGAACCCCAATTAATGCAGTTCTTGGTATGGATGAAATGATTCTGCGTGAGAGCCGCGAACCGGGGACCATTGAGTATGCCAAGGATATACAAAGTGCCGGCAAATTGTTGCTGGGGTTGATTAATGATTTATTAGACTTTTCCAAAATTGAAGCAGGTCAGATGGAAATCATTCCGGTGGAATATGACCTGACATCTATTATTAATGATTTGTACAACATGGTCATGTACCGGGCCAAGGAAAAGGATTTAAAACTGATTTTTGATTATGACGAGCAGATGCCGCATTTACTCATTGGTGATGAAGTTCGTATTCGACAGTGTGTGTTGAATATTTTGAACAACGCAGTAAAGTACACGGAAAAGGGAAGTATCACCTTCCAGATTTCTTATGACTATGCCAGTCAGGATGATGCCTATATCAATATTCGTGTAACGGATACGGGTATGGGAATCCGGAAAGAAGAGATGGACAAGCTCTTTACACCGTTTCAGCGCATTGACGAGAAGCGGAATCTCACCATCGAGGGAACCGGACTTGGCATGAGCATTGTACAGAATCTGTTGCATGCCATGGGCAGTGAACTTGAGGTGGAGAGTACCTATGGTAAGGGCAGTACCTTTTCCTTCCGTATTCTTCAGCGTGTAGTGAACTGGGAGCCTATTGGTAACTTCTCCAAGTTCTATCGAGAGATGAATGAGACCTCGGAGAAACTTTACGAGAACTTCCATGCACCGAATGCCAAGGTGTTGGTGGTGGATGATACCCAGATGAATCTGTCGGTTGTTAAGGGACTTCTGAAGGCGACTCAGGTTCATGTAGATACTGCATTAAGCGGTGAGATTGCTTTGGAATTGCTGGCTGAGAATACTTACGACATGGCGTTGATTGATTACCGAATGCCCAAGATGGATGGTGTGGAGCTGTTAAAATACATCCGCGATCTGGAGGACAATCCAAATCAGCATATTCCGTGCATTGTCTTGACGGCCAATGCCATCAGCGGTGCCAGAGAAGAGTTCTTGCATTATGGATTTGATGACTATCTGGCAAAACCGGTAAACGGCCAGTTGTTGGAGCAGGTGGTGATGCAGTATCTACCACAGGAGAAGCTGGTATTTGAGGGTATGGCAGACTATGAAGAAAAAACATCGGATCCGAACTCTCTGGAAGTGGAGATTAAGATTCGCGAAGCCTTAAAGAATGCCAAAATGATTAACGTTGATAAGGCGTTGGAGTTCTGTGACAATGCCATTATTCTACGGGATGCACTAGAGGAGTTTTACTTGGGAATCGATGCAAAGTCCCATGATATTGAGAAGTTTGCTATTGAGAAAGATTTCCGTAACTACACGATTTTGGTTCATGCTCTAAAAAGTTCTGCCCGCCTCATTGGTGCGGCACAGCTATCAACCTACGCGGCATACCTTGAAGAGTGTGGTGATAATGAACGAGAAGACAAGATTCGGGAACTGACACCGGAACTGTTACGACAGTACCGATCCATAGGCTCGATTCTTGCAAATTTGTTCCGTCGGGAAGAGGACGATTTGCCTGAAATCTCAGAAGCGGAATTGAATCAGGCTTGGGAAGATTTGAAGGAGTTATTGGAGGTGTATGACTATAACAATGCGGACCGTATTATGGAGATGCTGAAAGGCTATCGCCTTCCGGAATCTCAGAAAGAGAAGTTTGACAAGGTTCGGGAGTTGATGGCTGCAGTCGATCGCGAACAGCTTTTGATGTTACTTTAGGAAGGAGTAGCAGCAATGAAAGAGAACGTAATTTTAATTGGGGACCACAAAAGTTTTATGGTTACGGCGATTGTCCATGAGTTGGAGGATAATGGCTACAACGTTCTGCAAGCGGACTTGGATGTGGATGAAATCAACAAGTACCATGCAGATGTGGGTGTATTTGTTTTGTATCTGGATGCACCGGAGGATCATGAGTCGCAGCTTATGTATCTTCGCGACCGCATCATCGAGGAATACATGTCCCTGGTGGTCATAGGTAAGCATCTGGAGTTGGAAAAGCTCTACACCATTATTCCAAAGGATAAGTTGGCTGGCAGCTTCGTTCGTCCGGTGAATATCAAGGAGTTGGGAGATATTCTGGACAACGTGCAGGAGCAGGAAATCATCCGCAAACAGAGGAAACGCATTCTTCTTGTAGATGATGATGGTACTATGCTTCGCACCATGAAGGCCTGGTTGGATGATCACTATCAGGTATTTATGGTGAACTCCGGCATGGCGGCTATTACATTTTTGACCAAGAACAAGGTGGACTTGATATTATTGGATTATGAAATGCCGGTAACCAGCGGACCACAGGTATTAGAAATGCTCAAGTCCGATCCGGATTTATCGGGAATACCTGTTATGTTTTTGACACAGAAAGCAGACAAAACCAGCGTACTGACAGGATTGTCCTTGCATCCTGAGAGCTATCTGCTTAAGAGTATGCCGCGTAACAAGCTTTTAGCAGCCATCAATGAATTCTTTGTCAAACAACGTGTGGATGAAATGCAATAGAATGATAAGTTCGAGGGGGCTTTGAATCATGATTAAGCGCAAGTTATTAACAATCCTTGGAGATTCGCGGAAGAGACGACATCTGATTATTGCCATTATTATATTTGTAGTTGCACAAGTCCTGATGGGGAATTTCTATCGGTTTGGTGGCGAACACAGTTATTTCACCATTGGATCGGCGAAGTTTGCATTTTTCAACATCCCGTTTATGGTGCTCACCGGTTTGTACGGCATGATGCCGTCGGCATTTTTGGTGCTGAGCCTTTTTATCTTTGGTGTTTTTACCACCATTCAAAAGGCCTATTTATTCTTCCCTTATTTGGTGGTGGCCTTGGCGGTATTTCTTCCGGCCAGATTTCGTTGGTATCGGAAGCCGTTTTTGGTAGTGTTGGAGATTGCAATCTTGTCCTTCATACTAGGTAACGGATACTTTTTTGCTATTACCTTTGCTAATCCCATGGGCGTATATTACATCTCTGCTTTTGGACAAGTATGCCTGTTTTTGTCGGAAGTTCCGGAGTGCTTCATAACGGTGATGTTGCTGTGGATTTTCTACACGAAAACGGAAGAAGATGTTCGGGCAGACTTTTATTGCTCTCGGTATTACACGGCAGATTACGAGGCCCGTTTGGCTGTTGGCAAGGAAGAGAAGGAGAGTGTCCTCAAGTTAAATGTTTTGATGTTTTCCATTTGCATGATCACCATTATTGTTATTACATCCATCATGATTACCATGCGATTGTTCGATTTGTATGCGGTAAGCGCCAGCTCCGGAGAAAATTCTATTCTTACTTCGGAAATTGATGCGACCCGATGGAAACAGCAGGCATTTCAGGATATTTTGGAAGGAACCAGGGAGGCCAAGGCCAAGGACGAGAATGCGGTTACCATACCGGAGTTTCGTTTTATCAATCAGGTTCATGCTTCCTATGTGACGGGCATGCCGTTGGCCATTACCAGCCGGAGTATGCTTAGACAATTATCCATGATGCTGATATTGGTGATTGTGCCGCTTCTTATTATCAATAACTGGATTCTGCAGGAATACATCGTTGTGCCTGTTACGAACCTTGAGTCCTTCATGGTGGGGTATGTGGCAACGCCGGAGACAGAACGTCGGGAGTACATTTGCAAGGCTCCGGACATTACGCCGCCGTATCACAATGAGTTGTATCAGTTGCACAACGCACTGGCAACCTTGGTAAACGACGTGGAGAACTATGTTTCGACCATTCAGCACCAACGTACAGTAGAGGATAACCTGCGTATTCAGCGTTTGGCTGCAGAGGCTAAGAGTTCCTTCCTGATTAATATGTCCAATCAGATTCGTACGCCAATTAGTTCAATTATGGGAATGAATACCATGATTATGAACACTACTCATGAAGTGGAGACTAAGGCGTTTTCACAGGATATCCGTAATTCCGCCAAAACACTG
>JAILCW010000126.1 GCA_024690265.1 Lachnospiraceae bacterium | reverse complement strand
AATGAATTGTTCCGGTTCGCACAGACAAGTTGACATCGTCAAGTGCCCGCACGCCCGGGAATTCTTTGGTGATACTCTGCATTTGCAGGATATAAGAATTGTTGTCCACCTTTATTCCTCCCCCTTCTTTTATAACTTGTTAATATTCAAATACTCGCTTGGTTTGCGAAGGATTCGATCGGTTGCAATCGCCGCTGCCCCATACAGCGTTGGATCGATACTCAACTTGGAGATCTCGATTCGTACCCTACTGCTTACTTCCGGAATGGTTCGTTCTTTTACAATCTCAAGGATGGTTGGCATCAGCAGTTCATTTCCCTGTGACACGCTGTCGCCGATAACGATGATTTCCGGATCATATGCATTAATTAATGTGACGCATCCAAATCCAATGTATTCTGCAATTTCTTCTACAATCTTTTTTGCCGTTTCATTGCCGCCTCTGGCTGCATCGAAAATGCGGTTGCATACCTCTGCTCTGGTCTTGTATGGCACCTTGAATAATTCCGGCAACCGTTCTTTTGCCTTCTTCAAAAGTGCCATGGTGGAGCAGTACAACTCTAAGCATCCATGGTTTCCGCACTCACATACCGGACCGCGAAAATCAATACTGATGTGTCCCACCTCACTGGCAATGCCCTGGTCTCCAAGAAGCAGTCGATCGTGATCTACCACTCCGGAGCCGACGCCTTCGCCTACTAAGAAGTAGGCCAGAGAGTTCAGTGGTCTGCCATGATTGCCGAACCACCACTCTGCAAGAGCTCCCGCATTGGCATCCTGCTCGATGAATACCGGCTTGTCGAATGCCTCTTTGAACTCTTTGATAAAATTGATGTTATGCCAACTCGGCATGCGGGTTACCATTGCGATTCGGCCTTCCTTCCGAAGGTACGGTCCCGGCAACGCTAAGCCGATGGCGACGATGTTCTCATACCGGTCTAACAAATCCTGTAGCTGACGTTTCATGGACGCCAACACATCTGCAGTATTATCATCCAGTCCAAATTCCGTCTCCTGCTGTGTGTACATCTTGCCGGAGATATCAAATACTCCGATAGCAAATACATGACGGGAGAACTTCACCCCAATGACCAGATTCTTCTCGGCATTTAATCGCAATCCGATGGATCTGCGATTGCCGGTTCCCTTTACAATACCCACTTCAGAAATGATGCCCATCTCAATCAGGTATCCGGTCAACTTGGTGATGGACGCCTGTGTCAGACCCATAGTCTTGGCCAACTCCGCTCTGGAGCACACTTCCCGTTGCTGTAAGATGCGAACGATGGCTGAGCGGTTCATTTCCGTTAAATCGCTGGTGTTATTTCCTGCGACTTCCTTTATTTTTCCCATGTATGGTACCTCGCAATTGCTTTCAAGTGTTAATCACTTAACACTGTTAACACAATACATTAATTTCACGAATTGCACAATAGATTTTCTGACATTTTTTGATTTTTGTAATATGTTGACGAAATCTGACCGTCAACTTTTGTGCACCTAGCTGTTTTTTGAAAGTTTTTGAAAGTTTTTGACGGGTCGTTCCGTCACAAAAAGGAGCTCGCGTTGCTCCGCTTACCACTTAAAGCCTTGCAATCATTCATTCCTGACTTCACCTGATTTTCTTACTTTTCAATATTAAAATGGCAACGTACTGAAAATAGGCCTACGCATATATCGTTGAATTGATTTTCCCCCCAAAAACCAATATACTTGAAGGTAGTTAAACCGACGTTTGTTGCGGAAGGGATTAGAGATGAAAATCAATATCTATTACGGTGGACGTGGAGTATTAGACGATCCAACAATCTTTGTTATTTCCAAGATGGAACAAGTATTAGCGGAGCTTCGTGTTGAGGTTAAGCGCTACAATATATATGAGTACAAGAACCAGGTTTCTACCTTGCCGCAGACATTGGGTGATGCGGACGGTATTATCCTTGCTACCACTGTTGAGTGGTTGGGTATCGGTGGCAACATGACCCAGTTCTTGGATGCGTGCTGGTTGTATGGTGACAAGGAACGTATTTCCAAGATTTACATGCAGCCGGTGGTATTGTCCACCACGTATGGCGAGCGCGAAGGTGTGTTGACCCTTGAGAATGCTTGGGAGATTCTCGGAGGATTGCCTTGTGCGGGACTATGCGGTTATGTTGAGAATATCGAGGGATTTGAGAAGAACAAGGAATACCTTCATATCATAGAAAAGAAGGCTGAGAATCTGTATCGTACCATTTCTCAGAAGACCAAGGGATTGCCGACCAGTAATCAGGCAGTAAAGCAGTCCGTACTTCGTACACAGCAGCTAGAGTTAACTCCGCAGGAGAGCGAACAGCTTTCGGTATACGCTTCAGATGATGACTATGTGAAGCAGCAGAAGGAAGACATTATGGAGCTTTCTTCCCTCTATCGGAATATGCTGGGGCAGCAGACAGAGGATACTTCCGTAGAGTTGATTTCCATACTCAAGTCTCATTTTACACCGCAGCGTAATTTCAATGCTCGTTATTCATTTGTAATTGAGGGCGAGGACAAGCCGCTGTTTGTAGGCATCCGTGAGGATCAGATTGATTGTCATTATGGCGATGAAGCCAATGTAGACGTAATTGTTAAGCTGAAATCCACTATTTTGGAGGAGATTACTTCTGGTCGCATGACCTTCCAGCGTGCCTTTACGGTTGGTGATATGAGTGCCAAGGGACAGTTTGCAACATTGCGTATGTTAGATTCTGTATTTCATTTTTAGGAGGGGACTATGAGAGACGATAATTGTATTTTTTGTAAGTTAGCGAATGGCGATATTCCGACCAATGCCATCTATGAAGATGATGAATTCAAGGTAATACTGGATGCCAGCCCTGCAACTCGTGGACATGCGCTGATTCTTCCTAAGAATCACTTCGCTAATATCTACGAAGTAGACGACGCAACCGCAGCCAAGATTCTTCCACTTGCGAAGAAGGTTGCTACTCACATGTGTGAGAAGTTGGGATGCGACGGTATGAACATTCTCCAGAATAACGGCGAGGCAGCAGGTCAGACCGTATTCCACTTGCATGTACATCTGATTCCTAGATTTAAAGAAGGCAAGCACATCTTAGATTGGAGTCACGAAGAGTTCTCCGATGATGAGATGAAGAACATCTGTAACGAACTTAAGATGAATTAATAATAAAGGACTCGGTACCGAGTCCTTTATTATTATCCTTCTATTCCCTATACCACCCGATAGGCCACATCAGCAAACATCACCTGATCCATACGTTGCAGAGTATGGGGCTCATGATAGCTTAAAATCTGCCCGTTACAGTATGTACCATTGGTAGAATTGAGATCCTCCAGGCGGAACTCTTCTCCCACCTTGCGGATGCGGGCATGATAACGGCTGACTCCGGAAAATGGCAATACCACTGAGTTCTCCCCCGACTTACTTCCAATGGATATCACATCATCTTCCAAAATAATCTCCGGAGCCTTTCCTTTACCCTCATACACCAGACGAGACACCGGTGGTTGCTGAATCTCGGACAGCATCTGTGTCTTGGGTTCACACACATCTTCCGCATCAAAAATAAAATCCTCGCTTTCCGAGGGGAGCGGGAACAACTCTTTGCGCTTATCCGTAACGCGATGAAATACCTTATTCTTCCAATCCAGCAGTCTCGTATGTATCCTAACTAAGATACTATCCTCTTCTTCATCGCTGACTCGCGTCTCTTCCTCATAAGCCTCTCGGCGAATCTGGACACATCGATCCTGGTAATCCTCATAAACAGGAGATTCCGATACATACTCCTCCCTAGGGGTTTCTAAGACCTTCACATATTCATACGCATTCATCAGGGAAAAATCCGAGGACAGACTGGCTTCGTACAAGTCATAACAAACTTGACGTAACTCCTCATCTTGGTGGTCCACTTCCGTAATTAAGTGTTCCGTAATAGTGAGAAATTCATTATAGATATTCTTATCCCGCAAAGGACAGTAACACAGAAATAATTGCGGTCCTTCTTCCGTATTTTCTACAAAAATACTATCTGCCGTAAACAAAATGTGCTCCTGTCGTATCAAATAATCCGATACTTTTCGACACGCAGCGTTGAGTTCCTGCAAAATCACCTTCAGGTTTTCTCTCGTCACTTTCTCCTGAGACAAATAGTCCTTGAGACTACGCTTTCCTGTGATGTCATACCAATACTGTATCTGGCCATTCACCTGTGTTGTGTGAAAAGATAGCAATCCAAACACATCATTGTTACGGAGCATTCCCTCCTCATAGGTGCTTGGTTCCATGGAACCAGAGACAACCATATAACTGCGGCTCAAATCACGTTTAAATGTAATATTCATTTACTTCTCCTTGTTCAATAGTTCTTCAATCATTTCTTGTCCCGCCTGAATTTGGCGGAAACGCTTCGGCGCATCTACCTCCGTTTTCACATGACTCTCTATGTCATGGATAGTTTCATGATAAATATGAAAGGCAAGCATGATTGACGCCATTACAATTCCAATGCAGATAGCCATAACCCATGCCGCTTCTACGGTATACACTGCACGAAACCTCATGCCAGACCTCCTGCCAACGCCAGAATAACCAGGCTCACAAAAACAAAAGGCAAAAAGGGCAGGCAGGTTTCTTTGGTCTTTTTACAGACAATGCTATATACACTGCCATATATACCCGCAAGCAAAAGGGAGGTCCACAATAACATCAGATTGGACCACCACCCAAGGAACACGCCGGTTCCCATAAACACCAATGCATCTCCCTTGCCTATTTGCTCCTTGGATAGGATGCTAATCCCATACAAAATTGCACCGATGGCCACACCACCCAAAATATTTAGCAGGCTGATGCGAAAACGCAATAAATGCAACAACATGCCCATCAACGCCATGCCCGCCGCCAACTCCAATCGTATTTTCTTAGTCTTCCAATCTTCCCAGGCACACACGCCTAATAATCCACACAACGTTACGATTTCCATTTCCTTATACCTTTCTATTCTTTCTTTCCATAACATTTGCCGCAGGGATGGTACCCAGTGGCTTCTTCGATTCGTATTCGCTGAACGCTACGCTTGATTCCCATGCAGTTGCGCTTTCTGTGATAGGCTTCGCCATAATCTGTGATGTAAACGGTACCCTTTTTCTTAGGATGGCAATAGCTGCAGGCCCGGTATCGATGGCCATCTGCATTTCTCGTTTTTCCTACAGATTCTCCTGAGATCTCATGAACCGACGGGCGCAGGTAGGGGCACCCGATTCGATTATGATAAGCGGTGCCATACTTCGTCACATATACATACTCTCCGGTATCAAGCGAATCCTCACAGGGATCATATCCCAGCCAACGTCGGTGCTTGGCCCGCTGTGTAACGCTGATGCGCAGTGGTCCAAGCAAACCAACGGGAACCTCTACTACATAACTAACTCGCAAATCCACATCTCGATTTGTCACCTTAGTTTGGCCAAAATCCAACCCCAGCAAACCATGACGAACATAAGATGTCACCTTCTTATCCATTGCAACCTTTGCTAGTACCGCGCTCTCCATCAGTATAGGTTCTACCTCTTCCCCGACGTATGCCACCTCCTCAGCCACTTCATGCATGGCCACTTCCATAGACCAACAAACAGAAAAGATTCGGAAAAACAGAAGAATGGCAACGATGAAGCATGCATACAGTGGCATAATTACTGCCGCTTCCACGGTATAAGATGCCTGATATTCTGATTCTGTCCACAGAGGCATAGGTAAGCACCCATGTCTTGCCGTAAGAAGAGAACTTTTATAACATCTTTGGTTTATTTTCCGCCGATAAAAAGCAATACACTTGGGCACTTTCCTATACCTCCGTTTTCTTTTTGCAAAATGACATTTCTTTTTCTCCTAGGAAAGAATACCTTCCCAAACGCCCCCGCAATCCCAAAAGTGCGTTGGCAAAAATTGGATTTCCTTCATAAGAGAATTCAAAATCACCTGCCACCACCATGTTATCGATTCGGCAGTTCTCATATCCCTGTGTGCGGCAAATCGCCGCCTCCAATATATCCATGCTCCGAATTCCCAGCGTCTTTGGTGATTCTAAATATGTAAGCCCTATGAGATAAGCCTCATAGTTTACACCGGTTGCGCTCTCCTTTGCCTGCTGGTGAACATCAAAACATGCATCCAGATTATCCAGGTTCGACGTCCACTCTGCTTTGGTTTTTACGAGAGCAACCTTTTTCCCGGCCAACAATGCCCGCACATCCAAAACGCTTTCTCCATAAGCCCACGACGCAAGTACGCCTTCCTGTACCGCCTGGATAATCGCCGGGTTTCCTGTGAACCCAACCAAAGCCATGGCTGTTGCCTCTGCAGTCGCCTTGCATTCGCTGATGCCATGAATCGCTACATAATTCTGCAATTCGCGAAGAGCCAGCAGTTTCTCCACTGTCGCCTTGAGATTCTCCTCATCACTGGACTTCCCACTAATCAAATACTCCCACTCATAGGTCAATCCCTCATGGTTCATGGAATGGTTAAAGTTTTGAAAATGTTCACGAAAATACAATCCCAATAACATGCGTTCCATTGCCGTTAAAGAATCCACCGATTTCGTTCCCTGACGTAACGTTCTAGCACTGGGGCGTTCATTGCTTAAGCATGCGCCGGATAACACACGGTCCGAGGGGATTACCTGTGCAAGAATTCCCTTGGCCTTCCACTCCTTCACGGTAACCATTGGGTTCTTAGGCGGATCCGTCGATACCGTAGCTTCGGTAGTTTCCTGATTCTTACTCTTGCTTTTCTCCTTGCTTGCCGCCTGTTCCTGTTCGATGCGAATAGCATCTGCCTTATCCAGGGAATTCTGCGCCTGCTGCATCACGTCTTCCATACTTTGGTTCCCACTGCTCGACGACTCCACATGCTGGCATAGCTGCTCCGTATCATTTAACAGCGATGCCGGTATCCCATAATAGGCTTCCAGTGCAGCTTCCTTAAGAAATGCAGTTCCACCATCATCGGAAAGTAATGCATATCGGGTAAGATTTGTCCCCGTTGGTTGAAGTGCGAGAAATGTGTTAGACCCATTGTCTTCCAAATAATCCATTGCACGATTTTCCAATGCAGATTTTGCAAACTCCCCTCGGCCATAACCGCCATCCACCGCCAAGATTTTGTAATCCTTCCACAGAGGGCGATTAAAATCTGCCATCACGCTTTCCACTCCCAATTGGGACAGGATATCTTGCTCCTGCCCCAGACTCTTGAAGTGCACAACTTCAATCAGCGAAAAAATCAGTGTCAATACGATTCCCGTGACCATACCCATGTAGACAGTGATGTTCCCGTTGACTGTTCTGTTCATGCATACACCTGCTTGGCTTCCTTGTTAATGGATTCAAAGATGTTGTTGACCAAATCGGTAATCTGTTTTTTGAAAATTACTACCAATCCTATGACAACAACCAAAATGAGGATTACCTCCACCACTGCGGCACCATCTTCTTCCTTCCAAAAATCTGCAATTGTTGGTACATTCCATTTGTTCATTTGTTTCTTTCCTTTCTCTTGGTCGATTTGACCGATTATATATTAATCCCTTGAAGTGCCGGTATAATCAGCACTACCAAGACGATTCCCAGTAATCCCATCATCGGTATCAGTAACTTAGTGGATGCCTCTTCCCCCGCAATGCGGGCTTGCATTTTACGTTGCTCAAAGGCAGCCTGAGCTTCCCGCTCTAACTGAAACATCAGATCTTCACTTCCCTTTCGAATATGATGGGTAATTAGAAGTGATAGCTTACGATAGTTCTTGTTTGGCGCATATTCACTCAGGTCTTCATATGCTGCCATTTCGCTTTTTCCATCTGCAATAGCACGACTGCATCGCAAGATTGCTTCATATCCCGGATGTTCTTCCGTTGCCTTTTTTCCAATGATTGCAAATGCCTGCTTAACGGAAATCCCGGCTCCTACGTACAACGAAAGCCAATTAACGATATTGGGATAATCCGACTGCAAGGCTTTTTCCAGCTTCTGTTTCGCCTGTTTCTTCTCCTCTTTTTCCGCCACCCCAATGGCCACTACTGCCCCAATTCCCAATAGGCATAGCTGCAATCCTGTGTGCTCCATTTTCGGAATCCAAGTAAGCTTCCTATCTCCAATCTCTGACGGAAGTTCCATTGCATCAGAGTCTCTGGTGGATTCCTCTGCCTCTTGCAAGCTGCGATTTAACTCATACTCAAACCCTTCCTTGGTCTCTGCAGAAGGTGGATAAACCATCCACTGATACTTCAAGTCACGTTTTTCTCCTTCGCAGGATAGGGTCAGTTCTCCTATGACCTTGGTGGGCTCAGAAATATTGTCGTAACGCAGTGTTCCATCAGTATCCATTACTGTCAGGGGCGATATCTGCCACCGGGCCTCTACACAGCCATCCACGTATGATGTCTGCAAATTCAGTTTCTGTTGAATAACATCAGCATCCTTATTCGAGCCAAGGTAAGAAGCCTCCACTTCAGACTCTGCGGCGTCCAAAAGCGCCTCTACTTCCTCGGGGCTTCGCCGCTTGGGATATACTTCTACAACGACATCCTCCATGCCATTCCCGTTATCCAGTCGCAGCTCATGACTCGTCACACCATCCGTCGGATTTCCTCTTACCAGGCGATTATCAAATACCACATGACTCTGTACGTATTCCCCTACCCATAGAATGACGCCGAGAAGTTCCACCAAAAGGAGAATTCTTTTTACTCTCTTTTTCTTGTTCATGTTCTTATACCTGTATCTCTATGATTCGTTTTCCCAAATAAATGCAGCCTGCATAAACCAGTAGGCAAGCACTCATAACGCCATATCCCAAAACATTGTGATAGATAGGCTGTAAAAAATCGGGGGAGGTCAAACGAATATACGCTATGATTCCAATGGGCATCGCCATCATGACGCGCAGTTCCAATCGCTTTTCCGCCAGATTGGTTTCTATCTCCTGCTTTACCTCAATGGATTCTTCCATCTTTGTAATGGTCTTACGCAAGTTTTTGAGATAATCTCCTCCCATACGTTTGCCAAACTGAAAAATCTGAGCAAATTCCAGCACTTCCTCATAAGGGTATTCCTGAGCAAATTCCAAAAACGCCTGCTCCACCGGCATTCGTACTGCGACTTTATGATTGAGCGCATGGACGGATGACTTGATGCAACACTCTCTGCCATACAACATATCCAAGGTTCGTTCCGCCTCCCGGAATCCATTCTCAACAGAAAGACCATTTTCCAGCGCCCCGGATACGGCAGATAATAATTCCCGATACTCACGGTAAAACTGTTCCCGATCCTTGCTTCGCTGTAACTCCTTTCTTCGCTTTCCGTTGAAGTACGCCACCACCGGAAGCAACAAGACTCCAAGGGGTGAACTATAAAACAGCCATCCAATCAGCGTTGTAATTCCAACATTTTCTCCCATTTCTATGAGACTGTTTCGACACCAAATACCTGCTGCAGTTTTTCTCGATGTAACAAGTCGTTTCTTTTTACCCACTGTGGTATCCCTCCTTCCGATACGTATTCATACAAGGTTCGAAGTTGTATTTCTCCATCTACAATTCCTTCGACTTCGGCGATTTCCAGCAGTTTGCGACTTCGATCCGGTAGGCGCCCCAATTGGATAATAATATCTACCCCGGAAGCTATCATCTGGCGAACTGCCACCAGTGGAAGATTCATGGCCATCAACACCATGGTCTCCAATCGGCTCAACATATCCACACAAGAGTTGGCATGTCCTGTGGATATTCCGCTATGGCCGGTATTATTGGCCTGTAGCATGTCGAGAGTTTCGGCTCCACGACACTCGCCGATAATGACCCGGTCCGGTCGAAGACGCAAACTCGTCTTTACCAAATCTCGAATGGGCACTTCCAACTTACCCTCCAACGTAGCATTTCGCGCCTCCAGTCGAACCAGATTCGCTATTCCTATCACCTGTAGTTCTGCAGAATCTTCAATGGTGATGACTCGCTCGTTGGGCGGTATATACTCCGTAAGCGCATTGAGAAATGTTGTTTTTCCGCTACTTGTTCCTCCGGAGAGAAAAATGTTGTAGCGAGCCTGAACCAGCCGCTGCAAAAAAGCAGCCACTTCCTCGTTCAAGCTATGTAATTCCAAAAGTCGTTTCATGTTGATAGGTTCTTGGGGGAATTTTCGAATCGACATGATGCTGTGCTCAACAGCAATAGGAGACAATACGATATTGACACGGGAACCATCCGGCAATCGCGTATCAACAATTGGACTTGAGACATTAACCGTTCGATTGGTTGTGCTGACAATCTGTTGGATAACATCCGCCAGTTTTTCTTCCGAAGAAAAGCATTTTTCTATACGCTCTATTTCTCCGTTCCTCTCTACAAAGATATCATTCGGTCCGTTAATCATAATTTCTGTAATGTCGTCCTCCTCCAGCAAATCCTGAAGGATGTCCAGTTTGCGCAAGGAATTAAATACCTCTTTCTGTAGGGTCATTCGCTGCGCAATGGACATGGGATGGTCTTTGCAAAATCGGATGATTTCTTCCTCGATACGACGCCAAATTTCTTCATCTTCTACCTCACGACTCAAATCCAAACCGGATAGCACCTGACTTCGCAACCATTCTTTATCCTCAGGTAAGATATGCAACATTTTCCAGTTCCTTTCCTACTTCCTCTGCCAACTTGCTCCGCAGTAGTTTGGACAAACTGTAATTGGCTTCGCCAATCTTCGCTGCCGACATAGGAAGAACCATAGGATGCACCCAACATGATAGATTCCGATTTTGCAAAAATGCTCGACGGAAGGTTTCCATCTGATAGCGATAATACTGACCCGGTTTGGTCAATAAAATCAGGCCATCACAAGACATCAGCATTTGCTCAAACCCTTGCACAATATGATCCAGTAGCACAATCACAGTTCCAGTAAACTGCTCCTGAATCCGTTCCCTACAATTCATCCATTGTTCTCCGGTGATATATGCCACCTCTGCCGGACTGTTAATGGGCGGAATAAATTGCACACCTTCTTCTTCACAAAGGAAATCCTGCAGCTCCAGACCTTCTCCACGGCGACTTTCTGCCACGTATAGCAGGTCCAACAAATCCTTACGCCCCTCTGTGTCCATAAACAATGACTGCGCACTCATTTCCTCCAGGTTTAAAAACAATACCGGATTCCTTTGGCTACACCAATGACTGATACATAGTGCGACCGGAAGCTTCAATTCATGCTGCACCGGAGAGTATACGCAGATTACCTGATTACCACCCTTTCTTTGATTCATGGCATGGCATAATACTTCCTGACCAGCAGCTTTCCGAATCTGGGCAATCATAGCGCTTGTGCTTTGATACTTCGGCACTGCTGCGTACTCCTCCCTGGCGGTATCCTTGATTGCAATCAATTGCATTACTTGCTGTAATTGTAGATTTTCCGCACTGCCAGATTCATAGATGGCCAGAAAATCTTCCGCCATAACCGCTATATCAAAGCTACCTTTTGCACGAAGGAAATCCGCTTCTTCAGAAAACGCCGTCACCTGAATGTCCGGATTTTCTCTCACGATTTGTTGAAGCAGCGCATCGATATATGCACCATCCTTGTCACATAACATGAGCTTCATAACCACACCTCCCTAAGCGTGATTGCGCAATAAGCCAGCAGAATACACACACTAAAATGCAAGTAAGATTGCTGATTTTCGATAGTGTGATACTCCTCAATCTGCCCAGCTTGTACGCAATGTCGAATATAAGTAAAAAACTGGAATACTCGGGCAACTCCCTGCCCATTGATACACAGACGAATAACCGATAGAACGGCGCCTATGCAAAAAGAATAAATAATTAGTTGTAATGCTTTCTGTGTACTACACATCATGGCGATGCATGACATGAGTTTTACATCCCCGGCTCCCATAGCTCGGATAAAAAATAGTATGTATAAAATAAAAATGGGGATTGTTGCTCGAAGAAGGGTCTGAAGTAAACCGTATAATCCTCCGGATAAGATGGCGGCAATCATCCCGATTCCATATCCCATCAATATCCAAGCATTGGGTATACGATACATTCGCAAGTCAAATACTGTAGCAACTATGAGTACCAGAAAGCAAAGTATGTTCATCCACATATTTGCTCCTCTCTTTGTCGAGGTCAAACTATAACGGATGAGATATGGATTTTGCAACCCCCGTTTTTTATACAGCTGTCAAAATAAATGGCGCATCCCTTTTAAGGACGCGCCATTCCATTTATTTATTAAATTTTTATTAAGATTCTAACATTCTACGCAAGAATCTGCTCCTTCAAAGCGTCCCAAGCCGCTTGGTCAGCCTCTTTGCGGGTGGTTTTAATAGTGACAACCTGCTCGCAGATCTCGATGTCCTTCATCTTCTCCAGATGCTCTCTCATCTTCTTGGCAGCAACCGGACCCCAAGAACCATTCTCGATGAGACCTACACGGCGATTCTGGAAATTCTTGCACTCCAAGTGATAGAGCAAATCCTCCATGGCCGGCATCAGACATCCATCATAGGTAACGGAAGCAAGAACAATGGTGCCATACTGAAAGCACTTCTCCACTGCTTCGGATACATGTTCCCTGGTTAAGTCAATGAGCTTTACCTTGTGTCCCTCTGCTTTCAGATCATCTGCAAAGTGGCATACCGCATGCTTGGTATTGCCATGGATGGATGCATAACA
>JAILCW010000042.1 GCA_024690265.1 Lachnospiraceae bacterium | reverse complement strand
TGGCCGGTGTAATCGCTCCGCTGTTTATCCCCCTTGGATTTGGTAACTGGCGTATGGTTACGTCTTTGATCTCCGGATTCTTGGCCAAGGAGAGCGTCGTATCCATGCTGACTATTCTCTATGGTGGAGAAGCTGGACTTCGTACAGAGATGACTGGCCTTACGGCTTTTGTATTCTTGATTTTCTGCTTACTGTATACCCCTTGTGTTGCAGCAGTGGCTGCAGTTAAGCGTGAGGCTGGGCGTCGTGCAGCTGTCAAAATGGTCATCTTCCAGTGTGTAGTTGCCTGGATAGTGGCACTCATTGTTCGACTGGTTGGAATGGGATTGGGATTCTAATTACGATTCGTTCCATTTGGATGACGATTCGAGAATGCCATTAATGTTTTGGCCTTTTTTGTCGATATTATTTGTGAAGATAAAGCTATGGATGGCACCTATTTTCAGATGGATCTGGAAATAGGTGTCTTTTTATATCTTGTTTATATAGGGAGGCAGAATATGGTAGACCACGCAAATTTTGAGTATCAAATCGATGCAACGATTATGATTCGTACCAAGCGTATGAATTATATGTTTAAGGAGCATCAGATTCTATATGTGGAGAATGTAGGTAAGAAGCTCCACATTCATACAGGCCAGGCGCCAATCGAAGTCTATGCATCCATGAAAGAAATGGAAAACCTGGTGGGACCGAAGTTTTTCCGGTGTCATAGAGGCTATTTGGTTAATATGGAGCATATTCATGGGTATTCCCGCAATGCCATTGTAATGGATAACGGGGATGAAATCTTCCTGTCCAGGGACCGCTATGCAGCTTTTGTTGCAGCATACGAAAAATTTTTGTAAAATTAGGGTAGAGAAGGTTAATTTTTTAGATAATGATTCCGATACATTATAAAAGATAAGGAGGAGTATGTCCTCCTATTGCTAGCATAGGGACGTGCGAGTTATTATAATCAAGGAGGATGATGATATGGCTGTAGAATTAAATGTAAATGCGGTTGTTAATAATTATGCAACATCCAGTACTCCGGTTACCAAGACCAAGACAGAGGAGGAAGCTCCGAAGACTGCGGAGGAAGGTGTTGTATATGACAAGACCAAGGAAACGGACAGCAGCAAGGCTCCTTATTCCATCAACAAGATGAGCGAGGAAGACCGTGCGAATCTGGTACAACAGCTCAAGGCTGACCAGGAGAATCGCATGAGCCAGTTGTTTGATATTGTTCGTAAGTCTTTGGAAGGCCAGGGCAAGACCTTTGCAATTGCCACCGGCGATGACAGTGTATGGAAGTTGTTTGCCAATGGTGAGGTAACTGTGGATGAGGCTGCCCGCAAGCAGGCCCAGGAAGATATTTCCGAGGATGGCTATTGGGGCGTTAAGCAGACTTCTCAGAGATTGTTTGATTTTGCCAGTGCATTAGCCGGCGATGATGTTGAGAAAATGAAGAATATGCAGTCTGCCATGGAAAAGGGCTTCAAGGAAGCTACCAAGGCATGGGGACGTGATCTTCCTGAAATCAGCCAGAAGACCTTGGATGCAGCCAATAAGCTGTTTGAGGATTATTACAAATCCAAAGAATCATCAGGAGTAACAGCATAGTTCGACTGTGTGTGTTTACACACTTCATAATATAAGAGAACCTCTGTGTACGTACCGGCGTGGGTCGTGCATAGGGGTTCTCTTTTTGCGATTCGTTCCATTACCTGTGCGGGTGGTTCCCGAGGTCTTTTGTTGTGCCTGTAAGCAGTCGAAGTATTCTGTAGATGGTCATACTATGACAAAAAAACAAAGGGAGGTCATGCATATGAAAATTGCAGAAAGTACAATTCAAATGCATGCCAATCGACAGGCATGGCAAATGGGAAGCCGGGGAGCTGTAGGTGCAACCGGAGCAACGAGCTTTCAAGGAATTGCCAGTGCTTTCATGGGAACACAGTATGATGCGTATCTGCCAAAGGATGGCAATGGGAAATCCCTGCTGGGGAATCCTTACAACAAGAATGGAATCGCCGTATCGGATGTTGGCGCAAAAACCGGATTGTCGAATGGCACAACTGCAAGTTCCATGCAGTATAATCTTGTGGAACAGCTGTGGCAGCGTATGATGCAGAGCTTGGGTATTTTTAGCGCAAATACCGATTATAACTCGCAATACGTGCAGCAAATTGCTACCTACGAGGAATACGAGTCTACGTATTTTCAAGCAACGGGACAGGCTATCACAGAGGATGGTCGCCAAATTGATTTTAATATTGAGGTGTCCATGAGTCGGAGCTATCGCGAGTTTATGATGGTAGATACTCCGTTGTTCCAAAATCTTCTGATGGATCCATTGGTTGTTAATGTAAGCTCTGATACATTGGATGTGTCGGATCAAACCTTCTTCTTTGACTTGGATGGTGATGGTATCGAAGAGGAGATTAATCAGTTAGGACCTGGATCCGGCTTCCTTGCATTGGATAAGAATGGTGATGGCAAAATCAATGATGGTACCGAATTGTTTGGCACACAAACCGGAGATGCCTTTGGAGACTTGCGGGCTTATGATTCTGATGGCAATGGCTGGATTGATGAAAACGATGAAATCTTTGAAAAACTCCGTATTTGGTGCAAGGATGAGAATGGTAATGATATCCTGATGAATCTCAAGAATGCAGATGTTGGAGCTATATATTTGGGTGAGCAAAAATCCCAGTTTTCTATGTCCGATATAATGGGAGGTTTGTCAGCGGTGGTGCAATCTACCGGTATCTTTATTCGTGAAAGTGGAACAGTAAGCACGGTGCAACATGTTGATATGGCAGTGCATGAAGATGCAGAAGCGGCAGATGTAATTCCTGTGGAAGTGGTTCAAACCACCAATGGCGAGACCAATACCAACAGTAATTATGATGCTTCGGATCATACCTCCCAGACCATTGCTAAGTCCAATCGAGCAGAAGACAATGAAGAGGTTCGACGTAAGCAATCTGAGGCTGAAAAGAAGAACATGGAGGCACGTCGGGCAAGACGCCAGGCGGAGCGAAAAGCTTTGAATGAGGCTGCTTTGAAACGACGAGAAGAGAATAAGGAAATCATGGAGCGCAACATTGAGCGTGCCAGAAATCATCAACGTCGCTGGAAGGAGCATATCTCCAGAGAACAATTAGAGACTGCATATGGTGTTATATAATACTAAGGAGCTCCTACTTTTTTCGAAAAGTAGGAGCTCTTGTGTTATGATGGATGTCATGAAGTATTGGTTGAATAAATTCGTAAAGAAATATTATCGAGACATCTCTGCCATTGCAGCGATTGTATGTATTTATCTTATCTATTTCGCTGTTGGAATTGGCTGTCCCATTAAGTTTTTGACGGGAATCTCCTGTGCGGGATGTGGAATGACAAGAGCCTGGTGGTACTTATTGCATGGTGATTTGCACCAGGCGTTCTATTACCATCCATTATTTTGGTTGCCTATTTTTGCCACATTTGTTATCATTTTGAGGAAAAGGCTTTCCAAAGAATGCTATCACCGAATCTGGATTGGGATTATTGCGGTTGCGATGTTGGTATACATCTGCCGTTTCTTTATTCCGGACCAAGATATTGTCGTATTTGAACCACAGGTTGGTTTCATTGCTCGCTTGATACGTTTTATAATTGGAAGGTGATAATATTTGAGGAGGGGATACCTTATGTTTTGTAGTAATTGTGGAACTGAGCTTCCGGATGGTGCAGTATTCTGCGCAAATTGTGGCACCAAGTTGTCAGAAGAGAATAGTACTCCGGAGTTCACTGAGACTGTAACCGAGGCAACATCTTCTGCAGACGAAGTAATTGCCAAGGCTGAGAGCGTTGCTGAGGAAGTTGGCTCTGTTGTTGGAGATGCTGTAGAGGGAGTAGCCAAGGAAGTGGCTGACGCAGCAACGGATGCTTTTTACACTATTCGTCAGCCGGTTAATGGTGCTGGTAATAACGGCAATTCTGAGTTTAATTCCAATTATCAGGGAGGTAATGACTCTATGCCATATGGCGCATTAAAGACTGATCGTAGCATCTGGGCATACATTTTCCTGGGGCTGATTACCTGTGGTATTTATCAATTGTATATACTTCATACCTTAAGCCGTGATGTGAATATTGCATGTGATGGTGATGGTGAGCACACC
>JAILCW010000186.1 GCA_024690265.1 Lachnospiraceae bacterium | reverse complement strand
TCCTTCCTGATTAATATGTCCAATCAGATTCGTACGCCAATTAGTTCAATTATGGGAATGAATACCATGATTATGAACACTACTCATGAAGTGGAGACTAAGGCGTTTTCACAGGATATCCGTAATTCCGCCAAAACACTGATGGGGGTGGTGAATGATATTCTTGATTACGCTAAGATTCAGAACGGTAGTGTGGAAATCGTTCCGGTGCAGTATGATTTGCGTACGACGATTCGAACCGTTCATGACATGGTTCGTACTATTGCCGAGGAGAAGGAGTTAGAACTTCGCTACGAGATTGATGAAAATCTGCCGTCCATGTTATACGGCGATGAGATTCGTATCCGACAGTGCCTGTTGAACCTGATGTCCAATGCGGTTAAGTATACCAAGCATGGTATGGTGTCATTTTCCATTCACTGTGAAAAAAACGGTGCCCAGGATGTGTTCTTACGTTTTATCATTCGTGATACCGGAATGGGTATGAGCGAGGAACAGATTCAGAGACTTATGCATTCCAAAGTAGTGGTAGATTCCGAGGATGTTTTAAGTGACGGTGATAATATTGGTGCTTCCATCGTGAATTATCTGTTGGATAGTATGGGGGCTCAGCTCCATGTTCACAGCACTTTGGGGGAGGGTACCGAAGTGAGCTTCCGACTGCTGCAACGTGTGATTAATTGGGATCCGGGAGATCCTTTTGATGTCAAACACAATTCTGTGTGACGAGGAGGATAAGCTATGACTTATGAAGAGGTTGTTGCGATTGTTCAAAAGAATGCAAAGAAGGCCGGCAATCCCGGCGTTCCGGGACATGTGGCTATTCAGATAAACATCGAAGGAGAAGCTGAGGGCGCTTTCTATGTGGAGTTTTCCAATGGCAAGCTGAACATTATGCCTTATGAATACTACGATCGTGACCTGGTGATTTTTTGCCATTATGGTGAAGTTATTGAGATGGCCAGAGGTATATTGGATCCGATGTATGCTTATGAAACCGGACGAATCTGGGTTGAGGGTAATGTTGGACGATTGAATATACTTGCGGATTTTATTCGTAGGGGTAAAATGAAAAATGACGCCAAGGTTGCAAAAGATTTGGCGAAGAAGGAGAGTAAAAAGAATAATGGATGAACATAACAGCACGTTTTTTGCAGCGATTTCTCGTATGAAATACATTGATCGTTGGGCCCTGATGCGTAATTCTCGCAACGAGAATCTCTGTGAGCACTCCATGGAAGTGGCCATGATTGCTCATGCGTTATGTGTAATTGGTAATACTCGATTCGGCAAGGAGCTGGATGCTAATCAGGCTGCCATCATTGGCTTGTACCATGATGCGGCAGAGATTATTACCGGGGATATGCCGACACCGGTGAAGTACTATAGTGAAGATATTAAGTCTGCTTACAAGCAGGTGGAGGCAGTGGCAGAGTCCAAGCTTCTAAACAAGCTTCCTTCCGACATGCGTCCAATCTATGAAGTGATTTTTCGCCCACAGGAAGGGGAGGAATATCTGCGTCGTTTGGTGAAGGCAGCAGACAAAATCTCCGCATTGATTAAGTGTATCGATGAGGAACGAAGCGGTAATGTGGAGTTCCATACTGCCAAAGAATCCACTCAGCGTACCATCAACCAGTTATCTTATGATTTGCCGGAAGTGGATGTGTTTATGAAAGAATTTATCCCATCTTATGGCAAGACTTTAGATGAGTTATCATAGTAAGACAGGAGACTGATTAGGTCTCCTGTTTTTTTGCATACCTGTATATGTGTCTAAAAATCGGCCGCTTGTACAAAATTTTTACGAAACTCTAACGAAACCGATTGTGCTTCCTGGGCAAAATCAATATAATTAAAGACGTGTTATGTTAGTTTTCTAGGAGTGGCTATGTTTTACTTTTACCAATTTGATATTGCCGGTTTGTTGATTTTGCTCTTGACGACATCTACGTTGTGGATGCGGCAGCGATCGGTGTTCCGGCATGGCTATTACGCATTGCTTTCGATTATTACGGCGTCCATCTATATCGTATGTGATGGATTGAGCACGCATCTTGTAACGTTGGGGGATTCTACACTGTATGGTTTGACCTATGCAGTCTTTGTTTTATATTATGCGAGTCTTATATTTTTCCCTTATTTTGCGTTACAGTTTATAGCAGGTGAGTGTGGTGAGTACGGACGGTCCGGTTATTCTTTATTGTTTCCGCTGTTTTCCACCATGTTACTGGTGTTTTGTAATTACAGTACCGGAGTATTCTTCCGATTGAATCGCTATCCATTTGGATATGCTAAGGGGAAACTCATTTGGTTGATTCCGGCATTGTACGCATTCTTTATGTGTGCGGCAGCAATTGTGGTACGTGAGCATTTCCGAATGTTGGGGAGGGAACGTCATCGTATCTTGCGATTGGTAGGTCTTATCGCAGTATTTTCCTATGTGTTCAATTTATATTTACCGAATTATTGTATTACCGGTTTTGCAATAGCTATATGCGTTTGTTTGACGGTGGTTGGTTTCTATTTAGCTGATAGTGTTATGGATCCGCTGACAGGTATTTTTAACAAGAGAGGATTTACTCGCGCTTGTAACGAAGCTATTTACAAGAACAAGAGCAATGACTTGATTCTTGCTAAGGTCAAGGTTCATAACATGCAGGAGATTAACGAACGTTTTGGCACCCATGTGGGTGACTTAGTGCTTATTCGTATGGCAGAGTCTCTGATTCAGGGGCACAAGCAGCATCCGATGGTGTTTGGCCGTATCGGTGGCGATACCTTTGCAGTATTGGTCAATCGCAGTGTTTTTACGAATCGTATGTTCCATGCCAACCTGGGTCAGTTTGTCGGAGAGTTGTTATCTGACCGTGATTATGAGGTGACGTTCTACTGCGGTATTTATGAGCTTCACGCAGAGGATTGTGATGTGGACGGTATTTTGGATCGTGCCACCTTTGCATTGAATCATGTCCGCGGTAGCTTCAAGGACTATGTTCAGTATTTCGATGAAGCGTTAGAGGAGGAGTACGATCAGCGCTCCCGTATTGAGCAGATGGCTCGTAGTGCGTTGAAGCACGATGCCCTGCGTGTTTATTTACAGCCGATTTATGATACCATGACCAGACGCTTGGTAAGTGCAGAAGCCCTGGTTCGTTGGATGGACAACGATGGTAGTTTAATTGCGCCGGATGAATTTATTCCGATTTTTGAGCGCAATGGGTTTATTACCCAGGTGGATCTCTTTGTTTTGGAAGAGATTTGCAAGAATATACGCGCGTGGATCAATCGGGGCATCGAGCCGGTACCGGTTTCTGTCAATGTTTCCCGTGTGGATATTACCAGCCCTCATTTTGCAGATGAGGTAACGGAGCTTGTGGATCGCTATGAGATTGACCATAGCCTAATCAAGATTGAGTTGACGGAGAGTGCTTTTAACAGCCAGATTTCTACCATCGATAATTGTATGAACCGTTTGCGCCAGCAAGGATTCAAGATTTTGATGGATGATTTTGGTAGCGGATATTCCAATCTCAACATGTTCCAGGATATTTTTGTTGATATTGTTAAGATTGATATGAAGTTTCTTCGAAATATCGAGCAGAATAGTAGAGGACGTGTTATACTTAATTCCGTTGTGGATATGTCCAAGCACTTAGGCCTCGAAATTGTTGTCGAAGGTGTTGAGACAGAAGAACAATTCCGCATCGTTCGTGAGATGTCTTGTGAGATGACTCAGGGTTATTACTTTAGTCGTCCAATGCCTTTGCGCATGTTTGATGATTTGCTGATTTATGAGTACGACAAGCATTCCGGACGTGAATTAGCATAATTGAGGTGAGTTGTAATGAAGTTAGTTGATTATTTGGATGGTGGTGTTTCTCCATTTCATGTAGTGTCTCTATGTGAGCAGGAGTTCGAAAAGAACGGCTTTGTAGAGCTTTGTATGGAGGATAAATGGCAGTTAGAAGCAGGCGGCAAGTATTATGTGGACCAGCACGGTTCAACCTGCATTGCTTTTACCATTCCTGACAAGAAGCAGATGTTACCGCAGAAGGGCAAGACTCCTTGCTTGCGTATCAGTGCTTCTCATACCGATTTTCCGTGCTTACGTATCAAGGCCAAGCCGGATATGCATACCGAGCACTATGGCAAGCTTAATACTGAGGTATATGGCGGTGCCATCAATGCAACCTGGCAGGATCGACCATTAGGCGTTGCCGGTCGTGTGGCAGTTGCTTCCAAGGATCCATTTGCTCCGGATGTTCGTATGTATGATAGTAAGCGTCCAATCCTTACCATTCCTAGTCTTGCCATTCATCAGGATCGTGAGATTAACAAGGGTCGTGAGATTAACAAGCAGACGGAATTGGTTCCGATTTTTACTACCAAGGCAGAAGAGGATGAGTTTGTTACTTTCCTTGCTAAGGAGTTAGGTGTAGACAAGGAAGATATCCTTGATTTTGAGCTGACTTGCTACAATGCAGAGACTTCTCAGGAAGTTGGTATTTATCGTGAGATGCTTTCTGCACCACGTATTGATAATATCAGTTCTGTTGCTGCAATGGCAGAGGCACTGATTCATAACAAGAAGGCCAAGAGCGTTAACGTAGCAGCTTTCTTCGATCATGAAGAGATTGGCAGCACCACCAAGCAGGGGGCAGATTCTATGCTGTTATCCGATGTGGTTGCTCGTATTTACGATGCTTTCGGATTCTCTGAGGAGGATCGTAAGCGCGCTGTTTATGATGGCTTCTTGTTGTCGGTGGATGTGGCACATGCTATGCATCCGAACTATGTTGGCAAGACCGATGTGACCAACCATCCTTATATGAATGGTGGTTTCTGCATCAAGGAAGCCAGCGGACAGTCTTATGCCACTGATTGCGAGGCAATTGCAATTGTCGAGCAGATTGCTAAGAAGAAGAATATTTCTTATCAGAAGTTTTTGAATCGTTCTGATGTACCGGGTGGACATACCCTTGGCGTATTTGCAGCGTCCTTCCTTCCGATGCGTGCAGTAGATATCGGAGTTCCGATTCTTGCTATGCATTCCGCCAGAGAAGTGATGGGCAAGGAGGATTATTCCTCCATCGAAGCGTTGATAGAAGCGTTTTATCAGTTGTAGTAGGTTGCCGATGCACGCAAAACGTGTCATAATGTATGGGATGAACCTTTTTGAATTGGAGGAACAGCCACTATGGCTATGATCGAGTGTAGTGCAGGAACCAAGTTACATGAAATCGGACAAAAGGTAGAAACCGTTGAGATTATTCTCAAAGGTTCTATTCGCATGGTCATCGGTGATGATGGTATAGAACTAAAGCAAGGCTCTATTGTGGGGTTGTCTGAGACTCCGAATGGCAGCTTTGCTTTTTCTTATGAAGCGGCAACGGATGCTACGGTGTATTCCTATCCATTTACTTGTCATGAGGATTTGGAGAAAATCCTCTATGTGAATCAGAAGATTGCGCCGTCTATCACTGCGCAGTGTATTACCAATGCCGTAGATATGTACAATCTTTATTTTCACCTGCAGCAGAAATGTGATGAGAATTACAAGTGGATTTTGGAACACAAGGCGTCCTATCCGGAGTTGTGTTTGGAGACCGGCACCCAGCAGGAGGCGTATCCGGAGTTGGACGAGGTGGTAGCTCCGCCAAAGAGTACCACCGTAGAGCATTGGAGCGTGGAATACATGAATATGCTCCATGATTACGAGGACCGTTTTGTGGGTCAGGTGTATACCTTGGGTGCTGCTATGTGTGCCGGTATGGTATTCTCTGCCGGCAATTTTATGGATAATGTAGAGTCTGCAGTCAAAGAACTGTTAGGCTATCAGGAGCAGTTTGTGGCTCAAACCAATCGATTCCGTATTGCGGTACAGAATCTGGAAGCTAAGAAGAAGGGTATTAGTAACGGTGCTTCTGCATCGGTGGATGTTCCGGTGATGAAGGATATTTTGGAGCAGATTCTGGTTTATCCGACTCCCGGGACTTTGGCGGATGAGGATGCTGCGTTGATGCGTCAGTTGATGAAGCAGTATGCATCCATTAATGAGCGTGGCGAGACCTCTGATGAGATGCGTGCCCTGCGTCGTAAGATTACCGATGTATTTTATCGTGTTTATGAGGCTGTTTTTGTTAAGGCCATTAATGACCCACAGATGCCGAGTATCATCCGTATGTTTTTGATGTTTGGTGTTGTGGATGAGCGCGTTGTGAAGGCTGAGGATTTGGATATCCTGTATCGTTATGCCTCTGCTTATATGCCGGATCCTAATGGCAAGATTATGACCGTCTATGAGTGGTTGGGCAAGATTTATCGTATGGAAGAGAATCCTTCCCGTAACGAGTTTGATCTGGATTTTCCATCTCAGTTGCGTGAAGATGTTCGTAACGGTGATATTACTGAGGCTCAGGAGCAGGAGATGTTGAATGATCCTCGTGCGAGATTGAACTTCGAGCTTCGTAACTTCTTTGCTATTGGTAATCGTATGACGTTTGGTCGTGTATCCGCTTTTATTCCGGTATTTGATGCTTGCAATTGTTTGGTACCTTTGGACAAGGCCTATGCATCCATTCATCGTGTACAGGAAGAGTTGGATCGTGTGCGTTCCTTGGATTACAATATTTTTGAGCGTGAATATACTTATCATAATGAGGAGCTTGGTATTCCTCAGTTGAATATTCACAAAGAGGTTACGCCATACATTGTATTGATGCCGAACTTCGGTAGCCGTGCTGTTTTGTGGCAGGAGATTGAGGGCAAGAAGCGTACTTCTCCGGGACGTATGATGGTTCCAATCTTTGATACAGAGGAGCTGTCTGATTCCGTGACACGTATGTGCGGTGAGTTCCGTTGGGAGATGTGCAAGACCGAGCAGGGTATTCATTGGAATGATTTGTCCGATCCATCCCTTACTGCGGAGTATAGTGATTACTTGCAGTATTACCGTAAGAATTCCAATCTGTCTCAGGATCAGCGTGACAAGCTTAAGAAGGATTTGCAGAAGGCCGGCAACAATTACCGCCGTGTATTCGTTGCAGACTATTTGACCTATATGAATTTTGAGGCCAAGGGTGCTCTTCGCATGAACAAGGTTTCCCGAGAGATTATTTTCCATTATTGTCCGTTTGCGGATGCAACCCGCAAGGCATTGATGGCGAACCCGACCTATCAGGAGCACATCAACAAGCACCAGAGCCGTGTTACTCAGAAAGCACGACCACTTGCTAACATCATTAAGAAGATGCAGAATACTCAGGTGCCGGTACCTCCGGAATTGATGAGAGAGTACGAAGTTCTACAAAAATAGAAATAGGGCATTGACGAATTGCATTTTTGTGTTATAATCATTGAGTGTGCGAATAGATAACCCAAACAGTTGATTGCACAAGTTTACAACTGGAGGGAGGTTGAGTAGAGTGTCAAGCGTTATTGTAAAAGAGAACGAGTCTTTAGATAGTGCATTACGTCGTTTCAAGAGAAACTGCGCTA
>JAILCW010000180.1 GCA_024690265.1 Lachnospiraceae bacterium | reverse complement strand
CGAAGGTGATTTCTATTACCGATTCCGTGAATTCACCGATGAATCTTTACTCTTCCTGTAATCTTTTGGCTAAGAGTGATATGGCTTCCATTGTGGATTCTTTGGTAGCACCATTATCTGTAATCAATGCTTTGGTGGTTGCTCTTTGTATGAGAAAACAGGATGATGTGGTTGATACTATGGAGAAGTTAGAGAATCTTTGGGATGAATATCAATTTTATGAAAACGATGAGATGAATCCTTTGGATGATTCTTTGAAAATGCAGTATCGTTTATTGGATAAGGAGTAACATGAGTATAGTAGCAATCATTGGTGGTGGTGCTGCTGGCATGATGGCGGCTTATGCTGCCGGACAGAGTGGACATCAAGTGCACCTATTTGATGGCAATGAAAAATTAGGCAAGAAAATCTATATTACCGGAAAGGGTAGATGTAATTTTACCAACGCCATATCTTTAGAGGAATATTTTAATGGCAAGTTGGTTACCAATCCCAAATTCCTTTACAGTGCATTGTATACCTTTTCCAATGATATGGTTATGGATTTTATGGAGCAACATGGTTGCCTATATAAAATAGAGCGTGGGGATCGTGTGTTTCCGGTATCTGATCATGCATCGGATGTTACCATGGCCTTGAAGCGTGGAATGGAAGAGGTTGGTGTAAGTGTGCACCTTAATAATAAAGTAAAGTCTATTCTTACTAAGGATGGTTGTGTACAGGGGATTCAATTGGACTGCGGTAAGACCTTTGCTTGTGATGCTGTGGTTTTGGCCACCGGTGGCAAGTCTTATCCGACGACGGGGTCTACTGGTGATGGCTATCGTTTCGCAACGGATTTAGGCATTGATGTCATCCCTCCGCGTCCCGCTTTGGTGCCTTTTGTTACTAAGGAGGGATTTGTTCCCTTGCTACAGGGCTTATCTTTGCGCAATGTGACCCTTTCGTTGTATGATGGCAATAAGCGGGTATACTCTGAATTTGGAGAGATGCTCTTTACACACTTTGGAATCAGTGGACCTTTGGTATTGACGGCTGCATCTTATGTTGGTAAGCGCTTGGAATCGTCTGGCAGCCTTCGATGTGAAATCGATTTGAAGCCGGCGCTTTCCGATGAACAATTAGATGATCGTTTATTGCGTGAGATTTCAGAGAACGGTTCGAAGTCTTTTCGCAATTATATGGCCAAGTTGTTGCCTGGTAAGATGGTAGATGTATTTGTTGATTTAACGGATATATCTCCGGATAAGAAAGCCAGAGATTTGACTGCTGCAGATCGAGAATCCATTCGACGATGGTTGCGACATTTTACATTTACCATTACTGGCCTACGTGGGTTCAAGGAAGCGATTGTGACCCAGGGCGGCATCTCTGTAAAAGAGATTGATCCGTCCACCATGGCGGTGAAGAAGTGCTCGGGGTTATATGCTTGCGGTGAAGTGTTGGATGTAGATGCAGTAACCGGTGGATTTAATCTACAGATTGCTTTTTCTACCGGCTATTTGGCTGGAATATCTATTGAATAAAGGAGTTAGATTATGAGTATTAATATTGCCATTGATGGACCTGCTGGAGCAGGTAAGAGTACCATTGCAAAGAAGTTGGCCAAGGAGCTTGGCTTTGTATATGTGGATACAGGGGCGATGTATCGTTCTATGGGACTTTACTTTTTGCGCCGAGGTGTAGACGGTAAGGACGAAGCTACAATTAAGGCAGGATGCCCTGACATTCAAGTTTCCATTCAGTATGAGAATGGAGAACAGCAGGTGTTATTGAACGGAGAGAACGTTTCCGGCTTGATTCGTACCGAAGAAGTAGGTGGCATGGCTAGTACCATTAGTGCTTATGGTTTTGTTCGTGATACTTTGACAGAACTGCAGCGTAATCTTGCTAAGACTCAGAATGTGATTATGGACGGTCGCGATATTGGCACCTGTATCTTGCCAAATGCAGATGTTAAGATTTTCCTTACAGCAAGTGTAGAGTGTCGTGCGAATCGTCGTTACAAAGAGATGTTGGGACGTGGCGTAGAAGCAAACTACGATGAAATTGCTGCTGATATTGCCAAGCGTGATGAGCAGGATATGAATCGTGCAGTAGCTCCGTTGAAACAGGCAGAGGATGCGGTGTTGGTTGATTCTTCTGATATGAATATCGATGAGGTAGTTGCTGCTATTCGCAAGATTTATGAGGAGAAGTGTGCATGAATGTAAAGTTGGCACAAACAGCCGGTTTTTGCTTTGGTGTTAAGCGGGCCGTTGATTTGGTGAATGAACAGATTGCAACCGGAAAGAAACCAATCTATACCTATGGACCTATTATCCATAATGAACAAGTGGTGGCTGATTTTGAACGTCAGGGTGTTCGTCAAATTCCGGAGGGAGATGACTTATTGTCTATCGAACCGGGAACCGTGATCATTCGCTCCCATGGCGTCTCTCGCAAGGTGCGGGAGCAATTGGAATCGAAAGGTTTTGAAATTGTAGATGCAACTTGCCCATTTGTTTTGAAAATCCATCGAACCGTGGAAAAATATTCCCAAGAAGGGTACTTTATTCTAATTATCGGTGACCCGGAACACGCGGAAGTACAAGGGATTATCGGATGGATTTCCGGTGAAAGGTACATGGTTATTCGCAATGAGGAAGATGCACATAATTTTTCCCTAGAGCCGGGAGAAAAAGTTTGTATTGTATCTCAAACCACACACAACTTCAACAAATTTCAAGAATTAGTTGAAATAATACAGCAAAAAGGGTATGATGTTATTGCTATGAATACAATCTGCAATGCTACAGAGGAGCGGCAAAAAGAGGCTGCTACCATTGCTGGCATGGTTGATGCGATGATTGTGATTGGTGGTAGAAATAGTTCTAATTCGCAGAAGCTGTTTGACATTTGTTCAGCGCAATGTGCGAATACCTATTTCATACAGACAAAAGAAGATTTATCAATGTCGGCACTTCAATCCTTCGACTGCATAGGTATTACAGCAGGGGCTTCCACCCCAAATTATATTATTCAGGAGGTTCAGAGAGAATGTCTGAAATGAGTTTTGACCAAATGTTAGA
>JAILCW010000064.1 GCA_024690265.1 Lachnospiraceae bacterium | reverse complement strand
TCTTCCCTTGTTAAGAAGAAGTTGTCGTAGTTAACTAAATCGGTAGTTTGTAGAAACGTCTGACCATCTCTCAGACATATACAACAACAAAAGTTATTATACTCGAAATTTAGGGATTGTCAACACTTTTTATAAATTATTTTCAAAAGTCTTCAAAATCCGCTAAAATCTATCATTCTCCCGGTTTCAAACCGTTCTTTTCCAAGTCACGTTCCAGCTCCCAATTCTCCAATCGGCGAACACCGGCGTCCTTCTTCTCTTCTGTCAGGTCCGCAGAGATTGCTCGGGAGGTCTGAATCTTCTGGATGAGGGAACGAATGCTGTCCGGCTCCTTGTCCAAAGAACAACCAATCACATACTGGCCACCCAATCGAGGCTGACTACGACGCACCGTCGCCTCCACCTCGTAACCGGTTCCATCATTCCAGGAAATCTTGCAATGTTCACCCACGCTAGGAAGATTCTCTACACCCTTAACGGTAACAGCAATGCCACCATGGGATACATTCAATACAAAGCAGGGAATCTCGTCTTCATAGCCCTTCCAGTCAAACGTGCCGTTCATATCCACAGGAACTCGGAAGGAATTACGTCGGTTAAAAGATGTTACATCGGATGTATTCTTCAATACAACAGCAAAAGGCTTGTCGTTCCGACGAATCGGACATACCACCAATGGTGACCAACGATACACTTTGCCGTTGCTCATAACCATAAACAGGCTACAGGTCACCTTACCGGAAGTAAAATCCACCGTTTTGTCATTGTATTGTACATTCTCAACCACTAGATAATGCTTGGACTCCGGTGTACCAAAGGTCTTGGCAATGGCCCCAAGCTTGGTTTCATCCGTACATGTTGTTAAGTCAAAATCAATCTGCTCACCGGATTCATTATCTACGACGGATAACTTGATTGTATAATCTTCGATTGTTCGAATCTGCTCAATCAGCATAACCCGCAACCCTTTCTACAACTGATAGAATCCGACTTTTTTGTATACCTTGCGCAAGGTCTTGTTCGCAACGTAAGAAGCGTGCTCTGCGCCCTTGCGATAAACATCTTCCAAATATGCCTTATCCTTAATCAGACGCTCTGCCTCTTCACGAATCGGACGCATAGCATCGATAACAGTCTCTCCAACAGCTGGCTTAAATACGCCATAGCCCTTGCCGGCGAACTCGGCCTCAATCTCTTCGAAGGTCTTGCCGGTAAGTGTAGAATAGATATTCATCAGATTTGCAACGCCTGGCTTGTTCTCACGGTCATAGCGAACCGGATTCTCGGTATCACTATCGGTAACCGCACGCTTGAACTTGCGAGCGATGGTATCCGGATCATCCATCAGGAATACACAACCTTCCGGAATGGACTTGGACATCTTGTCTCCCGGAGTGGTCAAGCCATAGATACGAGCACCGGTCTTGGCAATGATTGGTTCCGGAACCTTGAATACATCACCATAAATGCTGTTAAAACGGGTTGCGATGTCGCGGGTCAACTCAACGTGCTGCTTCTGATCCTCTCCTACCGGCACGTAATCTGCCTGATACAGAAGGATGTCTGCAGCCATCAGTGCAGGATAGGTAAAGAGTCCTGCGTTAATATTGTCCTTGTGCTTGGCAGACTTGTCCTTGAACTGAGTCATACGGGACAGCTCGCCAAACATGGTATAGCAGTTTAACACCCAGGCAAGCTGTGCATGCTGTGGAACCATGGACTGTAGGAAGAGCACGTTCTTCTCAGGATCCAGGCCACAAGCGATGTACTGAGCTAACTGGTGCAGGGAACGACGGCGTAACTCTGCCGGTTCCTGGCGTACCGTAATGGTATGCAAATCTGCCATAAAATAGAAGCATTCATATTCTTCAGTCCGGGCCGACCAGTTCTTGATGGCACCAAGGTAATTACCTAAATGCAAATCACCACTTGGCTGGATACCGGATAACATACGTTTTTTACTATCTTCCATTGCTATTTCCTCTCAATACTTATAATCTTCTTTATTTTAGCCGTTTTGAGAGGTGCTTTCAAGGTTTACCAGTCTTTTCCGTTGACGGTTACCTTTCCAAGACTGCAGGTTGCCTTGATAGATACTTCATTGTCTGCCTTAACAGTCTTAACCGTAACGTTACCCATATCACAATGAGCACTGATTGTATCCGCATCTACGTCCAGATTCACATCACCCATATCTGCATTGGCGGTAATGGTCGTAATGGTGGAATCCTTCATATTAATCTCACCCATATCTACATTCACATTCACGATGCTTGCGGTACAGTCCTTGACTTCAAAATCTCCAGCATCACAGTTGGCAGATACATCGGTACAATCCAGATCACGAACCACAAGTCGACCAAGGTTTAGATTCATGTCGGCAGAAGTAATCTTGGTTCCCTCAGGAATAGTGATTGTCAGCTTATAATTGCCCTTATTCGTGTTGGTATTGCCATTAATCTTTTTCTGCTTCTGTTTGATTTCTAACCGATTGTCGGAAAGAGTGACCGTTGGTGCATACTTCTCCGGATACTTGAATGTTACTTCAAAGTCATCACCTTCTTTGATGACAACATCCCCGGCATCTACATCCACGACAAGTTTCTCTACAGATTCATTCACCGGAATGGTTTTTTCGATGGCTTTACGAGAACCAAATTCGAAAATACCGCCAATGTGATATCCAATTCCCGCCAATACAAGGATCAGCGTAATGCTCCAAATAATTACTGTATAGATTTTTACAAAAGACTTCTGCTTCATCCCCTTAATCCTCCTTTGCCAAAGTGCTCTTCAAAATCTTATGAACGATACCTGCTACCGGCCAGATTAACCAGGTCGTTCCCCAGTTAAAGGTCAAGAAGCTGATTGCCAAATAGATACAGGTAATGGTGGTCCAATAAACACTCATGATAATGGTTGCAGTTGGGCTAACATACTCGATTTCATCGTCACGTCCATACTTGCCACTCATAGTAGTCTTGTCATTGATGTTCAAAACATCTTCGTATCCGCCATCGATGGTGGAACTAAAGATAATGAGGAAAACACCAAGTCCTACTAATAAGAATAAGAGAATGCTGGTTCCATCGTTATCAATGACTGCGGCAGGTACCCAGCAGAAAGCGCACATGATAACACCAACGGTGAGCATCCAAGCGCGGGTAATGCGGAAATCTTTTCTCTTCTCACCAAC
>JAILCW010000057.1 GCA_024690265.1 Lachnospiraceae bacterium | reverse complement strand
GGAGTTTGGGCCGTGTCTCAGTCCCAATGTGGCCGGTCACCCTCTCAGGTCGGCTACTGATCGTCGCCTTGGTGGGCCGTTACCTCACCAACTAGCTAATCAGACGCGGGACCATCCTATACCACCGGAGTTTTTCACACGAAATGATGCCATCTCGTGCGCTTATGCGGTATTAGCAGTCGTTTCCAACTGTTATCCCCCGGTATAGGGCAGGTTTCCCACGCGTTACTCACCCGTCCGCCACTCAGTCACAAAATCGTCACCCCGAAGGGATCGTGATAAAGTGCTTCGTTCGACTTGCATGTGTTAGGCACGCCGCCAGCGTTCATCCTGAGCCAGGATCAAACTCTCATGTTAAAAAGTTGATTCTTAGGATAAAGCTTGGCTTTTCCTTACTTTACTGCTTTAGGTTGCGTTTTTTTGAAAAATCGCTAAAATAAAATTCATTAGAATCTTTCAAGGTTGTTTCACTGTTCAGTTATCAAGGTTTTGTCGCTTTTCGCTTAGTTATCGGCGACAACTCTGATAGAATATCATCATCAAGTCATCTTGTCAACAACTTTTTAAGATTTTTTGAAAAACTTTTCGGCTTTCCTTTGACCGCTGGTCAAAAAGAAAAATGCCGCTCCGCTCATCAGCGGTGCGACATTTATATTATCAAAATATATAGGGGGTGTCAACCCAAAAATCAGCCCCCAATTGCATTTCTTATTTGGGTTATGGCAGATAATATCAGATTATTTTGATACAGAAAACACAAAAACTTGTTATTCATTATTGAGACCATAAGTTTTTGGCCGAGTTCACTCATGGCAGTGCTTGTAATAAGGATAAACATAACCCATACAACCAACAGCCCTTCGCAGAACCCCCACGCTCCTCCAATAAGTCTACTGATGCCTCCCACAATTGGCATATCATGTATCACGCGTAGCATCAATGAGATAACCAAACAAATAATCAATGCAAGCACAATAGATATCATCATGGCTACTGCTGCGATAATTCGCGCGGTGAATTCTTCGGTGACAGATTGAATGATGTTTTCCTTTACTTCTTCCACTTGAGCCTGGGCATGTTCTTCCGCATCCTCTACCCACTTGGTTAAAACAGGCAGCTTCATCCCATCAATTAAATCTTGCAAACTGGTATCCTGCTCTTTTGTCTGTGCATCTGCTTTTTCCCGAATGTGTTCTTCTACGTGACTATATACCCAGGGTCGAAAGGAACTCATATTCAAGTATACTTCCACATTCGGTGTAATCCACGATACAAATCCCAAAGTGAATATCCAGGCTATAATTCCAAAGAATAATCCACGGAGTCCTCTTCTGGCACCACGCCAAGTAAGTAGACCTATGATTAGTATTACTACAATAAATAATATATCCATTGATTCTATTCCTTTGTGAGTCTAATTCTTTCTACACGATCCTTTCGTATCAAGACATAATTCCGGTTTCCTTCCCACGGTATGATTTGGTATATGCCATCGCCAAAATCGTATGTGAACTTTTGTACTCCAAACCTATTATATATAGAAAGAATCTGGCCATCTGTTATTACACTTTCACCATCTGACAAGAAATAGCAGTTGTTATATTCTTCCTCAAATGTCTTTGTAAACAGCGCCTTTCCTCGAAGATTATATACCGTTAAATTATTTGCTGCTCCATCTGTAGTTGCTGTAATGATTCCTATATATCGATTATCGTGATATATGCTCTTTATCTCTTCTGACAGATAGATTTCTGCTTCCGGTTTTGGTACTTCACTGGTTCCAAATACAACTATCTCAGAATCTCCAATCGCTATTGCACAATCATCCTTGACATAATCCACTTCCGGAATCACCATATTGCCATAGGTAAATGTACCCATTAGATTATTGGTTTGATCAATTCCGGCATCTCCGAAATTATAGAAGTTAATGGTACTCTGCACAGAGCCAGAAGTAAGATCTAACATAGTCACCATCAATCGCTTAGCATCCGATGATATTGCGATATCTATTGGGTAACCGCCCTTGTTCATATGAATTTCTCCGGATGCAAGAAGATTCCCACTCACATCATATACATGCAGATATGCCACAGCATTATCCTGCATTAATACAGCAATCGTTCCACTTCCCGATATGTCTGCAGCGGTGACCGGCAATGTCGTTGTAATACTGCCAGCATTCCCCGCCGGTGACATGATTCTTATCTGTGTTCCATTTTTATCGTATACAAGCAAATAACCTTGGGTAATTTCTACTTGGGGGCTACTCATTTCATAGCTTTCATTCCAAATCAGATTTCCGGAATAGTCGGTATAAAACATTCCATCTCTGCTGTATGCCAAGAGATTTCCCTTAAAATCGCGATACTCAGTATGCTCTGAGTCGGTTCGATCATGGCCATTACGAACCTCAAAGTTATTATATGTTGCAAGGATTCTCCAAAGGATTCCAGATACCACAGCTGCTATGATGATCACGAAGACGATTACTACCTTAAGAATTCGTGAATTCCATTTTTTACTGTTATTGCTCTGCTCTTTCTCTTCCATCTATTCTCCGTTTAATGAAAAAAGGGCGCAGGTCACAGCGCCCTTTTCTTAGTACTCAAATACTGCCACTCCATAAGGAGATAACGCATATGGTATGGAATATGCTCTTCCATCACATTCCGAATGCTCCGGTGTATATGTGACTTTACGCTTTCTTCCATCGCCCGCAAATCGAACATCATCGCTATCTAAGATAAGATGATGCTTCTTGTTCTCAACAACGCCTACGCGATAGTCGTCATACGGCATTGGTGTGAAATTACATACATATAAGAGGTTCTTGCTACCATCCTTGGACTTGCGAACAAAACTGTATATTCCACGATAGGAATCATTTGCATTAATCCACTCAAATCCATCCCAATTAATATCCTGCTGGTAAGATGCCGGATACTTGCGATAGATGTGGAGCAAAGCCTTCATCCATTCCTGAATTCCGCGATGATTTGGATTCTCCAAAAGATACCAATCCAGCTCTCGTTTCTCGCTCCATTCCTGAAGCTGGGCAAAATCCTGTCCCATGAATAATAGCTTTTTGCCCGGATGCCCCATCATGAATGCATATCCTGCCTTCAGATTCTTAAACTTATCATCCTCTAATCCAGGCATTTTATTAATCATCGAACACTTCAAATGTACGACTTCATCGTGAGATAAAACTAGGATATATTTCTCAAACTCGTTATAACTCATAGCAAAGGTCATTTTGTTATGGTTATCCTTGCGGAAATATGGATCTAACTTCATATAATCTAAAAAGTCATGCATCCATCCCATATTCCACTTGTATGAGAAATTCAATCCATCTTCTTCCACAGGGCCTGTTACCTTCGGCCATGCTGTAGACTCTTCGGCAATCATAACGACACCCTTGTACCGTCCGGTAATCAGTGTGTTGATATGCTTAAAGAATTCAATTGCTTCTAGATTCTCGTTGCCGCCATATCTGTTCGGAACCCACTGTCCGCGTTCCTTACCATAATCCAGGTATAACATGGACGCTACAGCGTCTACTCGTAATCCATCGATGTGGTAATTCTCTATCCAGTTTATAGCACTTCCAATAAGGAAATTCTTAACTTCGCTCTTGCCATAGTCAAAAATCTTAGTGCCCCAATCCGGATGCTCTCCCTTTTTCGGATCTGCATATTCAAACAACGGCTGTCCGTCAAAATCTGCCAATCCGTGAGCATCTCGTGGAAAATGTGCCGGTACCCAGTCTAAAATGACTCCAATACCTTTCTTGTGAAGATGATTCACAAGATACATAAAGTCCTTAGGGGTGCCATATCGTGATGTTGGAGCATAATACCCCGTCACCTGATATCCCCAGGAGCCATCAAATGGGTATTCGGATATACCCATCAACTCTACATGTGTATATCCCATCTCTGTTACATAATCTGCAAGACTATCTGCAAATTCGCGATAGGTATAAAATCCATCGTCTTCACGACCCGGATGGCGCATCCATGATCCTGGATGAACTTCATAGATTGCCATTGGCTGTTCATAATATGGCTGCGCCTCTTCGCGCTTCTTAATCCAAGTCTTATCCGTCCATCGAAAGCCTTCGATATTTGCTATACGTGATGCTGTCTGAGGTCGCAACTCTGCCGCATTGGCAAATGGATCTGCTTTATATAGTTTCTGTCCATCTGGTGTATAAATGAGGAATTTGTATAGCTGTCCCTCTTTTGCTTTGGGTACAAAACATTCGTATACTCCAAACTCTGCAGGATCTACGCGGTTCATCATATGTTTGGTCTCTTCCCATCCATTGAACTCGCCTATGACGCTAACCGCCACTGCATGCGGGGCCCAAACGTTGAAAAGTACACCTTTTACTCCGTCACGAACCGCAACATGTGCCCCCATCTTTTTGAAGATTTCGTAATGAGTACCTTGTCCAAAAAGGTAGCAGTCCATCTCCGTAAAATTATACATTACCCTCATCTCCTGTATTTAGTATTGTGACTGAAAATCCTTCTCATGAAGAATGATATTGCCCGACTCGTCGTATCGCTTGATTCCCAACCGTCCAATCATGCCCTTAAATCCCCCGGCACTTGCATTGTTGATTGCAGAATCCACGATTTCTTTTACTTCGGTCAAATAGGTTGGATGATCCAGACGCTGAATGAGATTGATTTCATTGTACAACGCTAAAACACCCATTTCATCAATCATATATCCCAAGTCAGCTGCGTAAGTTTTGCCAAAACTTACCAACTCATCAATGGACAAAATCGGTATCTCTATCCTCTGGGTAAACTTCTGGGTGAAGTTTGGATTATAGGACATTACGCGATCAATACCCATTCTGGAATCCTCGAGGATTACAAGAATTCCTGTCTTATCGCTATCCATAATAAGGGATAGATTCAATACCGTCTCGCGCTCAAGGTTGCCGGCATTCTCTATCATTAGGCAGCCACCCTGAATCTTCTGGAACAAATCGACAATATTCTTCTCGTTCAGCTTGGCTCCATCTATCTTACCAACATTGCCGGCTGGCAATCGAATCTCACGTTGCAACAAGCGAACAATTTCTGTTGAAAGTGTAGACTTACCGCTGCCTTTACCACCTTGAATAATAATATTACCGGTGGTAGATCCCACATCATTGGTCAAATGTACCTTGGTGGCATCAATAACACGAGCAAGCGATGCTTCCATTCCTTCGATTGGTGTGAAGTATGCAAACACATCCCGTTCTTCGTCGTTCAACTCTTTGCGATATACGCCTGCATCTTCGTCAGTAATTCCCTCTGCAGATAACTCTTCGCGAATCTCCTCTGCGATAATGACTGCTAAGGCGCTATCTTCCGGATTCTCGTCCTCATCTAGTCGAATCTCTCCGGTCATACTTAAATCCGGCTTGGCAGCTTCCTGCTCTGCAACAACTTCCTCTGCTAAGATTTCCTCCGGATCATCACCAATATGTAGATCTCCCACAGGATCTTCTTCAACGACAGCTTCGCCTTCCGGCTCTAGCTCTTGCGTATCTTCTACTTCCGGTGACGCATTCTGCTGCTCTTCTTCCGCAACCATGCGATCAATCTCTTGCTGCATCATAAGATTGATATCGGAAATAATCTGTGACGCCTTATCATCTTCTAATTCTGATGGTTCCCAATCTGTAGCTTCTTCAGCCGCTTCTGTTGCTTTGGCAACCACCTCTGTAGCATGAATCGGCGCTTCCGCTGTCATACCAGCAATTTCAGATGCGCTGATAATTGGTATTTCAATTCCCACGCCGCCTTCAATGGTTGGTATCGGGAAGGTCTTCTGCTCCGCAAGCGCCTGCTCTTCCTCCGTTACCGTCTCTTTGGAAAGATATTCTTCTTTTAGTAACTCCTCCGGAGCTACTCCTGCATCCAGCTTAGGGATTGCTTCTACTAAACGATCCATAATCTGGTTGACTTCATATAAAGCCTTCGCCTTCTCACGCTCCAGCTTCTTCTGTTCTGCATCTTGCAACGCAGCTTCTGCCGCACGTCTAGTCTTTTCCCAGTTATCCATAACATCCTGAATGGATAACTGTCCCTGTATCTCTCGCTCTGCAACATTCTGTGTCGGCATGAACAGACTCATCTGTCCGTCATACTCTTCTGCCAGGTATTCCTGGAACTTGCTATTCAAGGACTGAGGTGCTTCTTCCGGCGCTTCTTCTTCGGATGGCAACTCCTCTACCGGTAACTTTTCAGTTACTTGTAAGTATGGAATCTCTTCTACTAAGTTCTTGATAATTTCCATATTCTCAGAAATCTCACCAGCCTCTGTTGCCTGCATGATTTCTTCGATGTTCTTCTTAATCTCTGCCTGTAAATTAACCGTGTTGAAACGCTCCGGCTTCAATTCTACCTGCGGAATGGTAATTGCTCGGTTTAGAATCTCACCGTTACCGTACGCTACTTCTTCCGGACGAATTTCTGTTAATCCATCGCGCTTCTGCTGAAAATGACGATACTTATCCTCCTGCTGCTTATCCAACGGATGATACAGCATCTTCATCTCCAATGCCTTCTCTACGTATGGACCTTCACCAAACCACAATGCAATCTCATCGCAGATTTCGATACACTTTTCAACCTGAGCTGTTTTGCGATATAGGCATGCTAATTCGAAGAGCCACTCTTCAATTAAATCATGAGAACGTAGTTCCTCTAATATAGCGATCAGCGTCTGGTCATCTGATCCCTTTGCTTCGTTCAATTTATACTTGATGATATACTTCAGACTATCATGCGGTGCAATTTCCACGAATTCTTCGTAGTATTCACGCGCCTCATCGATGGCTTTGAGTTCAATAGAAATCAGCGCTAAACGATAGATAATCATACGACCAATCGGTGAACGCTCATGAGCTACTTCTAACAACTCGCGTGCTTCTTCAAAAGCACCTGCTGCCTCATATAACTCACTAGCCTTCAACAGTACATTGACGTTATGCACCTTTCGCCAATTAATCCCATCTAATAGATCCAGAGCTTCATCCCTTTTCCCCTGGCGTAACAACTTTTTGATTTCTTCCAGCCGAGAGCTGTACTCTAATTTGTCCAATTCATCCACCTCTAGAAGGATTGTTCCCCTGCAAATACAGTTTTTTTCAGTTTATCATACGCCTAATTTGATGTCAAAAACCGCCAACGCCCTTCTTTGCTAGTCTTCTGGGTTTTTGGCGTCAGTTTCCTCTGTGAATTCTGATTTACTTGCTTCTACTTTGGACTTTACCTCTGCGCGCGCGCGATGTTTACGTCCAGTTGTAGCGCTTTTGTCCTTGTAAATCACTTCCATGGTTTCCGGTTGAATCTCCTGAATATCCCGATACTCATCCGTCTCTATTGGCAAAGACCTCTTTGCTACTAAATATGTCGTAATCTCACTACATACATAGTACAAAACAGACATCATTGGCACACCGATAATCATTCCCGGGATACCAAACAATCCGCCACCCACTACGATTCCCATAACTACCCAGAATGAGGAAAGGCCTGTGTTGTCCCCCAAAATCTTTGGTCCGATGATATTGCCATCAATCTGCTGGAGAATCAATACAAAGATTAAGAAGTAGATTCCCTGCATCGGGTTGTTTACAAAAATAATAATAACCGTTGGGACGGCTCCGATATACGGGCCGAATACCGGTATGATATTGGTAATTCCAATAATAACGGAACACAACACCGCATATGGCATCTGCATAATCATCATGCAAATATAGCAAATAATTCCGATGATGATGGAATCAATGATTTTACCAATGATGAATCCGTAGAATACTTCATCCGTTTTGCGGGCTACGCGAACCATGGCGTTAGCCCAGTTAGGAGAGAATACACCGTACAGAGTTTTCTTAATCTGTGCTTTGAACTTCTCCTTGCTCATAAGGGTGTATACAGAAACCACCACACCGATAAAGAAGTTAAACACCGTTCGACCAATAGAAATACCTAGTCGGGTCAGCATATTAACCACCTGCTCCTGCTCACCCAAATCAAAATACTCACGAATATAGGAAACAGCTGTATTAATCGCTGTCGTAATTTTCTTATCATCCTTAGCACCAAGAATCTCCTTTTCAAAGCGACCCTTGGTTACGTCATTTGCCCAATCCAATACGTTATAGATTTTTGTATTAATATTACGTATCAGATCATTGAGTGTCTCAACAAAAATCGGCGCTACTACTGCAAAGAATACCGTAATGATTCCAAGAAGTACTAAAAGAGAAATAATCGCTGTTACTCCTCGTACACGCTGCCTCGTACGCTTCTCATTCTTCGTATTCTTAAGGAATACCGGCAACAATCGAGCCTCGAAAAACTTCATAATCGGGTTCATCAAGAAAGCCATCACCAAACCAATAACGATTGGCTGGAGAATCGCTGATAAGGCAGATAGTCCAGCCATCAACCCACGGTAGCGCAGAATGCAAAAATAGAAAATAATAATCATTACTGCTGCTACAATGGCCGTCCACATTAATCCCTGATAGCGGCGATAGTCTTCGCGTGCCTTTGAAATAGATTCTTTTTTCTTCGGTTCTTCCGACATAGTTCCTCCCAATGCACCGCATCTTGCACAAGCTGCCAGAGGTTAACCCTCTGGCAGCTTATGTTTTAATTATGTGCTCTGTAATAATTAATGAGACATCCATCCTCAATGATTTCACGCTCATCATCGGTTAACGCACCCATTTGCAGCTGGAACGGAGTAAGTCCGCCTTCTGTTACAACGTATGCATCAATTTCTGTCTTCTTGTCCCGAATTGCTCTATAAACATCCGGAACGAATAAATAATCTCCATTGGAGAATGGTAAGTCACCCTCTGTAATTGTAAATGGCAACATACCCCAATTAATCAAGTTGGAACGATAGCGCTTTGTTGCGTATTCATTTGCAATATTTGCCCATCCACCAAGAACCTTTTGACAAGATGCAGCCTGTTCTCTAGCCGATCCATCTCCCGGCTTTACCGCAAATATAGTACTTCCAATTCCAGTATTGCTCCAGGATACATCTGCATATTCCTTCTGAATGGTTGCAATCACCGGTGCGATTTCCGGAAGTGCTGCTTCTGGATTCTCACCTGCTTCGATTGCTTTCTGTCCCAACTGAACTTCCTTGGCGCGACCAACATAAGCAGGGTCCTTACGGGATAGTGTAAACTCCGCAAGTCCTAGCGGATTGGAACGGTAAGAAGATGTCTCTCCAGATGGAATAAGCTCATCTGTGGTAGTGACCGGATCATGAATCTCAGATACTACCTTGAGAATCATGTTCTGCGGTAACGCACTCATGGCCGGCCAATCCTTGATATTTGGACCAAACTTGACCTCTACACTAGGGTCTGCCACACCATGGCTATCAAATACACGATTTGCATATATATTCTTATCGAAATAATACTTTGGTTTGGTGTAGTTCACATCGATCTCATCTGCGCCACATAAGTAGCCCTTGTTTGCTGCTGTTGCTGCAATGGAACGAGCATCCATCAGTGCAACAGATGCAATCTGGCCATTCTGCAACTTGGAACCTTCACGGTTCGGGAAGTTACGTGTAGAATGACGGATGGAGAATCCGTTATTACCCGGTGTATCTCCTGCACCAAAACATGGTCCACAGAACGCTGTCTTAACAATCGCTCCGGTCTCCATCAGTGCCGCTACACATCCGTTCTTCACTAACTCCATATAAATCGGCGTACTTGCCGGATATACACTTAATGTAAATTCATCCGGTCCGATGCTTGCGCCACGAAGAATGTCCGTTGCGTCAGTAATATTCTCATATCCACCACCGGCACAGCCTGCAATAATTCCCTGGTCTACATATAGCTGTCCGTTACGCACTTTGTCCTTCAGGGTAAAATCAACCTGTCCATCCAGGCTAATCTTAGCGCGTTTCTCACAGTCATCCAAAATATCCATTAAGTTGGCTTTGAGCTCTGCGATGGTATATGTATTGCTTGGATGGAATGGCATGGCTATCATCGGACGAATCTCGTCCAAATGAATCTCAATCATTCCATCATAATATGCTACCTGCCCCGGATTTAATTCCTTATATTCTTCTACGCGACCATGAATATCATAGTATTCACGAACTGCATCATCCGTTACCCAAATGGATGATAAGCAGGTAGTCTCTGTTGTCATAACATCAATACCGATACGTGTATCTACACTAAGGTTCTTGATGCCATCACCTACAAACTCCATTACCTTGTTCTTAACGTAACCCTTAGCAAATACTTCGCCGATAATTGCCAAAGCCACATCCTGAGGTCCCACTCCCGGACGTAAGGAGCCTGTCATATATACACCCACAACTTCCGGACGTGCGATGTCGTAGGTTTTGTTTAACAACTGTTTTACCAGTTCCGGACCACCTTCGCCTACAGCCATGGTTCCAAGCGCACCATAACGGGTATGGGAATCTGATCCCAAAATCATCTTGCCGCCACCACTTAACATCTCTCTGGCGAACTGATGGATTACTGCCTGATGTGGTGGTACATATACACCGCCATAACGCTTGGCGCATGATAATCCAAACATGTGGTCATCTTCGTTGATTGTTCCACCAACTGCGCACAGGCTATTATGGCAATTAGTTAATATATAAGGGATTGGGAACTTCTCCAATCCAGATGCACGAGCAGTCTGAATAATACCTACATAAGTAATATCATGACTCGTAATCTTATCAAACTTAATCTGTAACGCATCCATGTTACCAGATACGTTGTGGTCCTTAAGGATTTCGTAGGCTATCGTTGCTTCTTGTGCTTCTTCCTTAGAAACAGCTCTGCCTACCCGCTGCGCGATAGCAGCTGGGGCATCCGGCGTGTCCTCTATGAGAACATTGCCATTTACCAAATAAACTCCATTGTCGTACAGTTTCATGTTGTCTCCTCCATGTCTTTCCTATCTGTCTTTCTTGCCAAACAGAGAAAAAACCTTGCGGCTCTCACCGCTGTTGCTTTCTTCCTTTTCCTCTTCCTTCCAGTCAAAATACTCCGCATCCAATTCGGCTTGCATGGAAGCAATTTCCTCCTCGGACAAATTTGTTTCTGCTGGTTCTTCCTCGCCATCTAAGCTAATGCCCTGGGCGCGGAAATAGTCCTCATTGATATGAATCTCCGGCTTGATATCCGCATAAGGATTCGGATTCGCCGGTGCATCTTGGCCACTCTCCATCTCCTTCTTGCGACGGATATTCTCATCCTCAATAAGGCGTAGATATTTCTGGGTGTCTATCATATCCTGCAGCTGTGATTTAAGTTCATACTGGTTATCCTTAACCACACGCTTCTCAGCAGCAATACGACTTAACAATTCTTCATGAACCTCGTTCATACGAGCTTCAGCGTCCTTCATGATTGTCTGGATTTCCTCAAGGGCACGGTCAGAATACATCAGAGATGCGGCATAAACATCCTCCGCATTCTTACGTGCTTCAAAAACCATATCGTCTCCCTGTTTCTGCAGCTGACGATTTGCCTTGTCGCGACTCTGCACCGTTAGCTCATGTTCTTCCAGCATGTCATACATACAATCGTTCAGTTCTTTGAGCAAATCCATCATCTTGCTCTTATCAATGACAACACGTTTCTTGCTGCCATTAAAAGGCTCCGCCTTGGAAAACAATACATGAATCTCTCTTAAGACTTCTTCTGTTCGATCTTGTGCGCTCATAGAATCCTAACCCTCCATAAATCTACGAATTTAATATAGCATAGGATAATTATGAGTACAAATGAGAATATTAGATTGAACCACGGTCCATAATGGAATAATCCAAACAGATTTGTTTTGCCACCATGACCTCTTCCGGATGCTCAATCTGCTCTAAAAGCATCTTGGCTGCATCCTGTCCACATTGACGATAATAAAAATGTACCGTGGACAATTGGGGCTTGGTTACCTGATTCATCCAGCTATCTTCTACCGCTGCAATACTTATGTCTTCGCCCACCACACGATCCGCTTCGTATAATGCTTGCAACGCTCCATTGGCAGCATTACCTGTGGCGCAAATAACACCATCAATTTTCGGATGTTTTTGAAGTACCTGCTTCATCGTATCATAACCACTTTGCTGATCGAAATCCGCCATACGATACACCGTATGTATATCCCTACGGCCTTCAGTAGCTGATTCAAAGCCCTTTCGGCGGGCCAAACCTGCTTGCAAATCTCGTTCGGTAACTCCAATGTAACATAGGTGCTTTCGTCCTCTCGAGATTACCCGTGTGGTTAACTCTTCGATGGCATGATAATCATCATGATAAACGCAAGGAAATCCCTTAAAATCCTGACCAGTCACAACTAATGGTATATCTAAATTCTGGAACTTGTCCTTTTTAACCGGTGTTATAACGGTTCCCATCAGGATAATGCCGGCCACATGATTCTTGGCCATTAGCTGAGCGTAATTGACCTCTTCCTGTTCCACGTCATTGGTACATCCCAAAATCGGCATATAATCTGTAAGCTTAATCACATCTGTTATGCCCTCAAGAATCTGGCTAACGGAATGAGAATGTACTCTTGGAACAATAATTCCAATCTGGTTCATGGTTCCTGTTCGCATTCCTCTGGCTGTTAAAGACGGTCGATAGCCGGTTTCCTCTATTACACGGCGAATCGCATCCTTTTTCTCCTTGCTCAAAGATCCCCCATTCATATAACGACTGACTGCCGCCGTAGAAACGTTGGCTAAATTCGCAATATCTTTGATAGTCATAGGACAACCCCTCCTGAAAAACGCTGTAATCGTTTACATTTTAAGGTTTTTTTCTTTTTTCAACAATAAAAATACCGCCAAAAAAACTGGCGGTATTTTGTATCTTTATCCAAATATAAAACCAAAAGCCGGACGTTACCTCCACAGTTAACTCAACCCAGGCACCCTCACGGCACATGAGACAATCCACTTAGTGCTGCTTCATTCCTGACCTGACACGGTTCACGGCATCCCATCGCGTAAGACCCGGATATCAACGCCACTTGCAAAGGGCAGCTCCGGCAAGTTCTCATTGTACAAGCTTTCTAACAGATTGTCAATTAGGCCTCCTTGGGGTTAATTAACGCATATAAATAGTGATCTTCCCACCTACCATTTAAAAAGATTTTGTCATGCAATAAACCTTCTCGCTGAAATCCCAAGCCCTCTAACAAACCAATAGAGGCTGCATTATCCGGCATTACAATTGCCTCCATACGATGCAGCGATAATTCATTAAATATCAGCTGATTCCCAAGTTCTAACGTTTCTCGCATATACCCCTTTCGGCGATATGACTGGTCCATCTTGTACCCCACTTGGCAACTACTATAATAGGACTTTGCGATATTGCGGTAACTAACTGTACCGATGATTTTCAACGGATTATGCTTTTCGAATATATAGAATCGAATCGTCGTACCCTTTAGAAACGTATCGTATTCATATTTCAGCAGGTCTTCATGAAATCGTAGCTGGGTCATTGCCGACTTGGTTAATGGCTCATACTTTGCAAAATCATCATAATTACGCTTATAAAAATCCAACACCATCATGGCATCATTCTTGGTACATATTCGAAGTATGAGCGATGCGGTTTCGTACTTAGTCTGCATATATCCGTTCCTTTCTTTTCTATTTCTACTATAAATTTATCCTTTTTTTCGCTAAAATAATAGTACCTATTCCATAAACAAGGAGATTTTCATGAGTATAAAGGATCGTATTTCTTCTGTGATGGACGCCCACGCACAGGAGAAGGAGCGTAAGCTTCGCGAAAAGTATATGCGCATGGCCATGAAAGAAGCCGACAAAGCCGCATCTATCAAAGAAGTCCCTATCGGATGCGTGATTGTTCACAACGGCAAAGTCATTGCCAAAGGATATAATCGAAGAAATACCGATAAATCTGTCTTGAGACATGCGGAAATGGACGCGATTCGAGATGCATGCAAAAAGTTAAAGGATTGGCGCTTAGAGGAGTGTACCCTATATGTTACCCTAGAGCCTTGCCCGATGTGCGCCGGAGCCATTGTTCAGGCCCGCATTCCCACCGTTGTCATTGGCTGCATGAATCCCAAAGCCGGTTGCGCAGGCAGTGTAATTAATTTGCTTGATATGCCGGGATTTAACCACCAATGCGAAGTTATCCGAGGTGTATTAGAAGAAGAAACTTCTTCCATGCTTACTTCCTTCTTCAAAGAACTTCGCGAGGAAAAAGCTGCTTTGAAACAGTCGAATGGATAAAAACAACGCTATCTTCTCAATGAAGATAGCGTTTTATATTAATGATTCTGTTTGAATCAGCGGATCCACCGGTGACGGAGCTACCGCTGTCATAGACTTTCCTTCGGTGTCGAAAGAATCTCCTGCCTCATGTATTGCTTCTGCTTCCTCAACATCAAAATCCTGACCCAACATAATACTATTACGGGATGTACGCTTCACTTTGTACAACAGGTTGTCTGCTTCATGCAGGTAATTCCACATGGTCTGACCTTCTTCCGGCACATGCCAAAAGATACCCTGAGAAATAGTTACGATACCAGACTTAGAACGGCTGAAACGATGCTCGTACTTGGCACCAACTATGGTTGATTTTAGTTCCTTGGCTATTGCAAAAACTTCCTGTGCCGTGCGGCCTTCGTAGATAATAACAAACTCATCTCCACCATATCTGGCACAGAATACTCCCGGATGACGTCGCAATGACAATATACTATCTGCTACGAACTGGATACATTTATCACCCGCCTGATGTCCATAGTTATCATTGAATTCCTTAAAGAAATCAATGTCCAAAATCTCTACACCGATACCTACCTGATTTACAATGGCTCTTCGGAAGGCTTCCTCGCCAAATTCATTAATCTTCAAGCGGTTGTACATACCTGTTAACGGATCTGTCTCAGATTTCTTCTGGTACTGCTCTCGCTGATGCAATGTCTCACGATGTACATCTACCAAATCATAGAAATTCAATCGCATGGTTATCATGCTAGAAATCATCAGATTGTTTTCCTGCTCCTGCAAACGGGATAACTCATAGAACTGCGCAGCCTTTTTCTGGTAGTTCTCCTCATCACCCACCGCCTGACAATACTCAATCTCCAAGGTCAGTAATCGGCGTTGCATGTTACGCACTTCTGTCTTGGTTGCCATTTCCATGATAATCGGCGCTATGCGACGATATGTCTCATACTCTTGCTTGGCAAGCAAGACATCCAAAAAATCATATACATCATCTATGAATTCCATAATCGGAAATGGCTGGTTCTCGATAATACGAACCACTTCACGAATGCATTCCTGACACTCCGCTTCCTGCTCTCTACGGAAGAATAACATTGCGCCAAAGGCATATACTGGGATTTTGCCAACTTCCAAAAGATTCGGCAAACACTCGCGCTCTAATCTAGTGTAGTAACGCATCGCAGTTTCATAATCTCCGATGATCATGTATGCCTTGCCAATTCCAATACAAGCCGCTGACAAATCCAGCACATAAGTCGGTGAATCAGCATGAAGGTTAATATATGTCAAACCTTCCCGTAAGTGCATAATAGCTTCCTTACCGGCCTGCACGCTGGTGTATAGATTACCCAGGTTCATATGAACCTTCCATTCGATATCCGGCAAATGGTATTGCTTGCAAATTCGGATTGCTTTGGAATAGTAATCTACTGCAATTGGAGAATCTCCACGGTTGTAAGACATAATACCCAGCATGTTATTCGCAACTGCTAAATAGCCCCATTCTTCTACTTCTTCCATTGGACCCATGCAAGCAATGATTTCATCGTAAAACTTGCTCATATCATTGAGCTGGAAAAAAACTTCTGCGCGAGAAAAGGCAGCAAATCCTATCAATGCGCTCTCGCCGTGCTCCCGACCATATTCCTCTAACTTATTGCAATGGTCAATCACATCAGCAGGACTATTCAGCTTCCGATCACGCAGGTCTGCTATTAAGTTTTGTATATCTCCGCGATAGATACTGATATCCATGTTATTCTCCAATAATCATTCTGCCTATCAACAACTGTCTATAGAATTATTATATCGTCTATTACTGTTTTTGGCTACGTTTCGTCACAGCATTGGCCAACATCGCAAACTCTTCGAGAGAAAGCTGCTCGCCTCGTACAGACTCCGGAAATCCCATCTCGGTAATAATAGACGCTAATGCCTCTTTATTCATCGACAAGATACCCGCATTGTTTAACCCATTCATCAAGGTTTTACGTCTCTGGTTAAAAGCGGCACGGATTATCTGAAACAGTAGCTTCGGATTCTCACAATCAACCGGAGGCTTATCATAAATATCCAGTCGTATTACTGCGCTGTCCACCTTAGGTTGCGGGATAAAAGAGGTCTTCGGTACAATCGCTACAATCTCCGGCTTGCTATAATACTGCACTGCCAAGGAAAGTGCTCCGTAATCCTTTGTTCCCGGCCCCTCCTGCATACGATCTGCCACTTCCTTTTGTACCATAACGGTAATGGATGCCAGCGGCAAATCACTTTCCAACAATCCCATGATAATAGGTGTTGTAATATAGTAGGGAAGATTCGCTACCACCTTCAGAGGCTTATCCCCATGGGCATGTACATAATCAGATAAGTCAACCTTCAGAATATCCTCATTAAGAATCTCTACATTATCATACTCCGCAAGGGTTTCGGAAAGAATCGGAATCAGATTCGTATCGATTTCAACAGCAAGTACACTTCCGGCACGTTCGCATAAGTACTGGGTCATGGTTCCAATTCCCGGGCCAATCTCCACCACCACATCATCGGAAGTAATATTTGCTGCATCAATAATATCTTCCAAAATCATCTCATCGATTAGGAAGTTCTGACCGAATTTCTTTTGAAAACGGAATCCATATTTTTCTAAGATTGCATTGGTATGGGCTCTATTTCCTAAACTTGCCATATGTTCTCCTATTTTACACGTGAGAATAACTTACGTGCATTCTCTCTTGTAGTTACCATAACTTCATCTTGCGTGATTTGCTTTATTTTTGCAATTCGCTCTATCACATATGGGATATACGTAGAGTCATTGCGCATGCCACGGAATGGTTCAGGTGCCATATAGGGACAGTCCGTCTCTAGTAGTATTCGTTCCAGCGGAATCTGCTCTACGGTCTCCACCAATTTACGTGCATTTTTAAAAGTAATTACCCCTCCAACTCCGATGTAGTATCCAAGTTTTACATATTCTTGGGCAATCTCCGGTGAATAGGAATAACAGTGTATCACACCCTTGATTCCATCTGCTGCTGCGGCCTTCATCATCTGTAATGTATCCTCTGCAGCATCTCTAGAATGTATAATTACCGGCAGATTTGTCTCCTTGGCCATGGTTAGTTGACGCTTGAACCAATCACGCTGAGATTTCTGAACTTCTTCCTCTTTATCCCAGTAATAATCCAGACCTATCTCACCCACGGCAACCACTTTGGAATCCTTTGCCATCTCATATAGCTCTGCCAAGGTACTCTCTGATAAATCGGATATCTCGCTGGGATGAACTCCGATGGCAGCATATATATATGGATACTGATGAGCAAATTCAAGGGACCGTTTTGCTCCTTCAAAGGTTGCTCCAACATTAATAACAGTTTCTATATTTTCCTTCGGCAAACGCGCTAACAGTTCTTCTCGATCAGAATCGAACCGTTCATCATCATAATGCGCATGTGTCTCAAATATCATAAAATACTCCACGAAAAAAAACACGCCGACTGCTCTTATGCTCTCGCAGCAAAAGCAATCGACGTATTTAACTAATATTATGCAATCTCAGCTCCGGCTGGCATTGGCTTCTCAGGTGTTAACAGTGCGAGGTTACCCTCTGCATCTTCTGCACAAAGAAGCATTCCTTCTGAAAGAACCCCCGCAAGCTTTGCAGGCTTTAAGTTCACAAGAACCATAACCTTCTTGCCAACCATCTCTTCCGGTGAATAGTATTTGCGAATTCCGGATACAATCTGCTTAACTTCAGAACCAATTCGAACCTGTGAGCAAAGCAACTTCTTGGACTTCTCTACAGCTTCACAAGCAATAATCTCGCCTACCTGGAACTGTAACTTCTCAAAATCATCAAAAGTGATCTCCGGCTTCTTCTCGATATCGATCACCGCTTCATCGCTCGCAGAAGCACCACACTCAGCCTTTTCCAAAGCTGCAGCTTCTTCTGGTGTCATGCGACCAGCCTTAACCAGGTTCTCTCTTGCCTTCTTCTGATGTGCAAGGAACTCCTGACGCTGACGATTCTGTACCTCTTCTGCCTTGGCAAGAATCTCGTCCTTGTCCAAACGTGCGAATAAAATCTCAGGCGCATCCGTTACCTTGTTGCCACTTGGATACAATCCAAACTCTCCAAGGGTATCAAAGTCACGCAATGAAGTATTCAACTGAGCAACAACACGATCTCCGGTTTCAGGTAAGAATGGAGCCAATAAAGAGGTTGCCATTACAATACCTTCTGTCAAATTGTAAAGAACAGTTGCTAAACGATCATGCTTGGACTCATCCTTGGCAAGAACCCACGGTTCTGTCTCATCAATATACTTATTCAAGCGCTTGTAAACGGTGAAAATCTCACTTAACGCATCTGCAACGCGAAGGCTATCCATTAACTTCTCGACCTTATCGTATGCACCACATACAACTGCCTTGAGATCTGCATCCACATCCTCAACTACGCCCTTATCTTCAACAACTCCGCCAAAGTACTTGTTACTCATGGAGATTGTTCGATTAACAAGATTACCTAAAGTATTGGCCAAATCAGCGTTGATTCGCTCAACCAACAACTCCCAAGTAATTACGCCATCATTCTCATAAGGCATCTCATGTACGACAAAGTAACGAGTTGCATCTACACCAAACATATCTACAAGATCATCGGCATAAATAACATTGCCTTTGCTCTTAGACATCTTCTCGCCACCCTGTAACAACCATGGATGACCAAATACCTGCTTCGGCAATGGCTCACCCAGTGCCATTAAGAAGATTGGCCAGTAAATTGTATGAAAACGAATGATATCCTTACCGATTAAGTGCAAATCTGCCGGCCAGTACTTCTTGTACATGTCGGTAGAATCACCTTCTGCATCATAACCAACACCCGTAATGTAGTTGGTCAGGGCATCTAACCAAACATAAACAACGTGATCCGGATCAAAATCTACCGGGATACCCCACTTGAAAGAGGTACGAGATACACACAAATCCTGCAATCCCGGAAGTAAAAAGTTGTTCATCATCTCGTTCTTACGGGATACTGGCTGAATAAATTCCGGATGTGTATTGATATACTCAATCAACTGATCTGCATACTTCGTCATCTTGAAGAAATATGCCTCTTCCTTTGCCGGGTGAACATCGCCACCACAAACTGGGCACTTACCTTCTTCTGTCAACTGAGACTTAGTATAGAAAGCCTCACACTCGGTACAGTAAATACCTTCATAAGATCCCTTGTAAATATCGCCCTGATCATAAAGCTTCTTGAAAATCTTCTGAACCTGCTTCTCATGATCTGCATCTGTTGTACGGATAAAACGATCATAGGAAGTATTCATCAAATCCCATAAGTGCTTGATGGTTCCAGCAGTCTCATCAACAAATTCCTTTGGTGATTCGCCTTCTTCGATTGCACGGGTCTCAATCTTCTGACCATGCTCATCACTTCCGGTCTGAAAACGTACATCATATCCATCTGCTCTCTTATAACGAGCAATACAATCTGCCAATACGATCTCGTAGCTATTGCCGATATGAGGCTTACCAGAAGTGTAAGCAATGGCAGTTGTCATGTAAAATTTACCTTTGTTGTTCATGTATCTTATTCCTCTTCCGTTGTTTCTTCTTCTTCGAAGATGCTCAACTTGGCACCACAAGAATTGCAGAACTTGGAACCCTTAGGTACAACAGCGCCACAGCTTGGGCAACTATCTCCGCCCTTTAAACCGGCAATCTGCTCCTTGAGGTGATCAACATCTGCTGCAATCTCCTTCAAAGCCTCTACTGCCTCATCCTTGCTATCCATGTTCTCTTCAAAGAATCGCTTGCCAAGCTCTAAAAACAAATCCTGCTGCTTCTTCTCTAAGCTATGCAACTCGGATGTAAGCTTTGCATATTCGGAAACATCCTTTGCCTTCTGGCCTGCAGCGTTTCCAACTTGTGTAATAGTCTCCCCGATACGATCTATAATATCCATAGTTTACCTCCTAACCTGTAAATACCAATTTATTATAACAAAATACAAGGGTTTTTCAACGAAAACCCCTGTGAAAAGAGAATTTATCCACAAATTACAAATATGCTCGCACGATAATGTAGAAAAGGAACATGCCGTATCCAGATAACATAACGATGCCTTCTCTTCGCTCTAACTTCTTTTCCGTAATGCTAAACAACAAAATAATCACACTGAAGGATACCAAAATTATAATATCAATCACATTCTCAATATCCATAAAAATTGGGCTAATGGATGCTGCCACACCAAGTATCATAAGAATATTAAACACATTGGAACCTACAACGTTACCTACCGCCATATCCATCTCGTGCTTCTTGGCTGCCGTCAATGATGTAACCAATTCCGGAAGGGACGTTCCAACAGCAACAATGGTTAATCCAATCAAGGTCTCACTGGCACCAAGGAACTTAGCGATTGCAACTGCAGCATCTACAACCCAGTCTCCACCAAACTTAATGGCAACTGCACCACCAACAATGTATAATAAACTCTTCCACATCGGCAAAATCTTGTATTCTTCCTCTTCGGAAAGCTCACCTGCTGCTCTACTACTCTTGATGGCCAAAACTATCATGGTTAACAAGAATGCAACAAATAATCCCAGCAAAATGAATCCATCGATGCGCTCTAAACCTCTTCCTGTCAGGCCCAATACTGCCAATAAAACAGCACAGAAAATAGAAAATGGTAAATCACGTCGTAACACATCTCGGCCCACCGGGATGTTACAAACCAATGCACTGGCGCCTAATACAACCATTAAGTTAAACAAATTAGAGCCCACTACATTACTAATTGCCAATGAATTGGCGTTATTAATAGACGCTGTTACCGATACCGATAACTCCGGTAAGCTCGTGCCCATGGCTACTACGGTCATACCGATAATCAGCCCAGGTACTTTCAAGGTCTTTGCTACAGACGAACTGCCATCCACAAAGAAATCCGCTCCCTTAACCAATAAAATAAATCCAAGAATCAAAACTCCGATTGCAAGTATTGGGTTTAACATACTCTCTCCTCCTATGAAATGCCCATTAAATGTGTGATTAATATACGTATTCCAAGCGCTATAAGAATAATTCCTCCTGCCAGCTCTGCTTTACTTCGAAGCTTAGAGCCAAAGATATTACCAAGATATACGCCAATTGCAGATAATAAAAAGGTTGTAACTCCTATAATTCCAACGGCCTTGCCAATATTAACGGACAAAAAGGAAAACGTAATTCCAACTGCAAAAGCATCAATGCTTGTTGCAATGGCCAACAGTACCAATTCCTTCATATCCAGCGGCATATCCAACGCATCCGGATGTAGGTCTTCATTCCATTCATGAATGGCATCCACTATCATTTTACCACCAACATACGCTAATAGAATAAATGCAATCCAGTGGTCAAACATAGAAACGTAATTCGCCACAGTAGTACCAAGTAACCATCCAAGTAATGGCATCAATGACTGAAATCCACCAAAAAACAGTGCTATCACAAAACACTGCTTCTTGTTTACTCTTGTCATTGCTAGTCCCTTGCACACAGACACTGCAAAGGCATCCATGGACAAGCCGACTCCAATCAGCAACAAATCAACAAAACTCATAATTACACTCCACTTTTAACCGTAGGTATAAAAAAAGAGACTTCACGTGCGTCAAAACCAGACACACGTAAGTCTCATTCATTAAGATTTGCCAGGTTCCAACGGAACCGAGATTGTTGACAAATCACGTTATTTAACGCGAACTACTCCCCTACGGGATATTTTGTATACAATTTAAAATTTACTATAGCGGATAGGGTTTCGATTGTCAAACAATTTCTATACCTGCTGTGTTTTGCCAAAATGGCGATATAATGCTCGAATAATGATTCCGGATACAATACCGCTAGCGATTCCAAGAAGGATTCCGGTCAGTACATCTGTCGGAAAATGGATGAACAGATACATTCTGGATATTGCAATCAATGCGGCCAAAACAATTGCTGCAATTCCCCACTTACGATTGTATTGCACAAAGGCTACTGCCGCAGCAAAACTTGCTCCAGAGTGTCCGGAAGGGAAAGAATAATCGGATGGCGGATTCACCAGCATCTGCACCGATGGATCAATCCAGAATGGACGATCTCTGGCGACCAATGGCTTTAACAGGAGATTGCATATACTTGCTTCTATAACCAAAGCCAGTATCGCTGTCAGTCCTACGCGCTTGTCTTTGACAAAGATTAATACCAAAAGCGTCATTATAATCCAAAATAGTCCTGCGTCTCCGAAATGAGTAATAAATGAAAAGAAAGCGTCCTGAATTGGCCCATGTATACTTTGGAACCAATACAACACATCAAATTCCCATGCCATCTTGTTTCCTCCAAACAAAAAAATAGATGCCACATTGCTGTGACATCTATTATTATAACATAATTACAATACAACCTTGCAGAACTTCTTCTTACCCTTGCGAAGGATGAATTCTCCTTCAAAGTCAGCTGTGGTGTATGTTGCCTTCGCATCTTCTACTTTATCACCATTAACGGTAACACCACCCTGCTCTACTGCACGACGAGCCTCGTTACGGGTCTGGGTCAAACCTGCTGCCACCAAAAGGCCTAAGATATCAATGCTTCCATCCGTAAATGCATCTGTAGATACTTGAACAGAAGGCATATTCTCAGCACTTCCTGCAGAGAAAAGTGCTCTTGCGCTCTCTCTAGCCTTATTTGCTTCCTCTTCTCCATGAACCATATTGGTAAGCTCCCAAGCCAATATTTCTTTGGCCTTGTTAAGCTCTGCGCCTTCCCACTTGTCCATCTCATCAATCTGCTCCAAAGGAAGGAAGGTTAACATACGAATACACTTTAATACATCCGCATCATCCACATTACGCCAGTACTGATAGAAATCAAATGGACTGGTCTTGTTTGGATCCAACCAAACTGCGTTACCTGCAGTCTTACCCATCTTCTTACCCTGAGAATCCGTTAACAAGGTAATGGTCATTGCATGAGCATCTTTACCAAGCTTACGACGAATCAGCTCTGTACCACCTAACATGTTGGACCACTGATCATCTCCACCAAATTCCATATTACAGTTGTACTTCTGGAACATGTAATAGAAGTCATAAGACTGCATAATCATGTAGTTAAACTCCAAGAAGCTTAAACCCTTCTCCATACGCTGCTTGTAACACTCTGCACGAAGCATATTATTAACAGAGAAGCATGCTCCTACTTCGCGAAGAAGATCGACATAATTCAAATTCAAGAGCCAGTCTGCATTGTTTACCATCATGGCCTTGCCTTCGCCAAAGTCAATGAAACGCTCCATCTGACGCTTAAAGCATTCTGCATTATGATCGATATCCTCTCGAGATAACATCTTACGCATGTCGGTACGGCCACTTGGATCACCAATCATGGTTGTTCCGCCACCAATCAAAGCAATTGGCTTGTTGCCAGCCATCTGCAAACGCTTCATCAATGTTAATGCCATGAAATGTCCGGCAGTCAAACTATCTGCTGTACAGTCAAAGCCAATATAGAACGTTGCCTTTCCGTTATTAATCATCTCTCTGATTTCGTCCTCATTGGTTACCTGTGCAATGAGGCCTCGCGCTACGAGTTCTTCATAGATTCCCATTTGTGTTCTCCTTTTCTCCATGTTGAATCTTGGTTCCTCTATGGAAGTATGGAACAAAAAAACCGTCCTCTACTTCCTGTTACGGAAATAAAGGACGGATATAAACCGTGGTACCACCTTTATTCACAGTCGCCTCTCGACGCCTGCCTCTTCGGTCTTCTATACATAGATCACCTTATACGCGATAACGTGCGCTCCTCCGTCATAACCTACTAGTCCTTCAGCTATGAAGCTCCAGGATGTATTCCAAAACGCCTTCTGATACCTCGCACCAACCGATATCTCTCTGGAAAAAGGGGATGTTTTGTACTAGTTCCCTTCCTAGCCTTTTTCTATAACTAACAACGATTATATCGGCCGTATTATGTTTTGTCAACGCAAGAGTCCGCCAATAAAGCATAGGAATCCGCTGTCTTAAAACAACTGTCACATAGGTTTTTCTAATATCTGAATGGCTGTCCCCGCAATCTCCAAATTCAAATATAAAGAATTCTCTTCAATAGCGTCGTGGTTTTCCAAACCAATATGGATTCCTCGATTATTAAGATAATACTCGGCTCGCTCTAAAGAATTTGTTCTTATTCCCACATGTCCCATCAATCCACGCAAATTTGGCTTCATAGCCTGAAAAACGTCCCCTGCTTTAAAACTCTGTAAGTCCTCCGTCACTTCCAGGTCAAAAGCCTCTGCAAAATCTCTGGCTGCATCCTTTGCCAAATCATCTTTGGGCAAATTCACTGCCACATGATCTATATGGAAGCCCAGCATCTTCTTTACCGCTGCTTTTGCTCGTAATTCGATTTCATCAAAGTTTTGCTTCTCATGGAAATTGTCATCGATTAACCAACTTCCGTTCACCGCCAGTACATGGGGATGCTTCAGGTATTCCATCATATTATCCGAAGTAATACCACCGGATGGTAAAAATGTAACCATTGGATATGGACTTGAAAAGGCCTGCAATGTTTTAATACCGCCCATATTCTCACTAGGGAAGAACTTCACCAATGTGATACCAAGCTCGATTGCTTCCTCCAACTCCGTCGGTGTAGCTATGCCTGGTATTACCGGTATATTATTCTTTTTACAGTACTTGATAACCTTTGCATTAACTCCCGGGCTAATAATAAAACGACATCCGGCTTCCATGGCCTGATCCACCTGCTTTGTGGTGCGAACCGTTCCTGCTCCGATAAACATATCCGGGAAAGCCGAAGTAATGACACGCATACTGTCAAGTGCCTTGTCCGTTCTGAATGTAACTTCTACAACACGCAGACCTGCGTTATACAGCGCGGTTCCTATAGGGATTGCATCAATCTCGTTTTCAATGGATACAATTGGCAAAATACCGTTCTTGCGTATGATTTCGATAATTTCAGACATAAAAACCCCTCTCCATGTGCAAAAATGCTATCGGTTGTATTATATTTTATCAAATTGTCAGACAGTATAAAACCTCTTTTTCTATAGATAGACAAAGAGCGACAGGATGTTATCCTGCCGCCGCTCTTATGCTCGAACCGCTTCTTTCATATTTTTCACATACTCTGACACGTATGGCACACATTCTCGGCCATACTGCGCGCAGATTTTCACGATAGCACTTCCTACAATAGCACCATCTGACTGATTGGCCATCTGTTTTGCCTGCTGTGGTGTTGATATTCCAAATCCCACTGCACAAGGAATATCCTGTTCTTCCTTTACCAATCGAACCATGGATTGAATATCTGTTGTAATCTCACTTCGGGTGCCGGTTACACCTAGTGAGGAAACACAGTATACAAAACCGTCCGCTTCTTTGGCGATTCTTCGAATTCGATCATGAGAGGTCGGTGCAATCAGGGAAATAAACGCCAACCCTTCGGCATCTGCTGCTACTTGAAACTCTTTCTTTTCTTCAAAAGGAACATCCGGAAGTATCAGTCCATCCATACCAACTTCAGCGGCCCGCTTCATAAATCGCTGGATGCCGTAAGAATACACGACATTCGCATAGGTCATAAACACCAGCGGGACCTGTGCCTTCTGACGTATTCTCGATACCATCGCTAATATATCATCCGTAGTGATGCCATTGGATAAGGCTCGGATATTTGCTTCCTGAATCACCGGCCCTTCCGCTGTGGGATCCGAAAAGGGGATTCCCAACTCTATTATATCAGCTCCGGCTTTTTCCATTTCATAAACTAACAGTTCCGTTGTTTCCAAATCCGGATCACCACAAGTAATAAATGGTATAAATGCTTTGCCATTTCCAAAGGCCTCTGGTATTCGCTTATTCATGGATATCCTCCCCTCTGTATCTGGCAATGGCTGCCACATCTTTATCTCCTCGTCCGGAAATATTAATTACAACAATTTGGTCTTTGCTCATGGTTGGTACAATCTTCATAGCATGTGCTACTGCATGCGCACTTTCAATAGCAGGGATGATGCCTTCGGTCTTTGATAAATACTCGAATGCATCTACTGCCTCATCATCTGTCACTGCAACATACTCAGCTCGTCCTTCGTCATACAACATGGCATGCTCCGGACCGATGCCCGGATAATCTAACCCTGCAGAGATAGAATAAACTGGTGCAATCTGACCATACTCATCCTGGCAGAAATACGACTTCATTCCATGGAAGATTCCTAACTTTCCTGTGTTCAAAGTTGCTGCTGTTTCCTTGGTATCGATGCCTCTTCCTGCTGCCTCACAGCCTATTAAACGCACCCCTTCATCATTAATGAAGTGGTAAAAAGCACCAATTGCATTGGAACCTCCGCCTACGCATGCCAGTACTGCGTCTGGTAAACGACCTTCCTTATATAACATCTGTTCCTTGATTTCTTTAGAAATTACTGCCTGAAAATCACGGACAATCGTTGGAAATGGATGAGGTCCCATTACAGATCCTAATACATAATGGGTATCATCGATTCTCTTGGTCCACTCACGCATAGTCTCTGAGACAGCATCCTTTAGCGTGGCGGTTCCCGAAGTAACCGGATGAACCTTAGCCCCAAGAAGGCGCATGCGATAGACATTCAAGGCCTGTCGCTCACAGTCTACTGCTCCCATAAATATTTCACATTCCATTCCCATAAGGGCTGCTACGGTCGCAGTTGCCACACCATGTTGGCCGGCACCGGTTTCTGCAATAACACGGGTTTTGCCCATTTTCTTAGCCAACAAACACTGACCAATTACATTATTAATCTTATGAGCTCCGGTGTGATTTAGGTCTTCTCTTTTCAGATAAACTTTCGCACCGCCTAAATCTTCTGTCATATGCTTCGCGTAATATAGTCTGGAAGGACGTCCTGCATATTCATTTAGGAGTTCCTGTAACTCTTGGTTGAATGATGGGTCATCTTTATATTTGTTATAAGCCTCTTCCAGCTCGATTACGGCATTCATTAATGTCTCTGGTATATATTGTCCACCGTGCTGTCCAAATCTTCCTTTACTCATTGCTCTCTCCATTGCATTACTGCTTTGATTTTATTTTCATCTTTCCATCCATTGGTTTCTACACCACTGCTAATATCCAACCCCCACGGCTGTACCTGCCGGTATGCTTCTTCCAAATTTCCCGGATGAAGTCCCCCGGCTAGAAAATATGGCCTTCCAAAATCTCTTGGAATCCATTGCCATGGGAAGCTTTGACCACTTCCTCTTCCACAATCCAACAAGATTATATCTGCTTTGGACCTTTGGGCTTCTTCCACATCCTGTGGTGATTGAATGATAAATGCTTTAATCACCGATTTACTTGTTTCCTGCTGCACTTTTGTGATATAGGATTCGTTCTCGTTACCATGTAACTGAATCAGGTCAATTGTTCCTTCATTTGCCAGCGCAACCACTTCCTCTAATGGAGCATCTACAAATACGCCTACTTTTTGGATATCAGGATGAACGATTTGTGATAATATTTTTACTTCTTCTTTTGTTTTGGAGCGGTGACTTTTGGGATAATCTATGATAAATCCTATATAGTCTGGATGATATTGGTTTATAACCTGAATATCTTCCTTACGCATCATTCCGCAGATTTTTATCTTGGATGTTTTCATAATTTGCCACCATTTAATGTTTCTAACATGGCTTTTTTATCCGATGCACGCATCAAAGTTTCACCGATTAATACTGCATCCACTCCGCAATTTCGAAGACTTGCAATGTGTTCCGGTGTTTTGATTCCACTTTCTGATACAAACAGTGTATCCTTTGGAACCATTTGCCGTAAGCGTAGCGTATTATCAAAATCTACTTCAAAGTTCTTCAAATTACGGTTATTTACACCAATTATGCGAGCTCCGCTTGCTACTGCACGTCGCACCTCTTCGTCATCGTGGGCTTCTACGAGTGCATCCATCCCTAACTGCTCTGCTAATTGTCGGTAGGATTCCAATTCTCTATCCTCCAAAATGGAACAGATTAGCAAAATCGCAGATGCGCCAAACAACTTGGCTTGATATACCATGTAGGGATCAATAGTAAAATCCTTTCTTAAAACCGGGATTTGTACCTCACCTGCAATTTCGCTCAAATATCTATCTGCTCCTTGGAAGTAGTATGGCTCAGTCAAACAAGAAATTGCTGATGCACCGGCCTCTTCATACGCCTTGGCTATCTCTAGATAAGGAAACTGTGGAGCAATTAGGCCTTTGGATGGAGATGCTTTTTTGACTTCACAGATAAAAGATATACCTGGCTTTTGAAGATAGTTGAAGAAAGAAGGAGCCGCTTCCTCTTCCGATTGTTGTTCTACTTGGGTCTGTAGCATAGACATCGAACATTGTTCCTTGGCATCTGCAATACGTTTTCTTGTTGTTTTAGCAATCTTTTCTAAAATGTTTTCCATTTTATTTCTTTTTCTTCTTTTCCTTTTTCTTAAGCGGGAATTGCTTCTTCCTGATTTGTTTCTTTGATAAACTCTTCCAGCTTCTCTACCGCTTTGCCTTCATTAATCAAGCGTTCTGCTAATTTCACGCCTTCCGTCATTGTTTGGGCAACACCTGCGATATAAAGGGCTGCTCCGGCGTTCATGCAGACAGCTGCACGCTTCGGGCCACAATCTTTTCCTTCTAAAATGTCTCTTGTAATCTTTGCATTCTCTTCCGGGGTTCCGCCGAGTAAATCTTCTTTTGTACAGCTTTCGTATCCGTAATCCTCCGGTTGAATGGTATAGCTTTTGGTTTCTCCATTTCGAATTTCACACACGTAGGTTGGTGCGCTTAGAGAGATTTCATCCAATTTATCTTCACCATATACCACCATGCCGCTTTTTACTCCTAAGTTGCACAATACCTTTGCCAGCGGTTCCACCAATTCCTTTTCATATACTCCCATTACCTGCATGGTTGCTCCTGCTGGATTGGTCAGTGGTCCTAATATATTAAAAATGGTTCGAATTCCTAACTCCTTACGCACCGGTCCAACATACTTCATTGCTGTATGATACTTCTGTGCGAAAAGGAAGCACATATTGGTATCTTCCAAAACCTGCTTGCTGTGCTCCGGGCTGATATCAATTTTTACTCCCAATGCTTCTAGACAATCTGCAGCACCGGACTTGGAGGAAGCTGCTCGATTTCCATGTTTTGCTACCGGTACACCACCTGCTGCAATTACAAAAGCACTGGTGGTAGAAATATTAAAGGAATTGGAGCCATCTCCTCCGGTTCCAACGATTTCTAATACTTCCAAATCATGTAATAATCTAGTTCCTGCTGCTCTCATTCCTTCTGCAGATGCAGTAATCTCGTCAATGGTTTCACCCTTCATGGCCATTGCAGTTAGATAACAGGACATCTGCATCTGGCTAGCTTCCCCTGCCATGATTTCGTCCATAACCCCTCTGGCTTCTTCATAGGTTAAATCCTGCTTTTTAGTTACTTTTAATATTGCTTCTCTAATCATTTCTAACGACCTCCATAAAGTTTTGTATGATCTTTTTTCCTTCTGTTGTCATTACGGATTCCGGATGGAACTGTACTCCAAATATCCGTTGTCTCTGATCTTCAACCGCCATAACTTCTTCTATACCGTCACCACTTTTGGCGATGACCTCAAGTTCCTTTGGTATCGTATCCTCAATCGCTATTAAAGAATGATACCTGGCTGCATAGAAGCATTCCGGTATATTCTTTAATAATTGGCTTTCCTTCGTCTTTCGCATAGGCTTTTTCTTGCCATGCATCATCTGGGCTGCGTATCCAATAGTGGCTCCATAGCTCTGGCAAATGGCTTGATGTCCTAGGCAGATACCTAAAATCGGAGTCTTTCCTTTGAATCGTTGAATCACGTCTAAACAAACTCCTGCTTGATCTGGTCGACCCGGTCCCGGGGATAAAATAATGGCCTCTGGCTGCATTTTTTCAATTTCATCAACGGTATAAGCATCGTTTCGAATAACCTGTACATCCTCTGCCACTGAACTGACCAATTGGTAGACGTTATAGGAGAAGCTATCGTAATTATCAATCAGTAAAATCATTCCACGCCCTCCTGTGCATTTTCCATAGCAAGTAACACTGCCTTCGCTTTGTTTCTACATTCTTCATATTCTTTTTCCGGGACAGAATCTGCGACGATGCCGGCTCCAGATTGAATACACACAATATCACCCTTTTTATAAACCAAACGGATTGCGATACATACATCCATGTTTCCTGCAAAGTCAAGGTAACCTATGGCTCCTCCATAGACACCTCGCTTCGTAGCTTCTAGTTCTTCGATAATCTCACAAGCTCGAAACTTCGGCGCACCCGATAGTGTTCCTGCCGGAAGAATTGCATTGATGGCATCTACTGCATCCATGTCTTCCCGAATCGCTCCTCGCACCGTAGAACCAATATGCATTACTTTGGAATACCGCTGAACATCTAAGTAGTTTTCTACTTCTACCGTTCCAACCTGACTGATGCGGCCTACATCGTTTCGACCTAAATCAACTAACATATTGTGTTCTGCCAGTTCTTTCTCATCTGCTAGCAGTTCTTTTTCCAATGCCTTGTCCTCTTGCTCACTTTTGCCTCTCGGTCTTGTTCCTGCAAGTGGGAACGTCCGTACTACACCATCCTCTAGCTTAACTAAAGTTTCCGGTGAAGCCCCCGCTAACTCGATACTATCGCTATTAAAGTAGAACATATAAGGCGATGGATTGGATACACGAAGCACTCGGTAGGTATCTAACAGACTTCCTTTTGCTTTAGATCTCATAGGATTTGATAAAACCACCTGAAAGATATCCCCTTCCTTGATATATGCTTTTGCCTTCTCTATCATCTTTCCAAACTGCTCTTTTGAAAAATAGGGCTTCGGCTGCTCCTCTAGCTCTAACTTCGGAAATGTTGCCTCTTCTCCCGATACAATCATCTGCCTCATCCTAGCGATATCCGCCTTGGCTTTCTCATAACTTGCATCCAAGTCATCAACCATAACCCCTGCAATGAGGAGGATTTTCTGCCGGTAATGATCAAAAACAATCAGTCGATCAAATAACATCAAATCCAAATCTTTGAAATCATCTTCCCCATCACGAAGCTGAAGCTTTGGCTCGTTGTACTTGATATAATCGTAGGAAAAATACCCAACCAACCCGCCGGTAAAAGGAGGAAGGTTTGCAAGTTTTGGACTACGATACTGATCAAGCACTTGGCGTATTTGCTTGCTGGGATGCTCAACAAAATTGCTACCGGAGATTTCTAAGGTTGGCTCATATCCTAAAAAAGAATACCGTCCCCACTGTTCATCCTGGCTGGCACTTTCTAGTAAGAAGCAATGTGCACTTTTTGCACGCATCTTTTTCATGACACCTACTGGTGTATAACAATCAGAAAATAGTTCCTCAAAAATAGGGATTCGTTTGTAATTTCCAGTTGCTGCTATTTCTCTAATTTCTTCCCTCGTCATATATTTCTCCAAATAAAAAACGTCCTTGATAGAGTTCTTCTATCAAGGACGAGTATATTTCACCCGCGGTGCCACCTTGCTTTATGGAAAAATCCCATACCCTTAAGAGATACCATCATATCTCCGACCTCTGACGTGGGTCTAACGTCATAGAATACTAAGCCGAATTGGCCTTTCACTATGCCCTCCGCGGTCCATTTGGTAATCTGCATCTCGATCCGGCTCTCAGCCTCCCGGACTCTCTGTGCGCGCATCTATTACTTTGATCTCCGCTTCAACGGTTTAAAGTATTATCAAATTGTTAGGGTTACTTTATCACGGATGTGAAGCGAAAGTCAACAAAAATTTAAAAGTGTATAATTTTTTCAACTATATCGCTATCCAATATGATTCTATTCAAGCATGCATCCCGATGTCACTAACATTGAGATTGCACAAAAAAAGCGATACATCGAATGATGTATCGCTTGAGAGGCGCCAACCAGATTTGAACTGGTGATAGAGGTGTTGCAGACCTTTGCCTTACCACTTGGCTATGGCGCCATATAAAACGGAGAAGGAGGGATTTGAACCCTCGCGCCGGTTTCCCGACCTATACCCTTAGCAGGG
>JAILCW010000028.1 GCA_024690265.1 Lachnospiraceae bacterium | reverse complement strand
TATTCAGGCGGCAGCTCCGGTGGACAGCTATGTAACACCGGAACCGTGGGATATGCCGGGCTATGACAGTCAGGTAATTATGGCGGCAGGTGCTTTTGTTCAGGGGTCATCCATTGAATTGTCTGCAGATGGACCATTGCGTCCACCATATGCTGCATATTTTCAGGGTGGCTTGACATGGTATCATGCGAAGCTTGGTATCCTGATGTCTTTACAAAAACTTTATGAGGCAAACCTTGTGAAGGATAGCCAGTTATGCTAGAATAATTGAGTGTTTTCAATGATTTCCGCCGTTTTGTAAGAAGAGAACTTGGTGAGGAAATGAATGAATACATTAATACAACATCGTAAGATGACAGCAGTGGATCCATATACTCGTTGCGAGACTTATGGTCCGACTGTTTTGACTGATGCAGAGCTTTTGGCCATTATTCTTCGAACCGGATATGGCAAGATGGACGCTGTAGCCTTGGCCAAGGAGTTGCTTGCAACGCGTGAGAATCGGCTTGGACGTTTGCTTTCTCTGGATTATCATGAATTTAAGGAGTTTCCCGGGATCGGACGTGTGAAGGCAATTGAGCTTATGGCTCTGATGGAGTTATCGAAACGTATTGCCCGTGAGTCCCATTCTGATGGCTTTTGTATGAATCGACCTGCAACAATTGCAGCCTATTATATGGAGCAATTGCGTCATCAACAGAATGAGCAGTTTCTTCTATGTTTGTTTGATAGCCAGTATCATTTGATGGAGGATATTGTTCTTTCTAGCGGGACGGCTCAGACGACATCTATTACTCCACGTGAGATTTTCTCTTACGCATTGCGTCATCATGCGGTCTATATTGTTATGTTGCACAATCACCCCAGTGGTATTTGTACACCGAGTGAGGCAGATCGGGAATTGACCCGAGATGTTGCAGCTTCAGGAGAACTGTTGCATGTTCCATTGGTGGATCATATTATTATTGGGGATCAGACTTATTTTAGTTTCAAAGAAGAAGGGCTAGCGTTATGCTAGAGGGAACACAAAGATGATTAGTGGATATGGTATTGATATGGGAACCGGAAATCTCAAGATTTTCGATCGCTCCTCCGGCAAAGTTGTTAATGAAAAGAACACCATTGCAATTGTTGATGGTGATCGTATGTATGCATTTGGCAACGAAGCTTATTCTATGTATGAGAAGGCTCCGGATACCATTAATGTTTCTTTTCCAATTATTAATGGCGTAATTGCAGATTTTGATAATATGCAGACGATGCTGTTAGAACTTCTTGAGAATCGTATGGGAGCGAGATTGAAGGGTGCTGATATTGTTATTGCCGTACCTAATGACATAACCGAGGTTGAGAAGAAGGCGTTCTATGATATGTTTGCCAAGACCAAAATCAAGGCAAAATCCATTCGCTTGTGCGAGAAGCCATTGGCAGACGCTATGGGAATGGATATTGATATTACGGAACCAACCGGAGTTATGGTGGTAGATATGGGCGCTGACACTACAGAGATTTCTGTGATTTCTCTTGGTGGTTTGGTCATTAGTAATCTGCTTCCTTACGGTGGCAATCGTTTGGATGATTCCATTGTAACTTACTTAAAGCGTAAGTTTAATCTGGTGATTGGCCGTAAGACTGCCAAGTCTCTTAAGGAGAATATTGGTTCTGCCTTAGAAGGCAAGGGCACCAGCATGACCATTGTTGGCCGTGATGTGGTTAGTGGTTTGCCGATTGAGATGTCCATTGATTCTCAGGTGGTTTATGAGGGAATGAAGGATGATTTGAATAACCTTGCTACCAATATCAAGATGATTTTGGAGAAGGTTCCACCAGAACTTGCCAAGGATATTGTTCATTCCGGTATTTATTTGACCGGAGGCGGTTCTAATATTGCGGATATCGCTGAGTTCTTTGCCGGCGTTACAAATATCAAGATGAATGTATCCGAGTATGGCGAGGAGACTGTTGCCAGAGGCTTGGATAAGGTATTGTCCGATGAGAAGTTCCATCGTTTCGGCTATACCATGAAGAGCAGAATTTTTAGTTAATGTGAGGATAGAGGCATGATGCGTGGTAGTCGTTCCGGAATACCAAGCAAGTTCATATTGATTATACTGGGCATCATTAGCGTTGTGTTTTTGTTTATCAGCTATGCAACCGGATTCTCTGGCGGACCACTTCAGGTGGTTGCGGACTATGTGTTTATTCCTATGCAGCGAGGCATCGATTTGATTGGAAGCTCTATTTCAGTTTCCAGTGCCGATGCCAAAACAAAGCAGGAGCTTGTGGATGAGAATGAAGCACTCCAAGCAGAAGTGGAGCGTTTGACCAATCAATTAACCAAAACACAGTTGCAGCAGAGCGAGTTGGAGACATTACAGGAATTGTTTGATTTATCTCAGACTTATTCCGAATACCCAACAACGGGTGCCCATGTTATAGCCCGAGGTACCAGTAACTGGTTTGATACCTTTACCATCGATAAAGGCAGTAACGATGGAATTAAGGTCAATATGAACGTTATAGCCGGCGGTGGATTGGTCGGTATTGTAACAGATGTTGGCAAGAATTATTCGGTAGTTCGTTCCATTATTGATGATACCAGTAATGTCAGTGCTATGGTTTTATCAACGGAGGATCAGTGTATTATTTCCGGTGACCTACAGGGGATGACGGAAAAGAATATGATTGGTCTTTCCAAATTAGAAGATTCGGAAGGTCATGTTTTGACCGGAGATTCTGTTGTAACATCCAATATTAGTGATAAATATTTGCAGGGAATTCTGATTGGTTATATTGATCAGATTTCTGATGATGAGAATGGTTTGACGAAATCCGGCACCATTACACCGGTTGTAGATTTCCGTCATCTGACTGATGTTCTTGTTATTTTGCAGTTAAAGGAAACAGGTGAGTAACTATGGAGATGCGGTTTATTATACGACGGATTGTGATAATCGCTCTTATGATATTTGCCTGTTTTTTGTTGCAGACAAGTATTTTTTCACATATCCGAATTGCAGGAGTGGTTCCGAATCTATTGATTATCGTTACTAGCTCTTTTGGATTTATGAAGGGCCGCCGATTCGGCGGTATTGTAGGCTTCTGCTGCGGAATCATTTTGGATTTGTTTAATGGTGCATTGTTTGGATTTTATGCACTTGTTTTTCTGATTATCGGTTATCTGAATGGCATGCTTCGCAAGTTGTTCTATGGAGATGACCTCAAGCTTCCGTTGTTATTTGTAGCCATAAGTGATTTGGTTTATGGTTTTGTTGTATATCTGGCAATGTTTTTTATTCGTTCCAAAGTAGATATCGGATTCTACTTTATGAATATTATGATGCCGGAGATGGTTTACACCGTTTGCGCTATGATTCCGCTTTACTTTTTACTAGAGTATGCGATGCGCAAAATGGACCAAGTAGATACCAAGAGGAGTGCACACAGGGTTGATTGAATTTTTACGTGACTTTTTTTCTAATTTTTTTGCTTCCCGACTAAGGGTGCTGACTGCACTGTTGGTCTTTTTTTCGTGTGTTCTGGTACTGCGTTTGTTTATATTGCAGATTGTGCGTGGTGCTGATTACCAAGCAAACTATAACCTTCGTATCGAGAAGACGGAGAGTATTGATGCTACCAGAGGCAATATTTATGACCGTAATGGTGAGTTGTTAGCATATAATAAGTTGGCTTATGCAGTAACCATTGAGGATTCCGGTTCTTATCCGAATCGTGCTACTAAGAATGAGCTTCTTAACGAAGAACTGAGCAAGCTGATTTCCAGAATTGAGGCCAACGGAGATTCATTGAATGTTTCTTTTGGAATTGTTCGCAATTCTGCTGGAGGGTATGAGTTTACTTCTTCCGGAACTTCTCTGATGCGTTTTCGTGCGGATGTATTTGGATATGCCAATATCAAGGACATGAAATTCAATGACATCATCGATAAAAATGAAGCAGATGCTACCGCAGATGATGTTATGAAGTACTTATGTAGCGAGAAGCGTTATGGTGTCTCAGACAAATATTCTGAGGATATGCGTTTTAAAATCGTTATGATTCGCTATAACATGGGCCTAAATAGTTACCAGAAGTATATTGCAACCACCATCGCAACGGATGTTTCCTTGTCTACGGTTGCTTATGTTATGGAGAATGAGAATGAATTGGTTGGTGTTTCTGTAGAAGAGAAGACCATGCGTGTATACGAGGATCCGGAAGCATTCTCCAGCTTAATCGGTTATACCGGTAAGATTTCTACCGATGAATACAACGAGCTCTCTGAGAAGGGCGAGAATGTTTCTTTGAATGACATTGTTGGTAAGGCTGGTATTGAGAAGTCTATGAACGAATACCTGTCTGGAACCAAGGGTTCTCAGACGGTTTATGTTGACAGCATCGGTAATCTGATTGAGACAACAGATTATGAAGAGCCGGTGGCGGGCGGACATGTATATATGTCCATTGATAAGAAACTGCAGAGTTCGGCCTATCGTATTTTAGAGCAGGAAATTGCCGGTATCGTTTACTCTAAGATCCAAAACATCAAGGAATACAAAGTTTCCGATGATGAGAAGGATCCGGATATTATTATTCCGATTTACGATGTTTATTTTGCACTGATTAATAATGGTTTGATTGACACATCACATTTTGAGGCGGCTGATGCTTCTGCCATGGAGAAGCAGGTTCTTAGCAATTATAAAGCCAAGAAAAAGCAGGTCTATGCGGATCTGAATAGCTATTTGCGTTCTTCCAATTCAATCCCTTATGAGTCATTGGATGAAGAATATCAGACCTATATGACTTTTATCGTTAAGAAGTTAAAAGCAGATGGGGTTCTTGACAGTAACCTTATTGACAATACCGATGATATGCAGGTTCGCTGGACCAATGAAGAATTATCGGTGAATGATTATCTTTCATATTGTATCGAGCGCAACTGGATTGATATTACACGTTTTGCAAAAAGCTCTAAGTATGTAGATACCAACGAGATTTATAGTGCATTGGTAGATTATATTCTTGCGTCCTTAGAAGAAGATGCTGCTTTCCAGAAGCAGATGTATTATTATGCGATTTTGTCTGACCAGATTACCGGAGCACAGCTTTGTGTGCTTCTGTTTGATCAGGGTGTGCTAGAAATGGATGAAGAGGCATATGCAACTCTTTCAGCGGGCAACAACGCTTATAATTTCCTGAGGGATAAGATTCAAAATCTTGAGATTACGCCGGCACAGTTGGCATTGGATCCATGCACCGGTTCCTCGGTTGTGATTGATTCCACCACTGGAGCGGTGCTGGCATGCGTGTCATATCCTGGATATGACAATAATCGATTGGCTGCATCTGATTCTGCTTATTATGCGTATTTGAACTCTAATTTATCTAATCCGTTGTATAACTATGCAACGCAGCAAAGAACGGCACCTGGTTCTACATTTAAGCCTGTGAGTGCTACCGCAGCGTTGTCCGAGGGTATTATTGATACCTCTACGGAAATTTTGGATGAAGGTGTATTCACCAAGGTTTCCAATCAACCGAAGTGTTGGGCTTATCCGAGTAACCATGGTTCTATTAACGTGTCTGAGGCAATTCGCGATTCATGTAACTACTTCTTCTATGAAGTGGGTTGGGAACTTGCCGGAGGCAATGATTACGAAGATGCAAAAGGTATGGAGTATCTCCAGTCTTATGCTAAGCTCTTTGGCTTGAATGCCAAGACCGGAATTGAAATTGAAGAGGCTACGCCGAAGATTGCTACGGAATACCCGGTTATGGCAGCCATTGGTCAGTCTGATAATAACTTTACTACCATTGCGTTGGCACGTTATGCTGCTGCAGTTGCCAATAGCGGAACGGTGTATGATTTGACTTTATTAGACCATGTTACCGATGCAAATGGTGATACCATTGCTAGCTATAATTCTACTGTTAAGAATCATGTTGATGTTTTAAATTACTCTGAGTGGAATGCGATTCATTCCGGTATGCGTATGGTGGTAGAGAATCTGTCCTACTATGATAATTTTGAAATCGTCGTAGCAGGTAAGACCGGTACGGCACAGCAGGCACGTACACGGCCGAACCATGCGCTGTTTATCGGTTATGCACCATATGATAATCCTCAGATTGCAGTGGCTAGCCGTATCGCATTTGGATACACTTCCGGTCATGCGGCCAATGTATCCCGTGATATTATTGGTGTTTATTTTGGTGCACAGAGTTCGTTGGATGTTCTGAATGGTCAGGCCAATGCTGTTTCAACATCAAATGTGACACGAGATTAGTTAGGAGATTATATTATGACTGAATCATGTACCATCAAAAGTAATTCTCATGGCATAACGCTGATATTGAATTCCGAAGTTACTTTTGAGACTTTGGTTACGGATATTTGCAAGAAGTTTTTGGATGCCAAGGAATTCTTTGGTGCTGCAGAGTTGATTTTAACCATTGAAGGCAGGGATTTGACGCCACAGGAGGTTGCTGTTGTTGTTGAAGCAATTGAACTTAACTCTGATATTAAGGTCAAATTAATTCATGAGAATAACCGCTTAAAAGATATTCGGATGCAGGGGCAGATTGAACGTTTCTATTATGACAATATCTATGAGAATGCTCATATTGTCATGGATTCCGTTAAGTCTAATGAGAATCTGGTGACAGATCAGTCTGTGATTATTCTTGGTGACGTAAAAGATGGTGGAAGCGTGCAGGCCAAAGGCAATGTCATTGTATTTGGCGAACTGCTTGGTAGTGTTCATGCCGGTTATCCGGATGAGAATAGTTGTTATATTATTGCCGGAGCCTATGATGGTCGTGAGGTGTCTATTGGTACCTATAGCGGTCAGTGTGAGGTACCGAAGGTAAAGCATTCTTTCTTTCATCGAGAATACAGTCATACGGATGCTTTAGCCATTGTTGTTTATGATGATGAATTGACTTGTGAAGCGGTTAATCGCGGTATATTTAAGGAGAAATAGGGTATTATGTTTCATAATTATCGTTTTCGTAATTACAATATGCGCTTGGTGATTGCTGTTTTGGCACTTACGATTATAGGAATATTTGTCATCGGAAGTGCGGATGCAGATTATCAGAACCGCCAGATTATCGGTATGGTTTTGGGCCTAGCAGCGATGTTTGTAATCTCATTAATTGATTATGAGTTTATATTGAAGTTCCCATGGATTTATTACGCAGGAACCAATTTATTGTTGCTTTCTGTTCTTGTTTTGGGCGATAATACAAAGGGAGCGACCCGTTGGATTGATTTCGGTTTTATCCGTTTTCAGCCTTCCGAAGCAGGCAAAGTGCTTCTGGTGTTATTCTTTTCTTGGTATCTAATGGAATATGAAGAGGATTTGAATACTCCCAAGCGATTGATTATTACGGCAATTTTGGCTGCTGTTCCTTTGGTGCTTATTGTTGAAGAACCGGATTTGTCTACCACCATTGTTACCTTTATGGTGATTGCGTCATTGATGTTTTGCGCAGGATTGAGCTATAAGTTGGTTGCGTGGGCTTTAGGCATTGGCATTCCGTCTATTGGTGTATTTTTGTTCTTGATTGCAAACCGCGGTATTTCTTTTTTGGATAGTTACCAGATGCTTCGTATTTTGGCTTGGTTACGTCCGGAGGATTATCCGGAATCTTCTTACCAGCAGCAGAATTCCATTATGGCCATTGGTTCTGGCCAGTTGTTGGGCAAGGGCTTATATAATACCAGTTCGGACTCCGTTAAGAATGGTAACTATATATCCGAACCTCATACGGATTTCATCTTTACTGTAGCTGGAGAAGAGTTAGGATTTCTTGGTTCCCTGGCAATTATTGCAATCATGCTTTGGGTTTCTTGCGAATGTATACGTGTAGCCAAAAAGGCTCGTGACCTAAGCGGTCAGTTGATTTGTGCCGGAATAGCTTCTATTATCGGCTTTCAGGGGTTCGTTAATATTTGCGTAGTTACGGGGCTGTTCCCGAATACCGGTTTGCCCCTTCCTTTTGTTAGCTACGGTTTAACATCTTTAGTAACATTATATGCAGGTATTGGCTTTGTTTTAAATGTTTCACTGCAGGCCAAGAAGTACTAGAAGAGAGGTGTTTTCATGAACATAGGATTAGTTGCACATGATTCCAAAAAGAAACTAATGCAGAATTTTTGTATCGCATATCGTGGCATTTTAAGCAAGAATAATCTCTATGCTACCGGTACCACAGGACGACTTGTAGAGGAGGCTTCCAACCTTACGGTGCATAAGTACTTGTCTGGTCATTTGGGTGGAACACAGCAGCTTGGTGCTCAGATTGAACAGAATGAGATTGATTTGGTGATTTTTTTGCGAGATCCTTTGAATGTGAAGTCTAACGAACCGGATGTGAATAACATCGTTCGTTTATGTGACGCGCATAATATTCCTCTTGCAACCAATCTTGCTACGGCAGAGTTATTGGTGAAATCTTTAGATCGAGGAGACCTTGAGTGGCGTGAAATGTATAAATAGAGCAGGTAGTATTCTGCTAATCGCCTGTTTACTTGTGCTGTCTATGAGTGGATGTGGTGTATCTAAACAGGCAGGGGATTATGAATTATATGATAGCAGTGAGCAGTTTGGGCTGATTGCTGGGGCGACGAATGATACGAATCTGTTTGCAGAAGATGTGGCTGTTTCTGATACAACGGATTTTGGCATGGATCAGGTGGATTCTCAGGTGGCTTTGGGGGCCGGTGCGTTTAATGCAACCACCAAGCAGACACTGTATGCACAACATTTACATGAGCGTTTGGCTCCCGCCTCTACAACCAAGGTTATGACGGCTCTTGTTGCTTTAAAATACGGTAATCTGGAAGAAACGTATACCATTAGTGAGTTGGCCTGTGATCAGGAGTCGGATTCTTCTGTGGCCCATCTTCGCCCGGGGGATCGTTTTACCTTACGTCAATTGCTGTATGGATTATTGTTGGTTAGTGGTAATGATGCTGCTATTGCAATTGCTGAGGCTGTTGGTGGAGACGTAGATTCCTTTGTGGAGATGATGAATCAGGAGGCGGTTCGTATCGGCGCCACCAATACGCATTTTGTAAATCCTCATGGATTGGATAACGAGGACCACTATACAACGGTTTATGATATGTATCTGATGTTTAATGCGGCAGTGGCTTACACGGATTTTGTGGATATTATTCATGCTGTTACCTATGATGCATATTACACCGACCAAAACGGTGATTCAGCAACCATTACATGGACAACCACCAATCGTTACCTTAAAAATATGGTGACGTCTCCGGATGGTTTTTATATGATTGGTGGCAAGACCGGTTCTACGGGAGCAGCCAAGTATTGCTTGGTTCAGTATAGTACCAATAGTCGAAATGAATCCATTATATCTGTAGTATTTGGAGCAGATAGTCCATATAATCTTTATTTGTTAACCTCTGAATTGCTTGCATCTTTTGGTGGCAATTAAGAATTGTGAGATTGAATATCTTGATAACTTAAAATTGTTAGAAAATATATGCCGGGCTTTCTTGTTATTTGACCCGGCATATACTATAATTTGAATTAGGATGAAGGTCGTCTCGAGGGAGACGATAGTGGCGAATAAATGCATAATGTAAGGAGGGAAATGCTATGGTAGAGATTATTTCTGGGGAAAAGGGAAAAGGAAAGACAAAGCAGCTACTCGACCGCGTTCGTGGGGATGTTAAGAACGCACAGGGTAGCATTGTTTTTCTTGATAAAAACCAAAAGCACATGTATGAATTGGATTCCAAGGTACGTTTGATTAATATGGCCGACTATGATGTTGAGTCTTCAGACGAGTTCCTTGGTTTTTTAAGTGGTGTAATTTCCCAAAACAACGATATTGAAGAAATTTTCTTGGATAGCTTTTTAACCATCGGCTATATTGACACCAGTGAAGGTCTGGTTCGTGCCGTTGAAAAATTAGATCAGTTGTCCGAGAAGTTTGAAACGAATTTTATTCTTAGCGTATCTAAGAATGAAAAGGAACTTCCGGATGCTGTGAAGTCAAAAATTATTATTTCTTTATAATGTCAGAAAGCGCGTGTTTACAACGTTTTTCGATTTCTAAATGTTGGAAATACAATTTTTTTTAAAAAATTTTAAAAATATGCTTGCATTTATTATCGCCTTAGTGTAATATTTCATCGTTGTCGCGAGTGAGCAAGAGCGATGACGATGAATATGGTTCCTTGGTCAAGCGGTTAAGACGTCGCCCTCTCACGGCGAAAACAGGGGTTCGATTCCCCTAGGAACTATTTAACTGACTTACATATTGTAGCTCTTTCATTGAGCAACTTGGTTCCTTGGTCAAGCGGTTAAGACGTCGCCCTCTCACGGCGAAAACAGGGGTTCGATTCCCCTAGGAACTACTTAATAAAGCCCAACCCTAAAGCATGGATTTGTTCCATGCTTGCTTTATTTTTTAGCGATATTACATGGCGGAATGCTTGCATTCTGTAAGTACGTGTGATATATTGATTTTGTTAATATGCTTGATGATTGAGAGTGGGTCGCGAGATCCACTCTCAATTCGTTATGTAAGAAGGTGGTGTTTGGATGTCTAAGAGAGAGACGTACGAGAAGAAGACCATTGAGTTTATTACACCGATTCTTGAAGCTAAGGGCTTTAGCTTGGTGGATGTCGAATATGTTCGCGAGGGTTCTGATAATTATTTGCGAGCTTATATAGACAAGCCCGGTGGAATTAATATCAATGATTGTGTGGCGGTTAGCGAGGAAATGAATGAGATTTTGGATCGTGAGGATTATATTGCAGATCCTTACACCTTTGAGGTGAGCTCTCCGGATTTGTCCCGACCTTTGAAGAAGGATAAGGACTTCGAGCGAAACGTTGGCAATGATCTTGAGATTAAGACTTATAAACCGGTCAATGGTTCTAAGGAGTTTGTCGCAACATTGGATTCATATGATGGAGACACCATCACCGTACATGATGACAATGGTGAATTTGTATTACAGCGCAGTGATTTGGCACTAGTTAGAATAGCAATTGATTTTTAATAATCAGGAGGAAGAACATGAATAACAATGAGTTGTTAGAGGCACTCACAATCCTTGAGAAAGAAAAGAACATTAGCAAGGATACTTTGCTGGAAGCAATTTCCAGTTCTTTACTGATTGCTTGCAAGAACCATTTTGGTAAGGCAGACAATGCAATCGTTCACATTGACCCGGATACCTGTGAGTATCAGGTGCTTTTGGCTAAGACAGTAGTCGATGATGTTTTAGATCCAATCGAAGAGATTTCTTTGGAGGATGCTCACGCAATTGATGGTTCCTTCAACTTGGGCGATACTGTTAATATTCCGGTTCAGTCCAAAGAGTTTGGACGTATTGCTACTAGCTCTGCAAAGAACGTTATTCTTCAGAAGATTCGTGAAGAGGAGCGTAAGGTTATTTATGGTGAGTTCTATGATAAGGAACACCAGATTGTAACCGGTATTGTTCAGCGCTATATTGGCAAGAACATTAGTGTTAACTTAGGTAAGGCTGATGCCATCTTGAATGAGAATGAGCAGATTAAGGGTGAGACCTACAAGCCTACCGATCGTATTAAGGTATATATCTTAGAGGTTAAAGATACTTCTAAGGGACCTCGCATCCGTGTTTCTAGAACTCATCCGGAACTGGTTAAGCGCCTTTTCGAGGAGGAAGTTGCTGAAGTACGCGATGGCGTAGTAGAGATTAAGAGTATTGCTCGTGAGGCTGGTAACCGTACCAAGATTGCCGTTTGGTCTAACAATGAGGATGTTGATCCTGTTGGTGCATGCGTTGGTATGAATGGTTCTCGTGTCAATGCAATTGTTAATGAACTTGGTAATGAGAAGATTGACATCATCAACTGGAGCGATAACCCTGCTATGTTAATTGAGAATGCTCTTAGTCCAGCTAAGGTTATTTCTGTAATCGCTGATTCCGAGGAGAAGACAGCTAAGGTTGTTGTTCCGGATTATCAGTTATCCCTTGCAATTGGTAAGGAAGGTCAGAATGCTCGTTTGGCAGCCCGTTTGACAGGTTATAAGATTGACATTAAGTCTGAGACTCAGGCTCGTGAAGCTGGTGATTTCATGGATTATGAGAATGACTATGATGATTACGATGATTATGACGAGGAAGAGTATTACGACGAGAACGGAGAATACTACGAAGAGTCCGAAGTGGATTCTGCCGATGATGGAGAATAATAGATACGAATGACAAATAGTAGCAAGATTCCAATGCGTAAATGTGTTGGATGCAACGAAATGAAACCCAAAAAAGAATTGGCTCGTGTTCTTAGAACAACGGATGGAGCAATCATTCTGGATGCTACAGGCAAGGCCAATGGTCGCGGCGCATATGTTTGCAAGGATGAAAAGTGCCTTGCTCGCGCCATTAAGACCAAAGCGTTAGAACGTTCTTTGAAGGTTCCTGTTGATCCGTCAATCTTTGATCAGTTGAGAGAGGGGTTGATGTAGATGGGAGTAGATCGTGTGCTGCAGATGATTGGCTTGTCTGCTAAGGCCGGCAAAGTAAAGAGCGGTGAGTTTGCAGTTGAACAATCAGTGAAAGCTAATAAGGCATATCTTGTGATTGTGGCTTCTGACGCGTCTGATAACTCGAAAAAGTCCTATAGCGATATGTGTGCTTATTATGATGTCCCTTTGTTCTTTTATGGCAACAAGGAGACATTGGGGGCATGTGTCGGCAAAGAGTTTCGTGCTTCGGTTGCAATTATGGATGAGAATCTTGCGAAAGCAGTTGCTGATAAGATTCAGCTTTCGGCAGATATGATGGAGGATAAATAATGGCAAAAATTAGAGTATATGAACTAGCAAAAGAGTTAGGTGTTTCCGGTAAAGATATAATTGAGTTCTTTGCTGGTAAAGGTGTAGAACTGAAGAGTCAGAGTGGCATGGATGAAGAGCAGGTGAATGAGTTTAAGAACCGTGGCGCATCTAAGACTTCTGCTCCTAAGAAGGAATCCGCACCTAAGCCTGCTGCTACGGAATCTTCTCGTGAAGATTCCACTAAGGATGCGGCTAAGGCTGAGGCAAAGACTGCAAGTGATAAGGCTGTGGATCCGTCTATGCGTCCTAAGAAGAAGTCTACAATTACTGCGGTCTTTAATGCGCAGTACAGCAAGGATTCCCGAGGTCGTGATGATCGCAACCGTAATCGTCGCCCAGACGATCGTCGCCCGGCTGGTCAGAATCGTCGCCCGGATGACCGACGCAACGAGAACGGGAATGGTCGTGCGGATGCACCACATAGACCGATTCGTGTTCGTCCTGAGAGTGAGCGTACCGTTCGCCCACGTGGTTTGAATGCAGTAGAGGAAGCACCTGTTCGTGCGAATGTACAGGCAGCACGTCCGCAGCAGCCTAAGAGCGCTCCGGAGCGTACTGAGAATCATGAGAATAATGATCGCCCAGTTAAGCGTCAGGGTATTCAGGTAAAGCGTAATATTTTCGCAGATGCACAGAATAATCGTTCATCTGAAAATCGTGGAGATAACAATCGTGGTGATAAGCGTGATGGACGTGGTAACCAGGGTGGAAACCGCCCGAATGGCCGCGATAATCGTGATAATAGAGACAATCGCGATAATAGAGATAATCATCGTTTCCGCAAGGATAACGGACCAGCTGCTGCACCTGCAGAAGACACCAGAAGCGCTAAGGACAATGGACGTAACCGTGATGACGGACGTAATAAGAAGCGCAATACAGATCATGATGCTCTTGGCAGCAAGAAGCAGGAACGCTTCGTTAACCTTGAGAAGAATGGCGGCAAGAAGAAGACTAAGAACAATCAGAACAAGCAGCCTCAGCGTAACGAGGATGAGATTCTTACCATTGTTCTTCCTGAGCATTTAACCATCAAGGAGTTGGCTGACAAGATGAAGGTTCAGCCATCTGTTATCGTTAAGAAGCTCTTTATGAAGGGCACCATGGTAACTGTTAACTCTGACGTGGATTATGAGCAGGCTGAAGAAATTGCTTTAGAGTTTAACTGTGTCTGCGAACCGGAAGAGAAGGTTGATGTTATCGCAGAACTGTTAAAGGAAGAGGAAGAAGATCCAGCAACCATGGTATCCCGTCCTCCAGTTGTCTGTGTTATGGGTCATGTTGATCATGGTAAAACATCCTTGTTGGATGCTATCCGTGATACACATGTCATCGATCGTGAGGCCGGTGGTATTACTCAGAAGATTGGTGCTTACGTTGTAGGTATCAATGGACAGAAGATTACCTTCCTGGATACTCCTGGTCATGAAGCCTTCACTGCAATGCGTATGCGTGGTGCGAACTCCACCGATATTGCAATCCTTGTAGTTGCTGCAGATGATGGTGTTATGCCACAGACCGTTGAGGCAATCAACCATGCCAAGGCTGCGGGTGTAGAAATCATTGTTGCTATTAACAAGATAGATAAGCCAAATGCTAACATCGATCGTGTTAAGCAGGAACTTTCCGAATATGAATTGATTCCTTCTGACTGGGGTGGAAGCACCGAGTTTGTACCGGTATCTGCACATACCCACGAAGGTATCGATGATTTGTTAGAGATGATTCTCTTAACTTCTGAAGTATTAGAGCTCAAGGCGAACCCGAAGCGTAACGCACGTGGTCTTGTATTAGAGGCTGAGCTTGACAAGGGACGTGGTGTTGTTGCTACGGTTCTTGTACAGAAGGGTACCTTGCATGTAGGTGATCCGGTGGCTGCAGGTACTGCTTACGGTAAAGTCCGTGCAATGATTGATGAGAATGGTAAGCGTCTGAAGAAGGCAGGTCCTTCTACTCCTGTTGAGATCCTTGGTTTGTCTGAGGTTCCGAATGCAGGTGAGATTTTCTCTGCTATGGATAATGAGAAGGAAGCTCGTAACTTTGCTGAGACCTTCGTATCTGTTGGCAAGGATAAGTTGATTGAGGAGACCAAGTCCAAGATGTCCTTGGATGATTTGTTCTCTCAGATTCAGGCTGGTAACGTAAAGGAATTGAACATTATTGTTAAGGCAGATGTTCAGGGATCTGTTGAGGCAGTTAAAACTTCCCTTGTTAAGCTTTCCAATGACGAAGTTGTTGTTAAGATCATTCATGGTGGTGTTGGTGCCATTAATGAATCTGATGTAGTTCTTGCTTCTGCTTCTAATGCGATTATCATCGGATTTAATGTTCGTCCGGATAATGTTGCGAAACAGACCGCAGATCATGAAGGCGTAGACATTCGCTTGTACAAGGTTATCTACAATGCAATCGAGGATGTAGAGGCTGCTATGAAGGGTATGTTAGAGCCTATCTATGAAGAGAAGGTTATCGGACATGCTCAGGTACGTCAGATCTTCAGATCTTCTGATGTTGGTAACATTGCAGGTTCCTACATTTTGGATGGTTCCTTCAAGCGCGATTGCAAGGTTCGTATTCGTCGTGAAGGTGAGCAGATCTTTGAAGGTGCATTAGCATCCTTAAAGCGCTTCAAGGACGATGTTAAGGAAGTTAAGGCAGGATATGAGTGTGGTCTTGTATTCGAAGGATTCTCTGAGATTCGCGAAGAGGATGAGGTCGAGGCTTATATCATGGTTGAGGTTCCTAGATAGAGGATATTTTATATGAGAAAAAATAGTGTGAAAAATATTCGCATTAATGAAGAAGTATATCGTGAGCTTTCCAATATTTTACGTGGAGAGCTCAAGGATCCTCGCGTTAGTCCAATGACTAGTGTGGTAAGTGTTGAGGTTGCTCCGGATTTGAAGACAGCCAAGGCTTATATTAGCGTATTGGGTAATGACGAGGATTGTAAGAATACTATGCAGGGCTTAAAGAGCTGCAGCGGGTTTATTCGTCACATGTTAGCCAAGAATCTGAACTTACGTAATACACCAGAGATTACTTTTGTTTTAGATCAGTCCATTGCTTATGGTGTTCGTATGTCCAAGTTGATTGATGATGTTGTAGGTGATTCTTCGGAATCTACTTCTGAGGAAGAGTAGTCATGGAACGTTTATTAGAGCATATTGGTGATGCAAAAAAGATTGGGATTTCCGGTCATGTGAATCCCGATGGTGATTGCGTTGGCTCTTGTTTAGCTGTTTACAATTTTTTACGCGAGAAATGTCCGGAGTTGGATATTCAGATTTTTTTAAATCCAATTCCTACGATTTTTTCATTTTTAGCAGGTGCCTCTGATATTCAACAGGCCGATGAGAATGATAATGACCGCATCTTTGATCTGTACATTTCATTGGATTGTGGCGATACCAGTCGCTTGGGCCCTGCAGGTACATATTTCCGTAATGCTAAGCGTCGTATTTGCATAGATCATCATCTTGGCTCCCATGGCTTTGCAGATTGGGAACTTGTTGATTCGGAAGCTAGCTCCACTTGTGAGTTGGTTTTTGATTTAATTGAACCTTCTGATATCAGTATCGCTGTGGCTGAATGTATCTATACCGGAATGGTTACGGATACCGGAGTGTTCCAGTATTCTTGTACACATTCATCTACTATGAAGGCTGCTGGCTTCCTGATGGATTTGGGCATCGATTATCCGCGGATTGTTGAGCGCGTTTTCTATGAGAAGACGTTTGAACAGAACCAGATTATGGGCCGCGCGTTGTTGAATGCCAGACGCTATCTGGATAATCGCTGTATTGCCTCTGTTATTACTAAGAAGGAAATGGATGAGTTTGGCGTTCTTCCAAAGCACATGGAGGGTATTGTAAGCCAGCTTCGTGTTACACGTGATGCTGAGGTATCTATCTTTTTGTATGAGACAGAGAATTACCACTTCAAAGTGAGCTTGCGTTCCTCAGACTTGGTTAATGTTGCAGAGATTGCAGCGGCTTACGGTGGAGGCGGACACGCCAAAGCTGCCGGTTGTGGTGTACAGGGAGATCCATGGAAAGCCATTGACACCATTGTTAAAAAAGTAAAACAGCAATTAAACTAACAAACCAACAGAGCAGGGATTGCCTGTTGGTTTCTTTTCTAGTAAGGGATTATATGAAGTCAGGTATTATTCTTATTGATAAAGAACAAGGATTCACATCCTTTGATGTGATTGCCAAGCTTCGTGGTATACTTAAGACCAAAAAGTTAGGACATACCGGGACTTTGGATCCGGATGCAACCGGAGTGCTTCCGGTATGTATCGGCAAGGCAACCAAAGTATGTGATTTATTAACGGATATGTCCAAAACCTATGAAACGGTTTTGCTTTTGGGACAGCAAACCGATACTCAGGACATATCAGGGAAAGTGCTCCATAAAGCGTCAGTTACATGTGATGAGGAAGCTGTTCGCAAAGAGATTGTCGGAATGGTAGGTAAGCAATTACAGACACCGCCTATGTATTCGGCCAAGAAGATTAATGGCCAAAAGCTTTATAATTTGGCAAGGGCAGGCCAAGAAGTGCATCGCGAGCCGGTTCCAATTGAGATTTTTCAAATTGACATCCTTTGGATGGAATTACCTCGTGTTGCCATGCGCATTTCCTGTTCCAAAGGGACTTATATTCGTACCATTTGTAATGATATTGGTGAGAAGTTGGGGTGCTATGGTTGTATGGAGGCTCTTCGACGTACACGGGTGGGCCGTTTTGATATCTCTTCCTGCTTTTCTTTGGGCGAAGTGGAGACCATGATGGCAGATGGCACTGTAGAAGATGCCATTGCTTCCATTGATTCCTTATTTATGGATTTGGATGCGGTTATGGTTCGTGAGGATTCGATTCGATTGTTGGAGAACGGAAATCCTCTTTTATGGAGCAATATCGTTGAGGCGGGAGGAACAGACCATGTTCGTATGTATCATCCGGATGGTCGTTTTGCCGGTATTTATCAAAAGACTACGCAAGGATATGCCTTGAGAAAGAATTTTTTGGAATGATTTACATTAAAGGAATCGACAAATTTCAAGAAGAATCAGAGACTGCGGTAACCATTGGCAAATTTGATGGCATTCATCGCGGTCATGAGTATCTGATTTCTTGTATTCACAACAAAGCCCAGTTTGGATTGAAGTCTGTTATGGTAACCTTTGATCAGTCACCTCGTGTGATTCTCGGGAAAGAAGCAAAGGATGACCGGAATCTTGTAACTCCTGCAGAGCGAATGATGCTTTTATCCAAGCAGGGATTGGATTATCTTTTGGAATTACCTTTTACCCAAGAGATTATTACAATGGAAGCAATAGATTTTATTACCATGCTGGTTGAACGCTTGCACATGCGTTATTTGGTGGTGGGAGATGATTTTCATTTTGGCCATCATGGAAGCGGCGATGTATTGTTATTAGAACGTCTTTCTGATTCCCTTGGCTTTGAACTTCAGGTTGTTCAAAAGTTAAAAGACAAGACCAGGGACATTTCCAGCTCTTATGTACGTGAAGAGATTCGCTTGGGACATATTGATGTAGCCAATGGATTGCTGGGTCATCCCTATTTCGTTTGGGGTGAGATTCTTCATGGTAATCATATCGGTACTTCCATGGGAATCCCTACCATTAATATCGTTCCACCATCAGACAAGCTATTGCCGCCATTTGGTGTTTATGTAACTACGGTGGAAGTGGAAGGCCGTATTTATCACGGAATCACAGATGTAGGTACCAAGCCTACGGTGACGGATAATAATGAAGTTGTTGTAGAGACTCATATCCTTGATTTTTCCAGTAATATTTATGGTGAGCATGCTATGGTTCGGTTCTATGAGTATGTTCGCCCGGAAATGAAGTTCGATAGTCTTGATGCGCTTAAGAAGCAAATAGAGTCTGATAAGAAGCGGGCCTTTGCCTTTTTTAAAAAACAATAATATTACATAAATGTTACAAATTTTACAGAAATTTGTTGACACCTCAAAAACCTCTTGTTATACTTGACCTTGTGAGAAAACAGTAGATAGGCATTATCTACTGTTTTGACGTATATTGAGAGGTTTATTTTTATGAAAAAACGTATTATTCAGGCTTTTTTAGTTGTTTGTTGCGGTGCAATGATGGTTAGCACTAGCATTTATAAGCCTTTTTATGCAAACGGTAGTTCTGAGACTACGGAAGCCAAGACAACGGCTGGTATTTCTTCTGTTTTAGCAGTTAATTTGAAGGATACTTATGCTACTGCGGTTGTTTCTGATTCGAACAGCACAATCACTGGTACGCAGGCTGCCATTGTCTATGGTTATAACAATATTGGTATTGCTAACATTTCCGAAGGTAATTTGAATGTTCGTGAGGCCGCTGATGAGAATTCTTCCTTGGTTGGTAAGATGCCGGTAGATTCTGCATGCGATATTTTGGATATTGATGGTCAGTGGGCACATATTACATCCGGTGAGGTAGAGGGCTATGTTTTGGCTGAATACTTGCTTACAGGTGATGAAGCAGTTGCCAAGGCTAAGACTTTGGTACATACCGTTGCTAAGGTGAAAGAGAATGGACTTCGTGTTCGTTCAGAAGCTAGTACTGATTCTTCTATTATTATGACAGTTTCCGAAGGGGAGCAGATGAATGTAGAAGAAGTTCAGGGAGAATGGGTTAAAGTTTCCTTGGATAACGAAGTTGGGTATGCATACGCAGAGTATGTTGAGATTGTTGATGAGATTCGTGACGCCATGACTTTGACAGAGGCACGCTATGGTGAGGGCGTTTCTGATGTTCGTGTAGCAATTATCGATAATGCAATTCAGTATGTTGGTTGTCCTTATGTATGGGGTGGTACATCCCTTGCTCACGGTTGTGACTGTTCCGGATTTACTATGGGAATTATGGCACAGTATGGTGTTTATTTGCCGCATTCTTCCCGTGCTCAGGCTAATTGTGGTACACGCGTTAGCACATCGGAATTGAAGCCAGGAGATTTGTTGTTCTACGGTAGCGGTAGCTATATTAGTCACGTTGCTATTTACATGGGCGGCGGTCAGATTGTACATGCCAGTGACTCTAGAACCGGAATTATCATTTCCAATGCATTTTATCGTACACCGATTTGCGCTACCCGCGTGATTTACGATTAATATAATGGTTTACAACCCCTTTGGGGTATGTTAATATACTTGATGTGTGATTTGACCCAGATGAAGTTTCTTTGGGTTAGTCCTTGCTTCGGTGGATGGACACTCCGACCTTTTGCTGAGGCATGGATGTAAGATTTTATAGGAGGATTTATATTATGATCACAAAAGAAAAGAAAACAGCTATTATCAATGAGTTTGCTCGTACACCTGGCGATACAGGTTCACCAGAGGTTCAGATCGCAGTTTTGACTGCACGTATTCAGGAGCTTACTGAGCACTTGAAGGAGAACCAGAAGGATCACCACTCTCGTCGTGGCCTTTTGAAGATGGTTGGTAAGAGACGTAACCTTCTTGGATACTTGAAGGATACCGATATCGAGCGTTATCGTTCTATCGTTGAGCGTTTAGGCTTAAGAAAATAGTTTTTTCATCAGAGCGGGATTTTTTATTCCGCTCTGTTTTTCATGGCAGAATTATTCCCGAGACCACTGACAAACACAGGAGGGGAGTTCCTGTTTTTTTCAGTAGTTTCGGTGTCTGCCATATCATCACATTACATTAATGGAGGATATGTAATTATGACTAAGACTTACACAATGGAATTGGCAGGCAGAACCCTGCGTATGGATGTCAATCGTGTGGCAGCGCAAGCGAATGGAGCAGTTTTGATTCAGTATGGTGAGACTACTGTACTTTGTACTGCAACTGCATCTGACAAGCCACGTGATGGTATCGATTTCTTCCCACTGAGTGTTGAGTTCGAGGAGAAGCTCTACTCTGTTGGTAAGATTCCTGGAGGATTTAATAAGAGAGAGGGTAAGGCATCTGAGAATGCAATTCTTACCGCTCGTGTTATTGACCGTCCAATGCGTCCTTTATTCCCGAAGGACTTCCGTAATGATGTTACTTTGAACAACCTTGTAATGAGCGTCGATCCTGAGTGCCGTCCAGAAATCGTTGCTATGATTGGTACTGCAGTAGCAACCTCTATTTCTGATATTCCTTTCGATGGCCCATGTGCTATGACTCAGATTGGTATGATTGATGGCCAGTTCATCGTTAACCCATCTCAGGAGCAGTGGGACAAAGGAGATTTAAAGCTTACTGTTGCTTCTACCGCTGAGAAGGTTATTATGATTGAGGCTGGTGCTAACATTATCCCTGAGGATAAGATGTTAGAGGCTATTTACATGGCTCATGATGTGAACCAGACCATCATTGCTTTGATTAACCAGATGGTTGCAGAGATTGGCAAGCCAAAGTTTGAGTATACCAGCTGTGCAATTCCGGAAGAGATGTTTGCTAAGATGCGTGAGATCGTTCCTCCTGCTGAGATGGAAGAGGCAGTATTTACCGATCACAAGCAGACTCGTGAAGAGAATATTAAGCGCGTGACTGAGAAGTTCGAAGAAGCTTTTGCTGATAATGAAGAGTGGTTAGCTGTTCTTGGCGAAGCTGTTTATCAGTATCAGAAGAAGACTGTACGTAAGATGATCTTGAAGGATCATAAGCGTCCGGATGGAAGACGTATCGATGAGATTCGTCCTCTTTCTGCTGAGATTGATTTGATTCCTAGAGTACATGGTTCTGCGATGTTCACTCGTGGACAGACACAGATTTGTGATGTTGTTACCTTGGCTCCATTATCTGAGGCGCAGAAGGTTGATGGTTTGGATCCATTCGTAACCGAGAAGCGTTACATCCATCAGTACAACTTCCCGTCATACTCGGTAGGCGAGACTAAGCCTTCTAGAGGACCGGGACGTCGTGAGATTGGTCATGGTGCTTTGGCAGAGCGTGCATTACTTCCTGTATTGCCATCTGTTGAGGAGTTCCCATATGCAATCCGTGCGGTTTCCGAGACTTTTGAGTCTAACGGATCTACATCCATGGCTTCTACTTGTGCATCTTGTATGTCCTTGATGGCTGCAGGCGTACCTTTGAAGGATATGGTTGCTGGTATTTCTTGTGGTTTGGTTACCGGTGATACAGATGATGATTACTTGGTATTAACCGATATTCAGGGTCTTGAAGACTTCTTCGGAGATATGGACTTTAAGGTTACCGGTACCAAGGAAGGTATTACCGCTATTCAGATGGATATCAAGATTCACGGATTGACTCGTCCAATCGTTGAGGAGGCTATCCGCAGAACTCGCGAAGCTCGTTTCTTCATTATGGATACTTGTATGTCTAAGGCTATTGCAGAGCCTCGTAAGGAAGTATCTGCTTATGCACCTAAGATTTTGACCCTTACCATTGATCCTCAGAAGATTGGTGATGTTGTAGGTCAGCGTGGTAAGACCATTAATGAGATTATTGATCGTACCGGCGTTAAGATTGATATTACCGATGACGGCGTAGTATCTGTTTGCGGTACTGACAAGGAGAAGATGGACGAAGCTGCCAATATGATTAACATCATTACCACTGAGTTCGAAAAAGGACAGGTATTTACCGGTAAGGTTGTTAGCATCAAGGAGTTTGGTGCATTCGTAGAATTTGCTCCTGGTAAGGAAGGCATGGTTCATATTTCTAAGATTGCTAATGAGCGAATTGATCATGTGGAAGATGTCCTTACACTTGGTGATGTTGTCAAGGTTATCTGCCTGGGCAAGGATAAGATGGGACGCATCAGCTTCAGCATGAAAGATGTTGACCAGAACTAAGCTTGAAGAGTGAGTAACGCCCCGAAATTATTCGGGGCGTTATTTTTTGAGGTAGACGATATATGGAAGATTTGATGAATCGTATTAATCGCAAGTATAAGTCCATGAGTAAGGGACAGAAAGCGCTGGCGAATTATATAAGTGATTATTATGATAAGGCTGTATTTTTAACAGCAGCCAAAATGGGAGAAGTTGTGAATGTTAGTGAATCCACAGTCGTGCGATTTGCAACTTGTCTCGGTTATAAGGGGTATCCGGAATTTCAGAAAGCTTTAGAGGAGATGGTTCTGAATAAGCTCAATTCTGTTCAACGCATGGAAGTTACTTATGGCCGTATTTCCCAAACCCATGTATTATCCTCTGTTTTGCAGTCGGATATTTCCAAAATCAAGGAAACCATGGAACAGATGGACGAAAACACCTTTGAAATGGCAGTGGAAATGATGCTCAAGGCACGTAAGATATATGTGGTTGGCATTCGTAGCTGTGCGCCATTGGCTTCGTTTTTGGCCTTTTATTTGAATCTGATGTTTGAAGATGTGATTCTGTTATCTACCAACAATTCCAGTGAGTTGTTTGAGCAGATGATTCACATTAATTCAGAAGATGTTATTGTGGGCATCAGTTTTCCTAGATATTCTATGCGTACCCTTAAGGCTATGGAATTCGCCAATAGC
>JAILCW010000173.1 GCA_024690265.1 Lachnospiraceae bacterium | reverse complement strand
ATAAATAAAACTATGGAAATAATATCGCAGAAAACTATGACGTGTTTCTTATTGAAATGATCTGCGATTCGCCCACCCAACAGATTCGCCGGCAAGAATGCGATGCCGGTTACAATCGTAAATGTTGCAGTCTCTGTTGCGTTCAGTCCTAACTTCTTATTCAGAATCAATGTCATCATGGGCCATATCATAGCGCCAAGATTGGTCACAATTCGTCCAATAAACAGGATATAGTTATCCCGTTTTAGGCCTCGATATTGATTTATAATTTTCATCTTTTCCTTTTTCCTTTTCCTTATGTCTCATACGTTAAGCCTGTGTCTTACGTCCGGATGCAACGAGTTCCTCCTCGAACTCTTCCGGATTCTTCAAGTAATAATCCTGATGATATTCCTCTGCCTCATAGAAGTTCTTGTATGGAAGCACCGCAATCTGTACCTGCTTCCCACTCTCTGCTTCTAAGGCAGCAATCTTCTGCTCTGTGATGGTCTTCTCTTTCTCGTTCTGATAGAACACCGCCAAGGTGTATGAGAAGCCCTTATCAATGTACTGGCCCTCTCCATCGTATGGATCCACATTGGCCAGATAGATATCCAACAATCGTGCGTAAGATACACGCTCCGGATCATACACCAACTTGATGGTCTCACGATGTCCCGTCTGCTGTGCCTTTACCTGTTCGTAGGTTGGATTCTCTTCATTGCCTCCGGCATAGCCACAGATGACCTGATCTACGCCGTACATCTTATAAATTGGTGTTACACACCAAAAGCAGCCTCCTGCAAAATACGCTTCTTTCATTTTCTTCCTCTATTTCTCTAATTCACCCATAAATACTTCATACAAGTCCGGATACTCCTGCTTCATGCGCACTGGACGTCCCTCCAGATTGAAAAAAGCATGGGAGGTTGTTCCTACACAGACCACATCTCCTGCAGCATTCTTCATCTCATAGGATAGATGCAGCTTCACACCCTTGAATTCCTGAACAGAGACCACAATGGATACCTGATCAGAAAAGGTGGTACTCTTCTTGTAGTCACAGGTCACACCCAGAACTGGGGATGCAATTCCCATCTCTTCTAGCTTGGCAAAAGGATAGCCAAGCTGCTCAAGATAAGCGATACGTGCCTCTTCCATCCAGCGAATATAATTGGAATGATGGGTAATGCCCATCTTGTCTGTCTCATAGTATTGAACAGTATGAATGTATGGTGTCATATTTCCCCCTATGCTGCCTTTTTCTCCAAAATCACTTTGGCAGACTCACCCAGATGCTGGTGATGTACCTTCGTTGCATCAAAATGCACCGTAGCAAACGCCATATCCATGATTGGACCGGTAGCAAATGCACAAATCAATGTTCCAATTCCAACAGGTCCACCCAGTAACCAACCAATCAAGGTTGCAAGGCTAAGTAACATAATACAAACGACACCATATGGAATCCGTTTCCCACGCTTAGTAAGGGCTACCAACAAGGTATCTCTCGGACCGCAGCCTAAGGATGCGCTCATATAAGTAAAACCGGTATATGCCAGAATCACCAAGCCCAACAACATCATTGGGATTCCAGTCCATAAGGACTCACAAGGCTTTACCACCTGCAAATGATTAAACAAATCTACAGACTTGCCGACCACTACCGCATCAATAAACATGGCAATTCCGATTGGTTCTCGAAGTGCAATATCAATTCCCAAGATGGAATAAGATACAATCACGGATGCGGTTCCATATAGGATGCCAAAGGTCTTAGATAATCCCAGATTCAATACATCCCACGGTGCGGCACCCAAGTTGGCTTGAATGGTCAGATACACACCAAATCCATTTACAAACAAGCTCACCGCTGCGATTACCACATTCGTCAAAATAGCGCCGGTGGTTTGATTCTCTTTTAACTTCGTACTACGTAACACTGCTACTAACTGCTCCTATATATTCTGAATGACTAACATCGCTCCAGAGATAATCAACAGAACGATGACAATCTTCTTCACACGCTTCTCATTGAGAATATCCGCACTCTTAAATCCAGTAAACATTCCAAGAATCATAATCGGGATCATGAGGGCAGACATCTTCAACGACTCTACTGTAATCACACCGGATACGGTATAGGTTATGATACGCATAATATTCTCAATGAAAAAAACGGCTCCAAGATTCGCCTTGAACTCCTCACTATTCTCTGTTGTTCTTCCAACATAAGCTGCCAGTAGGACACCTACGCCAAATAACCCACACAGAACTCCGGAACACAGGCCTACGATGAATCGTCCCACTCTAGAGTTCTTGGCTGGCAACTCCTTGTACTCGCGAATCATCATCTCGATTCCAATGAGTACAACCACAATACCGAAGAACACCTTCAGATACTGTGCATTCACATTCTTAAGGAGTAATGCACCAGGGATACTCCCTGCTAATACCAATAACACCAATGGAACGAAGATACTTGGCTTCAAGCCCTTACGGTTCTTCCATACCTGGATTCCATTAGCCGGGAATCCCATCACCAGTTCCACTGGAGAAATGTTCACATTCGCCACACCAAATCCAAGAATGGAGGTAAAAACCAGTGTGTTGGCGAAGCCACACAAGCCTTTAATAAAGAACGCTACAAACGTAGCAATTATCCAAAATAACAAAACACTATCCCTTTTACAAAAACACGAATTTGTCCCATTTTAACATAGTAAAACCCTGATAAAAACCCCTATTCACTAGATTCCTCATGTTCTACAAATGAGGCACGAATCACGGAATCATCACCGAATCGATTACGAATGGAATCGATGGCGCGGTCCAACTTCTTCTGTTTCTCCGAGCGTCCCATATCGAAGAGATTGATTTGCTCTGCATCATTGTCCAGATTGGTCGCTGACACCCGAAGCAGGCGAATCGGCTCATGGCTCCAGAGCTCATCGAAAAGTCCCACCACGGTCTCATAGATTTTCTGGGTGGAATCCGTGGAGGAATACAGCTTGGTCTGACGGGAACTATGAACGAACTCACAATCCGTAATGCCTACAGCAATGGTTCCGGCCTTGACTCCATCGCGACGTAACTTTGCTGCTACCACTTCGCATAGAGATAATAGGACCAGCTTGGCCTTGGCAGCCTCTACGATGTCACTAGGCACCGTCACAGAATGACTGTAGCCCTTCCGCTCATAATCGTGGGTAAAATCTCCGGAAAAATCAATTCCATTGGCATACTGCCACATCTGGTGCCCCATTTTCTTAAATCGGGCTACCAATAAGTCCTCCGGGGTCTTAGCCAAGTCTCCGATGGTACGAATGCCCATCTTATGCAATGCTGCAGTAGACGACTTACCAACAAACAGCAAATCTCCCACCGGCAGTGGCCACATCTTTTTCTCAATCTCCTCTGGGAACAGGGTGTGTACCCGGTTGGGCTTCTGGAAGTCCGATGCCATCTTGGCCAGCAATCGATTCTCCGCCACGCCTATATTCACCGAAAAGCCTAGAGTCTCATAGATCTCATCCTTTAGCTTGTGAGCAAACTCCACCAGATCGCCGTAGAGATTCTGGGTTCCGGTCATATCACAGAAGGCCTCATCCACGGAAAAAGGATCCACCTCCGGCGCATACTTCCGAAGCAGCTCCATGAATTCGTAGGACCTTCTAGCATACAAGGAATAATCTCCCGGATATAGTTGCAGGTTCGGGCACTTCCGCAATGCCTGCTGAATTGGTTCTGCCGTGACTACTCCGTACTTCTTGGCAGGAGTCGACTTGGCCAGGATGATTCCATGGCGCTTACTAGGGTCGCCACAGATTGCAGATGGGATCTCACGG
>JAILCW010000131.1 GCA_024690265.1 Lachnospiraceae bacterium | reverse complement strand
AGCCAACCTCTTCGACAGATGAGGTTGATAACATCAAAGATTCACAGGTAGATGAAGAACCACAGGAATAGAAAGGAGTCAGGAATGAAGAACATGAGAAAACATCATAAAGTCATCATCACCCTGGCTGCTTGTGCAGTAATCGCGGTAGGAGTGGCTGGAACATATTCCATTCTTACCGATGCTACAGGAACTGTGGTGAATACGTTTACCGGTGAGGAGATTAACACGCACATCTATGAGCCTGATTTCGATGGCCAGACAGTGAATGGGAATGTCGTTGATAAGCATGTGAGAGTTGTTAACGATGGACCGGATGATGCATTTATCCGAGTACGTGTTACGGTATCGCCGGAAGAAAATGCGAAACTGGTTGACATCAATGAAACTGATTGGTTCAAGGTTGGCGAGTGGTATTACTATCGCTATGTAACGCGAAACGTAAAAAAGAATGATGGTGAGACAGACATAGATCAGTCTAGTACCAAATTCCTTTTCACCGGAGTAGAACTTACAAAGGGTGACGACGTTGATGTTACCGTTTATCAGGAAGCTGTTGGTACTGGTAAGTACACAGTGAATGATAACAAAAAAGAAGATGGTACACCAGGTATTCCAGAAAGTGATATCATCAGTGCTTTTAGCAAAGTTACAACAGAGTAGGACGGAAAGAACATATGGGCAAGAAGATTTGCAGCGTATTATCAACAATCTTATTAATCGCACTGTTAGCCTTGGCGGGGCTGATGTTTGTACCAAGAATCTTCGGTTGTGAAGAGTTCGCAGTACTTAGCGGTAGTATGGTGCCAACCATTCCGGTTGGATCGCTGGTTGTTGATAAAAAAGCAGATAACGCAAGCATTGAAGTGGGCGACATTGTTACCTATCAGATCTCAGAAGAGACCTTGGTAACACACCGCATCACAGCAATTGATGAAGCAGCGAAGACGGTAACCACCAAGGGCGATGCCAACAACGTGGAAGATGGAGCTCCAGTTCCATTTTCCAGCATCATCGGTGTATACGCGTTCCACGTACCTTATGTGGGTTACATTTCCATCTATGGAAAGACACCACTGGGTATCAGCGGACTGTGCGGAGTCCTGATTGTAGTCATTCTACTGAACTTCTTACCGGATGCCTTATCCTCTGACGGTGAGGAGAAACACGCAATCAAAGAGGATTAAGTAACTAATTATGTTCATATGACCGACGTGTGACCGGTGAGTGATACGATAAGGTCGTTGAAATAAAAACTTTTTATCAACCATAAATAAAGCAAATGGGAAAAGGAGAAATGAAACAATGAAGAACACTAAGTTAGTAGCAACTCTTGGAGCAGTAGCATTGGTAGCAGCAGTTGGATTGGGAAGCACATTGGCTTACTTATCCGATAATGCAGGCCCTGTAACCAATACCTTTACCCTTAGCAAGGTTACTTTTGACAAGGAGTTACAGGGTGGTTTGGCAGAGCAGGAAGTTATTCTTGATGAGAATGGCAAGTATGTTCATGGCGATGCTGATGGTAACGAAAGAATTGATTGGGTTACATCTATTAATTACGCTAAGGTTACTCCAAATGAGACTGTAGAGAAGAATCCTACTGCGTTCATTGGCAAAGATTCTGAACCAGCTTACTTATTCGTACGTGTATCTCAGAGCGCTGATTTTAGCAATATCAACATGAGTGAGGACTTCAAAAAGGTTGCTGATATTAAAGATGATAACGGCAAGGTTGTTGCTATTGACTATGTTTATAATGGAAATGATGGAATTGCAGCTCCTACCGTAGTTGAGAAGGAAGATGGAACAACTGAGACAACTCATACAGCATATGAGATTTTTGACAAGGTAACCATCGCCGCTAACCTCGATAGTAAACATGCAACTGACTTGGATGCTATCACTGTTAAGGCTGCGTTAATTCAGGCAGAGGGCTTTGATAATGCTGATGCTGCCTATGCTCAAGCTGCTAGCTTATTAGCACAGGACTAATCCGATTTTTCAAAGGGGAGTATAAATTATGAAGAAAAAAGCATTAATCACAACTGTATCTGCATTGGCATTGGTTGCAATCGTAGGTGTTGGTTCTACTTTGGCATACTTCACTGACAAGGATGCAGAGACTAACGTAGTAACTTTTGGTCATGTTGATATTGATTTAACAGAGGATACTTTTTCTAGTAAGCACCCAGACTATAAAATTACCGGTGTAATGCCTGGTGATACCAAGGTTAAGGATCCAGCAGTTGTTGCTAAGGCTGGTTCTGAGGATATGTATATCCGCGCTAAGATTGTTTACGTCAATATCGGTGACGAGAAGCAGGGTCAGCTTGAACGTGGTTTGCTATGCAAGCATGGCGATGGCGAAGAAGGAGAACCAGAGTATATTCCGCTTGTAGAATCTACGGACTGGATTAAGGGTGAAGGTGAATATTACTATTATCAGTATAAGGTAGAGAAGTCTGGTGATGATCAGAAGATTCCATTCTTTGATGCTGTTAGCATCCCTGCTGAGTGGGACAACGCAGTTGCTGATCGTACCATCGAGATTCGTGTTTATGCTGAAGCAGTTCAGGCTGATAACTTCGATATGAATCTTGTAACTAGAGATTCTGGCGATGGTGAGCAGATCGTTAAGCAGATTGTTGGTTGGGACATCAATGAGATTAAGCAGTACAACGCACCTAAGCAGGTTCAGCCAAGAGTTGAGGATGAACAGCCAGCACCTGAACCAATTGGCTAATAACTGTTAATTAGACGATACTCGTTTTTTGGAGGAGATGAACCGTGA
>JAILCW010000086.1 GCA_024690265.1 Lachnospiraceae bacterium | reverse complement strand
CTATCGTCTCCATTCAAAATGTTGGTAATCCAACGGGTTTGTCCATTCACCGCCCCAGTCGAAGCCATGTAGGTAAAACTGCTGATAGGCCTCGTCAGAAAATGTAATGGCATGCTCCGCTTCTCCACGGTTGGTTAGCATATCAATCTCATGAGTTTCTAAACCATCCGTTATCAAGTCGCCGTTGGCATCCCGCCATACATAGGGATTGTCGTATGGATTAATGTCAATGGCATATCCTAGGGCATGATTGGACATCTCATCTGTCCCTGCAATGGTCCGATAACAGAAAGCGGAAGAATTGTTGGCCAAAATCGATTTGCGATCTGTGGTGTTTCCATCCCCATCCCAATAGTTATCGATGAGTTCCATACGACAAATCGGATACTTCTCACGATATAAATTGTTAAAGATTTCCAGAGTCACATCGGAGATCTCTGCATTTACAATCATCTCACCGCAGCGTGTAATACCTTCGTAATCCACATACAGCATCCTCAAATAACGAAGGTCACTTAGCGCGATCTCTCCACCGGTTGGAAAAGACTTGCCGTAGATACGCTGATAAATCTCATCCCCTTCTGTAATTTCCGTTGCAACAAAGTATTGCTCGATTCGTTGCGAATCCAACAAACTTGTATCTATCGCTTCTCCGACCGCACAAGTTGTTATATCAAATAGCTGTTCCTCAGCCACCTTTTCCACCTCCCGATTATGATGTTGTGGTGCAGGCAATGCCGGCTCAGGGTCATTACGTTGCAAGAATACCTCGATCCCTCCAACCAGTGTGCCCAAAGCAAGCGTTAATCCAAACGCCACAAGTAGCGCTTTGGTTCCCCGACTCATAGAAACTCCACCTGAAGGGATGGGTTCTCTTCCATGGCAGCCTTGCACATCCGTCGCAGAGTTCCCATATACTTACCCATGGTTACTTCCGCTTCCGTGGTGCTGGTAAAAGTCAAATGCCAGTCACGGGATGATGTCAGCACATCATGAAGGGCGTCTAAATTCTTGCCGTAATGGCTTGGAAGCGGAATCACTTCCCCTAAGCGCTCATGAAACTCATCCGCATTAAAAACACTGGTCAAATCTACCTGATATTCTTTCATTATTGGTCCTCCTCGGAACTATAGAGTTGTTCAAATGTATTGTAATGATCATTGGTATAGTAAATGTTGCCGCTATCGGAGTAGACCAACCGCTCTGCCCCACGATTGTCGGCGCCCATGGTGTTGATATCACATTCGTGGTAGCCCTCCTGTACCGGCAAACGCCCTTCATAATTACCAAATCGGTCTCCACCGATGCACATTCCCGGAGCATAAGGTTCGAGAGAACCGCCCTCCCAGCCAAGCTGTGCCGCCTCTTTCTTGGTCATAAAGTTCACCGGTAGTTCTCCATATACATGAAGATACAAGGCCACGTCTTCCTTGGTGGTATACATACCATCGTAGGCAATCTCGGAATAGACTTCTTCCGTTCCAAACTCTTCTTCCGCCGGTTCCTCCGGAGCAGTTTCTTCCGGTTCCTCTTCCACCGGTACCTCAACCTCTGCCACCACTTCCGGTTCCGGTGTCGCTACCGGTTCCGGTTGTTGCTTGTTACAGCCCACCATACTTATGGCCAATGCCATCATCAGGCATAACATCCACCACAGTTGTTTGATTTTTTTCATAACAATTCCCCTTCTTTTTCCTTTGCCTTCTATAATAAATGTATTCGGGGTATTTTTCCATGTCCTTTTCTTGTGTTTTCAAGAAAAAAGGGCTATATTAAGGGCGTATTTGCCAGTTAGCAAATCATGATTATATAGGAGATTTTCATTATGAATATTATTGTTTTGTGCGGTGGTTTGAGCACCGAGCGTAATGTATCTTTTGTATCCGGCAGCAATGTTACCAAGGCACTGCGTGAAAACGGACACAACGTAATTATGTTGGATGTTTTTATGGGGTATGGCGATAGCGAGCAGGCATTAGACGCTTCTATTTTTACTCATACCAAGGATTTCGATGTGGAGATTCCGGTTCTCGACGGAGTTGCTCCAGACCTGGATGCCATCCGCGCAAGCCGCGCCGATCAGTCTCCTTGCTTCTTTGGACCGAATGTCATTCAGATGTGCCGCTTAGCAGACGTAGTATTTATGGCACTTCATGGTTCCAACGGTGAGGACGGACGTATTCAGGCTACCTTTGATCTCTACGGTATTCCATATACCGGCAGCGATTATCTTTCCAGTGCCATTTCCATGAAGAAGGACATTACCAAGATTTACCTGAAGGCTGCAGGAGTTCCTGTCCCTGGCGGAATTCGCGTGAGCAAGGACGACGAGGATCTGCAAGAACAGCTTGCAACCATCAAGTATCCATGTGTTGTAAAGCCAGCTTGTGGTGGTTCTAGCATTGGTGTTTCCATCGTTGATAAGGCAGAGGATTTGCAGGCTGCTTTGGACGAAGCTTTTTCTTGGGAAGATACCATCGTTATCGAAGATTATGTTGGCGGACGTGAGTTCTCCGTTGGTGTCATCGAGGGACGTGCCCTTCCGGTTATCGAGATTGCTCCAGTAAAGGGATTCTATGATTACAAAAACAAGTACGCTGCCGGCTCCGCAGTAGAGACCTGCCCGGCAGAATTAGATGCAGACAAGACCAAGGAGATGCAGCATTACGCAGAGCTTGCTGCTGCAGCCATCGGATTGGATACCTATGCACGTATCGACTTCCTGATGAATCCCGCAGGGGAACTTCACTGCTTAGAGGTTAATACCTTACCTGGTATGACCGCTACTAGCTTACTTCCTCAAGAAGCAGCAGTAGAAGGTGTGAATTACAACGAATTATGCGACAAGCTGATTCAGATTTCTTTGGAGAAGCGCGGATGTTAAAGAACATGAACTTAACCAACGTGGCTGCTGCTTGCCACGGAGAATTACATAACTGCGAGAATCCGGATACTACCTACATCAATGGTGCTGTCATTGATAGTCGTCAGGTAGAGAGTGGTTTTCTCTTCGTTGCAGTCAAGGGTGAGCGTGTGGACGGACATGATTTCGTTCCGGACTTACTTGCGAAGGGTGCCGCTTGTGCATTGGTAGAAGTTGCTCCGGAGGGTAACGTTGGACCATATATCTTGGTTCCTTCTACCCTTGTTGCATTAAAAGAGATTGCTGCTTTTTACCGTCAGCAGTTGGATATTACCGTAGTTGGTATTACCGGAAGTGTTGGCAAGACCAGTACCAAAGAGATGATGGCTTCTGTATTATCCCAGAAGTACAACGTGCTGAAAACGGAAGGTAACTTCAATAATGAGATTGGCCTTCCCCTTACCATCATGCGTATTCGTGATGACCACGAGGTTGCTGTTCTTGAAATGGGTATCTCTGATTTTGACGAGATGCATCGCTTAGCTGCCATTGGCAATCCGGACTTTGCAGTGATTACCAATATCGGCACCTGCCACTTGGAGAACTTAGGAGACCGGGATGGCGTTCTTCGTGCCAAGACGGAGATGTTTGATCATCTGACCAATCGTGGTCTTGCTATTTTAAATGGTGAGGATGATAAGCTTGCTACGGTTACTTCTGTCAACGGCAAGGCTCCGATTTTCTTTGGTATTGATCAGAATGCTGCTAACGTTCCTCTTGTTGGATATGCAACAGACGTTCAGAACTTAGGATTAGATGGAATGCGTTCGACATTACATCATGGCGATAGCACCATTGATGTTCACATTCATGTTCCTGGTATTCATAACGTTGCCAATGCAGTGGCTGCTATGTGTGTTGCCAAGGAGCTCGGCCTCTCTGATGATGAGATTCGCTCAGGCGTCAATGCTGCCGGAACTATCACCGGTCGCAGCAATCTGATTCATGCAGAGAATGGTATCACCATCATCGATGATTGCTACAATGCCAATCCAATGTCCATGAAGGAAGCGCTCAATATTCTTAATACTGCTTCCGGTCGTAAGATTGCTGTTCTTGGTGATATGGGTGAGCTGGGCGTGAACGAAAAGGCCCTGCATCGTGAAGTCGGCGAGCATATGGCGGACCTGGCCATTGATGAGCTATACACCGCCGGGGAATTATCCCGCGAGATTGTTGCCGGCGCACGTGCCATGGCGCCACAGACTGCGATTCACGCTTTTGACACCAGGGATGAGCTGCTAGAGGCGTTGCTTGGGGATGTGAAGGCCGGGGATACTGTCTTAGTCAAGGCTTCCCACTTTATGATGTTTCCCAAGATTGTAAAAGAGTTGGAGGGAAAGTAAATCACCTTAGTTTAAAAAGCGCTCATCCATACAAGGGTGAGCGCCTTTTTTTACAAACCTTAGCATCCTACATTTGAGCACTTCGTTAAAATGCCAACGACGCAAATATCATCCCCAACACTAGGATAGTCTTCCGGATATGTGTAATCACCATCCAATTCACCACCGACGTAAATAAACAGGTCACAGGTTGAGACTTTCATGATATCCTCAACCGTTGGCTGATAGCTATGCAAATATGTCATATAAACTTTAGTACTGCTCATATTCATATATTGTGTCATATCCCTTGTCATATGTATCACTATTTTCCATATAGTATTCTTTGATTTCTCTTGCAAGCAGCCCTTGTTCATTGTAATGATATGTAAATCTATAAGCCAAATGAGCCACACCGGAATTCACTTGCGTTACTTTATCCTCAATTGGTCTGCCCTGCTCATCATAAATATATACATGATTTTCTGAAAAGTCTTCGACAGGATCCGCCGCCTTATAATTCCTCGTATATTTTAAAAGATTTCCCGCATCATCCCGCTCATACGACTCATAAGCTTCATAATCGCTATACTTAGGATTACCTTTTTCATGGCTTCCCTTAAGCAAAAATCCTTTCCCTGCATACTTGCTATAATCTTCTTCTGTCGTAAAGAATATTTCACTTCCATCATCATTCGTGCGCGTTTTAATCATATTACAGGATGTTTCTGTTTGATGAATTGTCTCATATTGCAGATACTCCGCTAAACAATATGCATTTGATATATGCTGTTCAAAAACAAGCATTTTCTTTCCATCTTCACTCGGCTTCTTTAGATATTCCACAGCCCATTCGCTACCATCCGCTCTATAGCGCATCCTTTTTTCTGTATACTCCGGGTCATCATAGGTGTAAATCGTATAAGAACCATCCTCATGTGTCGCCTTTTTTATTCGCCATCCATGTTCGGGTTCCTTAGCCTCATGCACGTCCCCGGGTTCATAATTTCCTCGAATAATTCCATAGGAATCGCAAATATCTTGGAACTCATTGGAATTTGCAAACCCAGCAAAAACCTCGTCTCTTGTATAGCCGGCGGCCAATTTAGCCACCCAATCGTTATACCCAGCCTCGTCAGCTTCTCTTCCCATGAAGGCACGATACATATTTTTCACGTAATCAGAATTAGAAAGCCCTAGATTCTTATACTCCCTGCTATTTATAAATCCGTTCGCACAATCAATTCCGGTAAGTTCCCCTTTTAACAAACGATTACACCAATCCGCCTGACCGCCTTGATCTCCAAGTCTTCCAAAGCACACTCCATACATGCGTGCTACAAACATATTGACTCCATTTACTTGATTTTTATCATACTCATTTGTGAAATATCCGGCTGTGACGCCATACCCAGTGCAGATTTCAAAGAATTCGACAGAATTAGCAAATCCTGCAAATACCGCTTCACGACTGACTCCACTATCCAATTGTCCTTTCCAATCATTAAAACCTGTCTCATCTGGTGTTCGTCCCAAAAACAAAGTATACATATCAGTGACAAATGCCCCATTGTCCTTATTAAGTTTTGTATACTCCGGGCTAAATACAAATCCCCATGCTACTGTTGCACCATCCGATCGACCTTCTGTCAACTGGCTGGTCCAATCAGCAAATCCATCAGAATCTGCTTCTCGACCTAACGTTACCTGATAACAACGGTTTACAAAATCTCCTACTCCTGTATCTTCCGCATGTACCAACTGCTTAGGAATAAGGATCATTGAAAATACCATCACAATGGATAATATCAAAGCCCCAAAACGGGCATTCATTTTTCGATGCATTTTTTCCACCTTTCACATAAAAAGCCAGCGATGGTTTCCCACCGCTGACTAAACTATTTAGTACTGCTCATACTCCAAAACTTCCCAGTATACCTTTGGTTCACCATCGTAATAATCAGTTCGAGCTTCCTTCACAACATTTCCATATGCATCATACTGGTATTCCGTAACCATACTCAGAGTACCATCTGCCTGATGAAATTCAGAACGAGTAAGTTTTCCATTTTCTCGTATATACAGTGTATATGCAGCAAGCTCATCATTATAAGATAAATTTTCTTTAACAGCATTCCCATCAGCACCAAATTCGACTACTGTTTTGTATGAGCTATCTACAGTCACGCCATCTTCTTTATAATATATAGTTGATCCACCATGCACTTTTCCTTCATTATCTAAGTCATATGTAGATATGCTATGTAATGTGCCGTCTGCGCGATACCAAGCATAAGAGGTGTATTTACCTTTCGGCCCGTAGTTATACTTCCAAATGGACTCCAGATTATTATTTGCATCATAATCCTTCTCTTCGACAGTATAAAAATCACCCGTCCCATAAATATTCTGCTGTACTACATCCTTATATCCTGTAATGGTTCCCGCCTGATCATACACAGTATCCCGTTCTACAAGTTCGTCTGTGTTTTCTGAAACATATGTATAAACAGAGCGCTCATAATTCGATAAGCTTCCATCTTCATCATAGTAAGCACTAACATGTGTTCCTTGTTTGCTATTTTCATCATACTCATTCGATTGCTCAACACCTAATTCTATGCCCTCTGCACTGTAGCGCACAATCTTTGGCATAGCATAACCCGAAATATAACTATACAACGAATACTGCCCATTACTATATGTCTTCTTTGCTATTCGCCAACCATGCTCTTCTACATTGGTTTTTTCGCCGCCACCATTGGCTTCATGTACATCCGCCGCTGTATAATCACCACGAATGATGCCATAGGAATCACAGATGCTCTGAAACTCGCTGGAATTAGCAAAACCAGAGAACACCTCATCTCGGGTATATCCGGAATTCAACTTGGAAGTCCAATCAGTAAACCCATCCGGGTCAGATTCTCTACCCATAAATGTGCGATACAGATTCTTTACGTAATCCTCATTGGAGAGACCAAGTCCTGTGTACTCCTGGCTAAAAATAAAACCGTGCGCACAATCGTTTCCTGTTAATTCACCACGTAACAGCTTTGATGTCCAATCTGCCTGACCGCCCTGGTCACCCAAACGATTCAAGCAGATACGATACATGCGGGCAACAAACATGTTGACTGCATTGACCTGATCCTTATTGAATTCAGTTGTATAATATCCGGCTGTCACGCCATAGTCTAAGCAAATGTCGAAGAACTCTACCGAATTTGCAAATCCATAGAAAATCTCCTGTCGATTTGCGCCGGCATCCAATCGACCCTTCCAATCATTAAAACCGGCTTCATCCGGAGTTCTACCTAAAAATAAGGTATACATGTCTGTGACAAATGCTCCATTATCCTTATTAAGCTTCGTATACTCCGGGCTAAATACAAAGCCCCAGGCTACCGTTGCTCCATCCATTTCTCCATTAGTCAACTTTCCAGTCCAATCAGCATAACCATCCGGATCTGCGTCTCTCCCTAACGCAACTTGATAGCACCGATTTACAAATCCACCTACGCCACTTTCTTCTGCATGCACTTCTAAACTCGGTATCCAGAGCATTGTTAATAGCAATGCCACAGATAGCGTAAAGCCTAGAAACTTCTTTGTTTGTTGTAACCACCTTGTCATTTTTATACTCCTCCCATGTTTTTTAAGATGTCACACAACTTATAATCTAGCCATACAGTATTCTAATATTTTGCACATATCAATTCAATAGCATGGAATCATCTTCTGAAAAAGATATGACCAATTGTGCAACAAGATTATTGCTAGTGCCTTTGTTGAATCCATGGCGCGCAAACGACAAACGCCCCCGGCACCAACGCTGGGGGCGTTTTTGCTAACTCCGCTCACGCGATGGTGGGTGACCAATGGGCGGATGGTTCGATTTTCAGTATTTCCGCTCAAATCACAGTGATATACTGATAGTTGATTCTATAATAGGTGATATTTCTTTATAATCTAATTAGTCTTCCGATAAAAGAGGTAAAACAAATGATCAAGACAATAATTTACGTAATTCTTTCCATTCTTAGTTTCCTATATTCGCTGATCGTGCTCCGTGCCAAGAGTGGGACCTATTCCTTCGCTATCTGGATTGGAGCGACGTTATTCTTCGCGTTCCTAGCATTCATGGCGTGGCATGACAGATGGGCAAACATTCCTAGCATCTGTCATAAGGTGTTCCATGGAATTGTGATTATGGCGCTCATAGTATTCGCCATCACACAAGGATGCATCCTCAGTCAGTTCTTCGCTAAGGGCGAGCCAAATTCGGATTACATTGTTGTGTTGGGTGCGCAGATGCGTGACTGGGGTCCAAGTATTATCTTCAAGCA
>JAILCW010000007.1 GCA_024690265.1 Lachnospiraceae bacterium | reverse complement strand
GGCTTATCAATTGCAAGAAGCTTAACAGAGTCCATGGACGGTACCATGAATCTTGCGATTGATGGAGACTTATTCAAGGTAATCCTGGAATTCAAAAAGAACTAAAAACGTAAAGAAAGCCCCTGGTCTCTGTTCTATATTCTCTGTAGCGAGTCTTTGCCAACGTCAGCACTTGAAGGCAGCTTGCTGGCTTCTTAGTGCCTGCTACGTTGGCAGAGATAGCGAGAGCGACCTCGCGGGAGAATGTGGAACAGGGGCCAGGGGCGTAGTTTTACTAAGTATCCTTCTTCGGCTTATGGTCCTTACGGTGGTCATCTGCATTCTGTAGGAAATGCATGGAACCGTTCCTGGCCATTTTCTTGTCGATAACCATGGAGAAGATATTGCGCTCCTCATGCGGCATGAGCGACATCTGAAGCTCGTGCATATTGTTGGCGACTTTGTTGGCACAGTCCTTGCAATACTTGCCGGTGGTAATCATACTGCCGCAACGTTGGCAGGTCAGCTTGATGGCAGACCCCGGCGTTACTTCGATGCGCTGTTCCCGAAGCCACTTCATAATTTGTTTGTGGGTGGCTCCAAAAAGCTCCCAAAGCTTGGCTTCCGTAGCACCTGGATTTACCCATAGATAGTCCTTGACGTCGCGAAGCATGGCTTCTTCATTCTTGCGGCAATCTGGACAGAGTGAGTATTTGTCGATGTAGTCTTCAAAGAGTTTCCCGCATTGGATACAAGATTTTAGCATAGAATAATTCCCCCAAAAACAATTGCCTACAATGTATTGTATCACAGTTTCCTTTCTGTCACTAGGAAAACGGTAACTTGACATCTGTCTATTAGGATGATAGTCTATCAGTGTACTAGTAAGACTAATACAGTTGAAACGGAAAGGAGAAAGTCACATGGCAATCATAGACTATCAGGATGGGCGCCCAATCTATGAACAGATTGTGGATCATTACAAACAGATGATACTGCTCGGTGTGTTGGAACAGGACGAACAGATGCCATCCGTGCGTAATCTGGCCATGGAATTGTCGACGAATCCCAATACGGTGCAGAAGGCATTTATGGAGTTGGAGCGGCAAGGATTCATCTATACCGTAAAAGGACGTGGTAATTTCGTTAAGAACAACCAGTCATTAAAGCAGGAGAGACAAGAAGAATTAGAAAATCAGTTTGTTGAGCTTTTAGGGGAGGCAAAGCGACTGGACATAGATTTGGACGCGTTTATTAAGCACGCGTTAGAGAGGGTGGGACAATGATTGAGATTAATAATGTCAGTAAATCCTTCGGAACCCATCCGGCGGTGAAGGATTTATCACTTCGTATGCAGGAACATGAAGTCTTTGGCATGGTTGGAACCAATGGTGCTGGCAAGACTACATTGCTTCGAATGATGTGTGGCGTATTGCAGCCGGATGCGGGTGAGATTTGCATTTATGGTGAGTCGGTCTATGATAACCCGAAGGCCAAGTCCAAGATCTTTTTTATCCCGGATGATCCGTATTTCTTCCCGAATAGCACACCGATAGAGATGGGAGAGTACTATCAAAGTGTATATTCGGATTTTGATATGACCCGGTTTTTACATTTGTTAAATAATTTTCAGTTGGATAAGAAGCGTAGAATATCCGGATTTTCCAAGGGTATGAAGAAACAGTTGGCAATCATCTTGGGAATTTCCAGTTGCTGTAAGTATCTGTTCTGCGATGAGACCTTTGATGGATTGGATCCGGTGATGCGTCAGGCTACCAAGAGCTTGTTTGCCAAAGATATGGAGGAGCGGGGCCTGACTCCGATTCTCACATCACATAACTTGCGTGAGTTAGAGGACATCTGCGATCACGTTGGCTTGTTGCATCAGGGTGGAGCTCTTTTGTCCAAGGATATTAACGACATGAAGCTTAGTATCCAGAAGGTTCAGGTGGTATTCGCTAACGATGAACAACAGCATAGGTTTGAGCAGCAGTGCGATGTGTTGATTCACAAGATGCAGGGCAAGTTACATGTATATACCGTACGGAAGAGTCATGCCGAGCTAGAGATGATTATGGGAGGTATTTCCACCATTTTCTGTGAGATGCTTCCATTGACCTTAGAAGAGATCTTTATTAGTGAAACGGAGGTGGTAGGATATGACATCCGCAAGATCATCCTTGCTTAATTGTGAGAAGCGTGTTGTGAATCCACATGTGCAGATGATGCGCCACCGCCTTTGGATTATTGCGTTTACCGCTATGGGAGCCATTGCCTATTACGTAATCGGAGCCCTCTTGTATCTGTCCCAGCAGAAACAGTGGTCCGATGGAATGTGGAACGAGATGACTGCACTACAGATTGCAGAGCAGTATACGCACTACATGCAGGATCATGTACGGCATTTTTATGGTTTCTGTAGTTATGGCTTTGTTGTAGTAATCTTTTTGGCCATTATTATGGGTATTGAGGGCTACGCTTATTTGCACAAGATGCAGACCATGGACTTCTATGAGAGTCAGCCCTTGAGTCGCGGCAAGCGATTTACCCTTATTTATCTCAACGGATGGAAAATATTTGCTTCCATCTGGGGTGCGGCAACCTTGTTGGGTGTTGCCGTTGGCGCCTTGTATGGTGGCATGAACGTAGCGGTTCTGACAGAAATTGCGGTGGAATTTGTATTCCTATGCATTCTGTTTTTTGGCGTATATAATATTACAATTTTTGCAAGTACCATTAGCAAAAACAACGTAGTAGCAACCTTCCTTACCATGATTTTCCTGGCTGCAGAAGCAGGATATCGCCTGTTGGCGCAGGAATTGATGGAAGCCTATTTTCCAACTTACTACAAGTATAGCTATATATCCAATGCCTATAACATGAAGAACTGGTTTACGTCACCCATTGCCAATTATGTGACGGGCCGTATGCAGGCAGTAGAAGTACAGCGCTACAACTTGGTTACTGTGGGACGTGTTGGACTTGCTGTGAAGAATATGATGGTATCGGAAGTGCTGGCACTGGTAATTGGTGTGGTATTCCTGGTATTGGCATACATTGCATTCTGTCGTAGACCAAGTGAGAGCGTGGGCCAGGGACTGGTATATCGTTGGATGGAAGGCGTCACCAAGATTATGGTAGCCATTCCATTAGGCGCCCTCACCGGGTTAATTATGGATGCGGTCTTTAGCACATTCTATGCAACCATTACTGCACTGAATGTTTTCATGATTATTTTGGTTTTGGTGTTGTTCTGCTTTATCGTAGAAGTGATCTGCAATGGCAGCATCAAGGCATTTTATAAGAGACCATGGCAGGTGGCCATTGCAGTTGCATTGTCCTTTGCATTCTTCCTGATTTATCGCATGGATATCATCGGATTCAATCGTTATGTACCGAAGGAGTCCGAAATTGCAGACGTAGTACTGATTGATGGATCTGGTTATCAGACTTACTTCAAGGACGATGGTCCTTATGACAACGTAGCAGGCTACAACGGCTTCGGATATGGTGTTGACCGAGATGCTTATCTGGAGGAAGCCATGCATCTGAAGGATATCGATGCGGGAATTCAGATTGCTCGCATCGGTCTGGCAGAACGTGTGAAGAATTATCATAGCAATGCATCCTGGAACGGCTACGATGCCACTATTATGTTCCATATGAAGGATGGTTCTCTGGTTGCCCGTACGATTACAATTCCACTGGATGTGGACGAGGAATTAATGAATCGTCTGGTTGGAACCGATGAGTATCGCCAGGCGGTATATCAGTTGGATTATTTGGAAGGTAAGTTAGACGAAGTTGGAATGGACTTGAATGTTCAGTACAGCTATGGCTATGGTAGCTTCTCGTTGGAGAAGAATCAGGCTACGGTAGATGGCTTGATTGCAGCATATCGTAAGGATTTGCGTACCTTGAATTTCTCCAAGCTTAAGAACAAGCATACCATTGGCGAAATTTACTTTACGGCGAATGGTCCGGAGCATTATTTTGATATGACCTATCCGGTGTTTGAAGACTTTACCAATACCATTGATTACTTGGATTCCAAGGGCTGCTATCATACATCAGAGGTACCGGCAGAACTGGTAACTCAGTTGAATATTTACGGAGAAGTTGCGGCAGATGATGGCAAGACTCGCTACTACGGAGACTTGTATTACGATGATTCTGAATTGGCGGCTCAGATTGCGCCATATTTGAGTCTGTATCTGACCCATGATTGGGCTTCCGGCATGGATGCAGTTTCTGTTGGTGTTACCATTACCGGCGAGTTCGAAGGCTGTGAGTATAATGCTGCTATGGGCAATTATCAGTTGCCAATAGATAAACTTCCCGAATCCGTGGTGGAAGACATCAAAAATAGCGGTAATTCCTACACATGGGAGTAGCTTTTCGAAAACCTTTTCGAATCACAAAATTTTAATTGAAAAAACCCTCTTTAGCATATATGATTATCTAGATGTAAACATCTAAGAATATAGAAAAATCAAGTGCTAAAGAGGGTTTTCTTTTTGCTTACACGGGGTATTTTTAGCATTTGATGAAGGGAGAAAACAAAAGAATGGAACAAACCAACATCATTGAGTTCCGCGGTATCCATAAGACCTATGATAATAGCGTCTTTGGTATTGAGGACTTCAATCTCGAGATTCCGAAGGGTGCATTCGTAACCTTGCTAGGACCATCCGGTTGTGGCAAGACAACTTTGTTACGAATGATTGGCGGCTTTGAACTGCCAACAAGTGGAGAAATTCTACTTCACGGTAAGAATATTGGTGAACTTCCGCCGAATAAGCGACCAATCAATACCGTATTCCAGAAGTATGCGCTTTTTCCGTACATGAACATCTATGATAACATCGCATTTGGTCTCAAGCTCAAGAAGCTTCCAAAGGATGAAATCGATGCCAAGGTCAAGCGCGTTCTTGAAATCGTTGACTTGGAAGGCTTTGAAAAGCGTAAAGTCAGCACATTATCCGGTGGACAGCAGCAGCGTATCGCCATTGCTCGTGCGATTGTTAACGAGCCTGAGATTTTGTTGTTGGATGAGCCGCTTGGAGCGTTAGATTATAAGATGCGTCGTGAGATGCAGCTTGAGTTGAAGCGTATGCATGAGGAGTTGGGCATTACCTTCATTTACGTAACCCATGATCAGGAAGAGGCACTTACCATGTCTGACCTTATCGTTGTTATGGACGATGGCCTTATCATGCAGGTTGGTTCCCCAGAGGATATTTATAAGCGTCCGGAGAATGCATACGTAGCCGATTTTATCGGTGAGAGTAATATCTTTACCGGATTTGTTATTGGTGAGCATGAGGTTACCTTCTGTGATACCAAGTTTGCTTGTGATGAGACACAGGAAGTTGGTACCAAGATTGATGCCGTTGTTCGTCCGGAGAATATTCACTTGGTTGCAGCAGGTGCAGGTAACTTTGATGGAGAGATTCTATCATCTGTATTCAAGGGGACCTTCTATGAGAACCAGGTAGCTTATGGTAAGTATGAGATTGAGGCACGTAGCTCTGCTCCTCATCAGGCCGGAGAGACTGTTGGCGTGTCTATTAATCCTGGTGCAATCCATCTCATGGCTTACGATATGACCAAGAACCATTACGAAGGTGTATTGAATGCCGAGTACTTGGTAGAGTTCGAGGATGCTACTTTTACACCGGATGTGACCAAGCTCTTTGCCGGAAGCTCCATGGTGGATGGCGTATTGGTTGGCCGCGACAAGAAGCCGCTTAGTGTTGCCGGAACCAAGGTATCCATTGCCTTTGATTCCTCTGATGCTGATTTGTCTGATGTGGCAGATACCGGTATTGTTAATGGTTACATTGCGTCCATCATCTACAAGGGTGATCACTACAGTTACACCGTTCGAAGCGAGAATGACTGGGATTACTATGTCAACGATGAAGACTTGTGGAACGTAGGGGATTACGTCAGCGTTATTATTCCGGCTGACAAGATTACATACCGCGTGATGCGATAGGAGGGGAACCATGTCATTTACAAGAAAGCAATTGGGTCTCCCCTATGCCCTGTTTTTGCTGGTGTTCGTGGTGCTACCGCTGTTGGTTGTGCTGTATTATGCCTTCACCAACGGATCCGGTCACTTCACCCTGGAGAACTTTGCACAGTTCTTCACTAACAGCAAGGCTCTGGGTACCCTATTATATAGTTTTGTTATTGCAATCATCACCACCGGCATCTGCCTGTTGATTGCATACCCTACGGCTTACTTTTTGGCAAAGGGCCGTATCCCACACGGTGCAGCATGGCTGTTGATTATCGTGCTTCCAATGTGGATTAACTTTACCCTTCGTTTGACGGCTATGAAGGAGATTCTTAGCTTTATTGAAGGTAACTTAGCATTTCATCCGTTTTTGAATACCATCATTGGTATGACCTATGACTTTTTGCCATTTATGGTTTTGCCACTGTATAACGCTCTTGAGAAAATGGATCATCAGCTCATCGATGCGGCCAGAGACCTTGGAGCATCCGATGCAGTGGTCATTTGGCGCGTTATGATTCCGCTGTCCATGCCGGGAATCGTCAGTGGTGTCACCATGGTATTCCTTCCGGCTATGACCAATTACGTCGTACTGGATATGATGTACAACAGTACTTACATCATGGGAAGCTTGATTGGAAGCTACTTCTCTGCATACAACTGGCATGCAGGATCCATGATTTCTACCGTACTTCTGTTGCTCATTGGTTTGCTTACCTGGATTAGCAAGAAGACCGGAGCAGATTCCGAGGAAGGAGGTAGCATCCTATGAGAAAGCGTGTAAGCGCAAGCATTTGGCTTGCATTGGTGTTACTGTTCCTTTACGCACCGATTATGATTTTGGCGGTGTATAGTTTTACGGAAGCTACCATGATTGGTCAGGTGAGAGGCTTTTCTCTTCATAATTATGTGACCTTGTTTACCAATGAAGATTTGGTTGCTATTATTACCGGCACCTTTGCCTTGGCATTGATTGTATCCATATTGTCTACCATCCTTGGAACATTGGGTGCTATCGGAGCATTTTATAGCAAGAAGCGTATACGATTGGCATATGATTTGGCCAATCAGATTCCGGTAGTCAATGCGGACGTAGTAACCGGTTTTTCCATCTGTATCCTTTTGATCGTTTTCTTGGGAATGGACAAGAATACTTACATTCCGCTTATCATCGGACAGATGGCACTGTGTACACCATTCGTGTATTTATCTGTTCTGCCTCGTTTGAAGCAGATGGACCCGCGCCTTTATGAGGCTGCGTTGGATTTGGGATGTACTCCTCGTCAGGCCCTTCAGAAGGTGGTATTTCGCGAAGTACTTCCGGGAATGATTTCCGGATTTATGACAGCGATTATGTTGTCCTTGGATGATTACTTTATTGCAACTTATACCAAGCCTGCAGTGTTTGATACCATCAGTACTTATGTTGTTAATGCAACCAAGGGATCTCAGACGGAGATTAAGACCGCTCTTTGGGCGCTTTCTACTGTGATTTTTGTAGTGATTACCATTGCTGTAGTAATCAGCAACCTGGCTACTCAGGACAAGTCAAAGGAGGAAGGCAGCCGATGAGAAAGAGACTATTTGCTTTGCTTCTTGCAGCATGTGCACTGACCACCTTGGTTGGTTGTGGCCAGACAAAAGAGCGTGCAGCAAGTGGCGAGTTGGTACTGCGTGTTGCCAACTGCGAGGAATATATTGACTTGGGAGACTGGGATGAGGATGAAGCCATCGAATTGGAAGATGGCACCGTTATCTTCGGAGAGAACTCCTTGGTGGATGATTTTGAAACCTGGTACGAAGAGACTTATGGTCAGAAGATTCGCGTAGAGTATTCTACCTATGGAACCAACGAGGAACTCTATAACCAGATGAGCCTTGGTGATGTTTTCGATGTGGTTTGCCCTTCCGAGTATATGATTATGAAGCTCATGAAAGAAGGCCGTTTGGTGCCTCTTTCCGATGAGTTTTTCAATGAGGATACCGAGGAGAACTATTACTCTCGATATGCATCTGATTATATCAAGGGTGTGTTTACCGATTTGAATATGGGTGGAGAGACCATCTCCAAGTATGCAGGATGCTATATGTGGGGAACCCTTGGCATCGTGTACAATCCGGAACTGGTTGAAGAAGGTGATGCAGATCACTATGCATTCCTTAAGAATCCGACGTATTCCAAGCGTGTAACTATGAAGGATAGTATCCGTGATTCATATTTTGCCGGACTTGCGATTCGCAATGAGTCTGATTTGCAGACGCCGGAGTTCATAGCACAAGAGGATTATCGCGAGGAATTGTCCGAGCGTATGAATGATACTTCTGTCGAGACGGTTCAGGAAGTAGAGGATATCCTCTCTGATATGCGTACCAATGCTTACTCTTTGGAGACTGATAGTGGCAAGGCTGACCTGGTTACCGGCAAGGTTGTAGCCAGCCTTCAGTGGTCCGGTGATGCGGTATATACTATGGACCAGGCGGAGGAAGATGGCGTAGAATTAGCGTATTCTGTTCCGGAAGAGTGCACCAACCTTTGGTTTGATGGTTGGGTTATGATGAAGAACGGTATTGCGCAGGATGCCCGCAAGCAGCAGGCAGCTGAGGCTTTCATCAACTTCTTGTCCCGTCCGGACAATGCAGTTCGTAACATGTACTACATTGGTTATACCTCTCCGATTGCAGGAGATGCGGACAACAATCTGGTATATCAGTACTTGGATTACAACTATGGTGCGGAAGAGGACGAAGAGGATGTGGTTGATTATGACTTGTCCTACTTTTTCGGTGAGGATGCGGACAATACCATTACTGCTCCGGCATCCCAGATGAATCGACAGCTCTTTACCCAATATCCACCGGAAGATGTGCTACATCGTTCCGTAGTTATGCGATATTTTGAGGGTGATGCTAACGATCGAATTGCCCAGATGTGGACGAATATTCGTTGCTTCGATTTACAAAAACTATTTCAGTAATCATGTTTATGAAGAACCATCTGCACATTTTTGCAGATGGTTTTTTATATCTATTTTGTCAGTTTATTGTTATAATGATTACATGTTGGGGGCATGTGCATAAGATGGGGAAATGCCTATGCTATATTCATGTTTTGCAATGCTTGGAGTTGTAGTGTTAATCATTGTCAACTTCGATGTAATTGTTAAGAATTCTTTCTGGAAATCAGTGGAAAGTATTCGTCCGTATCGTTCCTATTTGATGGGCATTGTTTTCTTTTTCATTACGGACATACTATGGGGTGTTTTATATGAACACCAACTGATTTTTCTTTGTTATGTAGACACCGTACTGTATTTTATGGCCATGGTGAATGCAATCTTCCTATGGACACGGTATGTCATTTTTTATCTCCAGAGTGATAATGCCTTCGGCATCGTACTAAAGTTTTTTGGCTGGTTTCTGATGTGTGCAGAAATCGTTTGCTTGATTATTAACCTGTTCGTCCCGGTGATGTTTAGCTTTGATAGTGACGGCATCTTTGAAACCCACATTCTTCGCTATATTACGTTGTTCGGACAGGTACTGTTGTACTTCCTGACAAGTGCGTACTCGCTCATTATGGCTATTTATTCGGCAGAAACGATGCGACACCGCTATCGTTCCATTGGCTTTGCAGGTATAATTGTTTCGGCTTTTTTACTACTCCAAGCCAATGTACCGCTGATGCCATTTTCCAGTATTGGTTATATGCTAGGAAGTACTTTGCTTCATACCTTCGTTTTGGAAGATGAGAAGCTGGAACAGAACAAGCGTCTGCAGAAGATGCTGGATCGTGAGATGCAGCAGCGAGAAGAGTTAGAGCGTGCCCGGAAGATGGCCTATGTGGATTCCCTTACCGGCGTCCGTAACAAGCACGCCTATTTCGAGGTAGAAAAATCTTTTGATGAACGCATTACCAACCGCTCAGTGCAAGAGTTTGGTGTGATTGTTTTAGATATGAATAACTTAAAGGATGTTAACGACCGTTTAGGACATGAAGCCGGCGATCGTTACATCAAGGAAGGTTGTCGCCACATTTGTATGACCTTCCAGCACAGCCCTGTTTTTCGTGTTGGCGGCGATGAATTTGTGGTTATTCTGGAGGGACAGGACTATCAGAATCGTTTGAATTTGCTGGGTGTTTTTAACAGCATTATGGAGCAAAACAACAAGACCGGCGCAGTAGTTGTAGCGGCCGGTTTGGAAGACTATCAGCCGGATATTGATTATTGTTATCAGTGCGTCTTCAAACGAGCAGACAAGAAGATGTATGATCGCAAGCAGTCTTTAAAGAAGATGAAATTGTAACAAAGGAAGCATGTTGCTATGGCATTACCATCCACAGGCAAAGTGAGTGTTGAACCGCATACGTTTTTGCTTGATGAGAGCAAGGAGATTACCCGTTCCAGTTGGAAACAGGTTTATTCTGCGTGCCTTGGCAAGGTGGTTTCTGCACAAGCGACCTATCATCGTCATATTGGCGGTGGCAAGAAAGTCGAGCCGTCCTTCTTTGATGGCAAGATTTTTTTTGACTCCAAGAATTATCCGGCCCAGGTGCTTGCAACCATTTCCAAGGATCGCACAGACTGGACTTGGGGATACGAGAAGCCGGTGGCTGCACCGGATTCCTGTTTTGAACTGGCCAGAGAAATCAAGGGGTTTGGCACTTCGTGGAATTTACCGCCCCTGAAGCAGGGCGTTCAGAAGCTGGGCAAGGGCCTTTCCGGAGAGCAATTAGCTGTGGCGGCCTGTGGCCTGTCCAAGGGATTTTATTGCTATACCAAGGTTGAAGAAAAGGACTACGACATCTACGTGGCTTTTAACAAGCTTCCGCCAGAAGTTTTTCGTCCGATTAATGCTGAGATGTTTTTTGCATTGGCTGCTCGCTGCTTCCCGATGTTCAATGTGGAGCATCGTGTGTTTGTGGAGAGCTTGCTTCAGTGGAATGGAACGCCTTATGAGTGGAAGGTGAAGAAAATCGTGGCCCATTTGGATGAGGATGTTGAGATGACTTTCCAGGAAGAGGAAGGGGTTCCAAGTGTTTTTGCTATGAAGATTGTGTAAGAGCTCTGGCTTGGCCGGGGCTCTTTTTTGTGGGGGCGCCTGCTTTCCTTGCACCGCTAGGGTACTGTGTCATGCAGTCCTCGAACACGCGCCTTCGCGGAAGGCGCTGGAAGTCCGGGAGGAAGGGCAATTTTCAGTACAAACCTCAGAATTCGTTTGTAATACTGAAAAATGAACCACCTTACGAACGCTCGAACCATCGTTGATTCAGTAGATATGCCGGAATATAGAATTTGTACTGAATCTGGAACGGATTCTAGGCGGGAGAATACTACCTGGTTGAGTTTTTATTCAGTACATTGGTGGATATTCATGACTTGTACTGAAAATCGCATTTTTTAGACGTTGGAAATCCAACGGATTATGATGACTCCCCGGGACGGGGTTAGTGAGTCATCGTACTTACATCGATACAATGACTCACTAACCCCGTCCCGGGGAGTCATCTTGATACTTATTAATCTAACTTAATTCCTTTTAGCAAGCTTCCAAGACTAGTTGACAGGCTTTCTGTTTCCTGTGGAGCATTTTCTCTCCAATTGCTTTCTTCAATGTCCAGCATAGACAGACTGAGCTTGCCGTTCTCAGACTTGATCAGTTTTACTTTTACTTCCTGGCCTTCCTTAAGGACTTCCTTCGGACTTGAAATGCGACGCTCGCTAATCTGGGAAACATGGAGAAGTCCGCTGACACCGTCTCCCAAGTCAATAAATGCACCGTATGGCTGCAGGCTCTCGACCTTACCGGTATACAGCTCGCCAACCTTCAGTTTGGACTGCGCTTGGCGCTTCTGATCTTCCTTCTTTTCCTTTAACAGGGCCTTGGCAGATAGGATGATGCGTTCCTTTTCTTTATCTACT
>JAILCW010000031.1 GCA_024690265.1 Lachnospiraceae bacterium | reverse complement strand
GCATCTACCGGAGTCTTCTGATATTCTTTATTGGTGGAAGAACCGCCTGCGGTACTACGGAATACTGGGTCGATGCTTCCGCGACCAAAAGCAGTTACGTTACGTTCAGAATCAGACAATGGAAGTGCGTTATCTTTGTTGTAAAGAAGTACACTACCCTCTTCTTCTTCCTGCTCACAGAATTCGTTAGCAGCCTTGATGTACTTGGCATAGCTGTCATCAGTCAAAGTACCATCTTCGGAAAACTCGGTGCCGCCATAGGTTGCGCCGGAGCCTTCAATGCCAAGTGCATGATTGATTTCACCTTCCTGCTGGAAAGCAATTGCAGTTCCGGTAAATACCAGATTCGCCAGAAGAACTGCAGAACCTGCAAGTCCTAACCAACGCAAGGACTTGTTCTTGCTTCTTTTACTCATCTTTAACCCCTATCTTTCTTTGTGTTAATCATTGGAAATGCATTTCGTATAAACACATACTAGGGGATTAAAAATGGGATTTCTACAAGTTGGCACGATTGACAAAATCCAGGTCACAATTTACACAAAAAAAGTGGAGGCAACTCGGATTTTCTATCCAAATCGACTCCACTTTTTTGATTTTATGCTTCTACTGCTGTGACATTTTCACCACAAGGGATCGTAACCAGCAGGTAGAATATTTCATTTTCAACAAAAACATGTGCAATACCACCATAAATCTCTGCCGTGTTTTGTATACTTTTTACACCATATCCATGATCCTGATGGTTGGACTTGGTGGTCAATAAGCGTCCATCCTCGATTACCGGCTGGGTTGGGGTATAGTTCTCCACACGAATCACCGCCATGTTTTTCTCTTGATGGATATCCAGGGTAATCACTCGTTTCGCCTCATCGGGCACCTGCTGGAGGCACTCAATGGCATTGTCCAGGGCGTTGCCCAACATGGAATAGATGTGATAGTGCTTCATAGCATCCAAGCAACTTGCATCTGCAGAGCAAACAAGCTGTATTCCTGCTCGGTTGCAAAGAGCCGCCTTCTGGGTCAGGGTGATGTCCACCGCCTTGTTGCCGGTAAAATAACGGAGGTTCAAGGCCGCCATTTCCTCTTCCAGCTTCTGTCGTTCCTCTTCCGTCGCCCTGGTATACTGCTGTTTCAGGTCGTGATAGCGGATATTGATTTTCTCCATATCCTTCTTGGCCTGCTCGTACTGCTGCTTATCCGACTCCAGAAGTTCCGCCAGAATCCGGTTCTCCCGCTCTAGCAGTTTGGTATTGAAGTTGGTAAACTCCAACGCCAGAATCGCCAATGCAAAGAGAATACAAAAGGCATTCAGACAAATGTAGCTGGTAATGTAGCTTGGAGAACTGCTATCGAAGCCATCCTCCAACAGAGAGCTTAGATACACCGCTGCCACAAGGAACACGCCGGAGTAGATAACCATGGGTACGCTGTCGAACTGCAGGTTATCTTTTTTCAAAAAAGGCTTGGTGTACTTCACATACACTGTGGTATAAATCAGTACCGTCACTATACACAGCATCGCCAACGGGAATACATAACCGTTGGATCCGTGCCGGATGGAAATAGGCACCACAATCATATAGGTCAGCTTGCTGGCTATATGCTGCAGAGCGTAAGCACAAGTGGTGTAAAACAAATTGTGAATGATACTACACTCAAAGCAAAACCAGATCACCGCAAACACCATCAAGGTGTAGATCAGCAGTCGTACCTTGCCATCCACAGCAAGAATGTCGCAGGCCTCAGACACTGCAAAAAAGCAAATGGTTCCCAGGGTGAACCGCAGATAGTAGCCCTCCCTGCGCCAATTCCAAGGCATAAACAGTATCGCTGCCAGAAACATGCCGATTGGCACCTGTCTGGAAAATAAAAAATCTAATACTAACATGGATCTTCCCACCCTTTCTTCGCAAGATATCTAGAGAACGCGTCCATAAAGGACTCCTTGAAGGTTCGTCCCATGGGCAGAAGTTCCGCACCGATATAGACGTTCATTCGGCTCACTGCCGTTACGCTTTTCATGTTTACGAGGAAACTGGAAGAACAGCGATAAAAGCCATAAGGTGACAAGCGTTCCTCGGCCTCCTGCATGGTTCCGCGATTCTTAATCACCAGACGCTCGCCGGTGGAATTATCCTTGATGTTATAGAAGATGTAGTGTTGGCGTACCTCCACGTAATCAATGTCCGATGCACTGACCAACCGCGAGATGGTGCCATCCTTAAAGACGAACTTGATGTCTGCATCCTCCTGATGACGGCTCTGATTGATGCGAACCGCACTTATGGCACGGTCCATTGTCAGATGCAAGGTGTAGCTTTGCACCGGCTTCACCATGAATCCCAATGCACCCACACTATATCCGTTGATGGCGAACTGCTGCAGGTTGGTGCAATACACCAGCACTACTTCGTGATTCGTCTCACGAATCTTCTCGCCCAGCTCAATTCCTGTCATCCCCGGCATATCGATATCCAGAATCAGCATGTCAAAAGCATGGTCCGTGGCGCGCAAATACGCCAAGGCGCTTTTGAACTCTTCAAGCTCATATTCTAATTGTTTCTCTGACGCGTATTCCGCAATTCCCTGCTTTAAGTGTTCTCTGGAGTCGCGGTCATCATCCACAATTCCGATACGTATCAAAATAGTAATCCCTTTCAGACCTTTATATAACCGTTTGTTATTATATTGAATATGAGGAATCCTTGTAAAGAAAAAAGCTGGCGCAATGCACCAGCTTTGTATGTCATTTCTATGCGAGTTGAGCCTTGCAAGCCTCATAAACCCGCGTAAATCTCCACTTGTTGAAGATCAGAAATCGATATTGTTTTCCATTATTCATCTCGATGGTTGCCACCGGAAATATAAACCATTTCCAGGTTACGTCGTTGATTTCAACCATCTCTAGACGCAAGTTATGATACGCACTGCCAACTGAAACTTTGCCTGTTTTGTAGGTGATGGAACTGTCTTCTACCAATAATCCACCGCCCAATAGTCCCCTGTGAATCAAGCTGCACACAAATACTGCTTTCATTGCTCATCCCCCTTTCGAGCCCTATATGATACCTCCTCTTGTCTGACGTTGGCGAGCTACCATCGATTGGCGCCACCTGCTATTAATTGAAATATACACTATGGGGTATGGGGTGCGTCAATATTATCAAAGGCGAATTCTTTTGAAGTGTTTGGGGGCGGTAGGGAGAATTATTCATGTTTGGAAGAGACAGGTGCTAAGGTGCTTGGATTCTTCACTTCTTAGCACCCCAGGGGGCTTGAGAATTGGAGCCAACTCAGTTGGTGGACGCAAAGACATATAAAAAAGCTGCGAACTAGCGTCCACAGCTCTATAAAAAGCGAATTATGATTAATATGATTGTGCCCGCACAGCCGAGCAAAAATAGAAGTTGACTTGCGCGACTCTTAGAATAGCACAACTTCAAACTCACGCTCTTCTCCAGCGGATACAGTAACTGTACCGGACGATGGGTGATAATATCCAACAGTAGATGGGATAGAAAGCCTGCGGCAAAATAAAGAGGTAGGTTCGGCATAGCTACATATATCGCAGCAACAAGCAGCACCATAGCAAATATCGAATGCATAAAACTTCGATGCTCTTGCAATGCTCCATAGACGCAGGTCAGCACAAATAATCCTAGTGCCGCCCACTGCTGCACCATCCCAAGTACCACCGGCACCGCCATCAACGCCGCCGAACATCCTGCCACCAGCCATGATGTGCTCCGCTTTCCAGTTCCACCAACATCGATATCGCTAATAATTGCGCCAACCACCGCAACCGCAGTTCCTGCAGCCGCCACTTCTACCGGCGCATTAATTGTCATTGCAGCCCCAATACATGCTCCAACTGCTGCATGTGTATGTGATTGCATTCCTTAATCCTCACTCATCTCTAGATTCTGAAGTAACTTCGTGGCAAATTGGCGATGTCCCTCTTCGGAAAAATGCACCCCATCATAGGTTAGATCAATCTCCCACTCACCAGCATCGATACAGGTAATGCCACGTTCCTTGCATACCTTACGATATCCCTGATTCAGTTGCAAGCTAGCAGCGTGATACTCAGCAAGGTCTGGTGTGTTTGCGATAAGCACTGGAGCGATAATGATGATCTTGAAGG
>JAILCW010000029.1 GCA_024690265.1 Lachnospiraceae bacterium | reverse complement strand
AGCGTTTGCCATTGTATCACGAATCTTTGCTTATGCCAAGCCTTCTGCCTTGATGACGTCAATCATCTGGTTCACGTACTTCTCGCAGATGGCATCGGTAGTAGCCTCAACCATAACACGGATGACAGGCTCGGTACCGCTCTCACGGAGAAGAAGACGTCCGTCATCTCCAAGCTGTGCTGCAATATCTTCTTCACAAGCTTTCACTGCCGCATTATTCATAACAGCAGCCTTGTCGGTAACGCGAACATTCTTTAAAAGCTGTGGATACTTCTTCATACCGCTGGCAAGATCTGCTAAGCTCATCTTCTCTTCCAACATGACTTCCATCATCATAATGGCTGTTAAAATTCCGTCTCCGGTAGTTGCATGGCGGGAGAAAATGATATGTCCGGACTGTTCTCCACCGATGACATATCCGTTCTTCACCATATCTTCATTGACGTACTTATCACCAACGGTAGTAACGTCATACTCAATGCCGGCCTTATCGCAAGCCTTGAAAAATCCAAGGTTACTCATAACGGTAGCAACCACATGGTTGCCATCCAGTCTGCCGTGTTTTTTCAAATACTTACCGCAGATGTAGATGATATAATCACCATCGATAATCTCACCGTTGTTATCAACTGCAATACAACGATCTGCGTCACCGTCGAATGCGAATCCTGCATCCAACTCTTTTTCTTTTACTAACTTCTGCAGGTTCTCGATATGAGTAGAACCGCAGTCCTTGTTGATGTTCAAGCCGTTTGGCTCGGTAGCAACCGCATAGGTCTTGGCACCAAGTGCATCAAATACGCTCTTGGCAATGTTAAAAGAGCTACCGTTGGAGCAATCCAAACCGATGCGCTTACCGCTGTAAGAACGGGTTGCAAGAGAAATCAAATATCCAATATAACGATTACGTCCGATTGCATAATCTGTTGCAATACCAACATCCTCGCCGGTAGCAAAAGGAAGCTCATCGATTTCACCGTCGATGTAACGCTCAATCTCTTCCTCAACGGAAGCCGCCATCTTATGACCGTTGCCGTCCATAATCTTAATACCGTTGTCATAGTATGGGTTGTGGGATGCGGAAACCATAACACCACAATCAAAATCCTCGGTACGAACCACATAAGCCACACTTGGAGTGGTGGTTACATGCAACAGGTAAGCATTGGCACCGGAAGCAATAATACCTGCAACCAAAGAATACTCAAACATGTAGCTGCTGCGACGGGTGTCCTTACCGATAACGATACGTCCCTTATGATTCTGATTGTAGTACCATCCCAAATATCTACCAATCTTATAAGCATGATCTGCTGTTAATACACGACCAGCTTCTCCACGGAAGCCGTCAGTTCCGAAATACTTCATAATAAGATCTCCTCCTATTGAATATAGCCTATGTATTCTACCACAAATATATTGAAAAATGTGTCAAATTTGAAATTTTTAGATGAAGTGAAGTGTAATTCCCCCCCCCACTCACTACCCATTTCGATTAATGCTACCCGTATGCCCACATATAGAAAAAGAACTTATAACCAACACACAGGCTACAAGTTCTTTTCAACTTAAATATCCATAACAATTCCACCAAGCACAGGCACATTCCTTCTTTGTGCACAGCGCATGATTTCTGAAATATCCTTCAACATTGTTGTATCAAGACCAGCCATCAAAACAATTCCAGCATGCTCCGGTAAGGAAAAAACAGTCTCACAAATATCCTTCGGTTCATCAAACACTATCTGGCAATCCAGGAAAGTCCAGTTTTCACGGAACAATTCACAATACTGTGTTATAAACTCCCTTCGATTACGATGCATATCAAGAATCAGTACATGGATTTCATTATATTTTCCTTGCTCAACTAACCCTCGTAATTGCGACGTTGCATGGTTTATATGCCATTCCGCATTTTGTTGTTGGTTTCGATATCTTAGTCGTTGGATTCGATCATCATTAACAAAGCGTCTCCACCCCTCCGATGTATGTGACTTGTGATGAACTACATCCATAAGGAACAGGTTATAAGTACTCTCCAATTCCGATGCACAGGTAAGTGTTCCTTTAAAAGTCGTCAAAGCAAACACAATGCCTGCATAAACAAAGGCTGCAAATAGCATTCCAATTACTGCATACTTCGGTTGGAACGCAGAAGGTTTTTGCAGTTTTTCCGTAACAACCGTACCGTTCACACCCGTGTAAGATTCACCAGTTAACAAGTTATATAAACGAACCTGCGTATCATTCAAAGACTTTAGATATGTATCCAAACTAGAACTATAAGATGCAATATTCGCTCTGCGACTTGCAATAGAAGCCGCCACAGGAGCATCTGCATCTATCGTCTCCGAGGATGATAATAATTCCACCTGGTAATCCACATCGGTATTCAGGATTTCATTCAAATGTCCGGAAATATAGGAACGCAAGACATTTGCTACATTCTCCGACTTTTGCTCATCGGCTAAAACAAATCGCAAGGTCAGGATACTCTCATTGGAATCTTCATCCGGAGTATCATATAAAAAGTATATAGTATCACCCCAATATGTCACATCTACAGAGACACCCAGTTGTTCTGAAATTGCTTCAGCAACACTACTGCTATATAAACCGGTTGCGATTAAATGAGCCATGGTAACTGGTTTCATAACTTCCGGATCACATCGAACAACCCATTGCTGAGAAACAACAGGCAACGCAGCAAGATTCATATTAACAAAAGGACAATTATTAACATAATTACTAGTATCTGTGTAATACCGAAACGTCGTCGTAGCATCAATAACCTTCGAGTACTCCTCATCGGTCAATTGTGATTTCAACGTTTCTTCGTCAATTGCATTTGTCTTTACCGACTCTTGATACGACAAAAGTGCTTTCCAATAAAAGCCAAAATTAAATACCACGGCCAGAATTACCATGCAAAGAAGGATTGGTCGCCATTGACCAACCAGCTTCCAGATTAGATCCATCAAATCTATTTCTCGTTCTTCCACTCCGTTCACGCCTACCTTCAAACTAAATTTTTACATTAAAGAAAATTATAGCAATACTTAAGTATTTTGGCAATTAGTCCGTATCATTAAAAATATTATTGTTGGCGGGAATAAGGAGCGTTCATATATGTTTCGCTTATTCATAAGCCTATCCTAAAGCTACTGTAGTTCCAGTTCCACCGGACAGTGATCACTGCCTAAGATATCCGTATGAATCTTCGCATCAACCAGACGATCCTTCAAACGCTCTGATGTAATGAAATAATCAATTCTCCAGCCTGCATTCTTGGCTCTGGCCTGGAAGCGGTAAGACCACCAGGAATAGATGTCCGTCTGATCCGGATAGAAGTAACGGAAAGTATCAATGAAACCACTGGATAAAATGGTGGTCATCTTGGCACGCTCTTCATCCGTGAATCCCGCGTTGTGATGATTGGTCTTCGGATTCTTCAGGTCAATTTCCTGGTGTGCCACATTCAAGTCACCACAGAAAATCACCGGTTTCTTCTCATCTAACTTCTTCACATAAGCAAGGAAGTCATCCTCCCACACCTGACGATACTCCAAACGCTCCAATTGCTGCTTGGAATTCGGTGTATAACAGGTAATGAAGTAGAAGTCTTCAAACTCAAGGGTAATCACACGGCCTTCATGGTCATGCTCTTCAATACCAATACCATAAACAACACTCATTGGCTCTTGCTTGGTAAAAATCGCCGTTCCGGAATATCCCTTCTTCTCGGCATAATTCCAATACTGATGATAACCAGGAAGCTCCAGATTAATCTGTCCTTCCTGTAACTTGGTCTCCTGTAAACAGAAGATGTCCGCATCTATCTCATTAAAAAAGTCCATGAAGCCCTTCTGTACGCAAGCTCTTAAACCGTTAACATTCCAAGAAATAAATTTCATAATCACGTCTCCCATCTTCAAATTCTAGGTCAAAGTATTAGCCCCTCCTCTGTAATTGTACCTGCAAAAACATGGGTGTCAAGGACAAGCCAACATGGTGCTACCGCATCCTTGACACCCATGCTTATTGCAGATGCATTGTTAACAGAGGGGCTAATAAATATGTCCCTGGCTTGCGCTGCACAGGGACAAGAATTTATAAGACGCGACGTGTGTGCAATAGGATTTTTGTAGCGGGTCTGTCGAGGCGTCGGCACTTGAAAGTATAACGGGAAGGCGTGCGCATTTATGCAGCAAAGCCTTTCCTTATACTTTCTTAGTGTCCGCTACGTCGAGACCGAGAGTGAGAACGATCCCGCGGAAAATCCTGTTGTGCAAACGGCGCGATAGAAAAGAAAAAACCCTGTGAAGCACAAGCCTCACAGGGACATATTTCAATAAGTTACTCTGGCTTCTTAGCAGCGGCTGCAGCAGCCTTCTGCTTCTTGGAGATTTCAACCAACTTCTGCTTCAAATCAAAGCACTTATCCTTCAAATTGGAAGGCGTATTGGTAGAAGTCAGCAAAGAAGAAACCAACTTTGCGGAAGTCTGATAGTCTTTGAAGTAAAGTGCCATATTGGCAAGCATGTAATCCAAAGTGTTCTGGTTCAGACCATAGAACGGAGGAGTCTCCGTACTGCTTACCTTCATGAAACCGTCATAAGCCTGACGGTAAAAATTCTCGTATTCAGCCTTGTAAGCTTCGCGCTTATCCAGGTCTTCCTTATTGGTGGAAGCAGAAAGCTGTTCAATCTGCTCGCGACGTAACCAAGCAATCTTCAGGCAGATGTAAGCCTTCTCGGAAAGCTTCACACGCTTTGCCATAGCGGAAACCAAAGCAAGCTTCAAACGATCCACAGCTTCTTCGTAGGTGTAGGTATCACGATCATTCAAATCGATAGCGGAAGGCTTGAAGTTCTGGCAAACAGCCTCACGTACCCACTTCAACTGGGAAGGAGCCAAAGACTCAAAGGACTTGGTCATGGCAGCATATCCACAGTAAGGGCAGGAATAAACATCATACTTCACGGTATCGATGCCCTGGAATCTCGGACGCAAATCGCTGTCCGGCTCCATACGCTTCGCCTTACTTCCCTTGATAACCAAAGCAGAGAACTTCTTGTCGCAAACAGCACACTTAATCTCCTTCTTCAGAAGGAAGTCCTTCTCTTCCGTAGGAAGAATCGGAGCAGACTTCTTTGGTGCCGCAGCTTTCTTTTTCGTTTCCTTCTCCTCGGTGATATCAATACCGTCCAAGGAGAGACCAAATTTCTCTAATCCGGATAATAATCCCATGTGTTCCTCTTTCTCTAATTCTGTGTAGGCAACTTAAAAGAACTCTTCAATGAAACAATACGGTTAAATACCGGTGCTCCCTCCTTGGAGTCCTTATAGTCAACGGTATAGAAACCGTTACGAACAAACTGGAAGCTCTCGTATGCTTTTGCCTCTTTTAAGGAAGGCTCCACATAAGCTTCGGTAACAACCAAAGAGTTTGGATTTACGTTGACGCTACCATCTTCATTATATACCCCAGCTTCTTCGTCTACAATATTTTCGTATAAACGGACTTCTGCCTTCAGCGCAGTGTCCGCATTTACCCAATGGATGGTACCCTTCACCTTACGGCCGTCCGGGCTGTCGCCACCACGGGTCTGTGGGTCATATGTACAATGAATCTCGGTAACATTACCGTTCTCATCCTTCTCATAAGAAGTACAGGTAACAAAGTAAGCATTCATCAGGCGCACTTCGTTGCCAGGGAAGAGACGGAAATACTTCTTCGGAGGCTCCTCCATGAAGTCTTCGCGCTCGATATATAAGGTTTTGGAAAATGGAACCGTACGCTTACCAAGAGATTCATTCTCCAGGTTGTTCTGTACTTCCAATTCCTCTGTCTGTCCTTCCGGATAGTTATCAATCACAAGCTTCACCGGATCCAAAACTGCCATAACACGTGGACGCTTTACTTTCAAGTCCTCGCGGATGCAGTACTCAAGCATTGCCATATCGGAAGAAGAATTAGCCTTAGAAACACCGGACAACTCAATGAACTTCTGAATGGATTCCGGAGTGTAACCACGACGACGAAGACCGGAGATGGAAACCAAACGTGGATCATCCCAACCGTCTACAATACCGTCCTCCACCAACTTCTTGATGTAG
>JAILCW010000002.1 GCA_024690265.1 Lachnospiraceae bacterium | reverse complement strand
GGAGATTGGACCGGATGAACAGATGCCGGTGGTACAGGAGACAGCGAAGCTCATCTCCGTTGTACAGAGCGAGGAAGAAGTAGAGCGTATGGATGCACTTCTTTCCTTAGCTGTAACAGGTGGAGACTATAGCTGGATGTAATTAACAAAGGGAGGGTTTTATATGATAACTGATTTTGAACACATTTCAGAGTTAGGTGCTGAGACTTGTAAGGGGAAATTGCAGGATTTTTCGACTGATATTCTTGTAAGAGCTTATAAGGGAACATCACCAGAGAATGCATCATTCTTGGAATCTACTTTTACGAATATTGATTTCAAAAAAGAATCTGAACTCATGGGGCGAGTTCGAATTGAGGAAGTAGATGAGGCGCAAGCAACAGTATTGGCAGCAATTAATCGATAAGGAGAAATAAGATGGTTAAGCACGTTATTTTATGGACGTTAAAGGATGAGTTATCTGCAGATGAGAAGCAGAAGGTAAAAGCAGGAATTAAGGCTGGATTGGAAGGATTACAGGGCAAGATTCCTGGAATGACTGAGATTCACGTATACACCAACGGATTGGAGACTTCCAATGCCGATTTAATGTTGGATTCTACCTTCGAGTCTTTTGAAGCATTGAAGGGTTATGCAGTGCACCCGGATCATGTAGCGGTGGCAGATGGAGCGGTTCGTCCTTATACCAAGATTCGTAGCTGCTTAGATTTCGAAGTTTAATTGCTTATATAGGGGGTATATATGAGAAATCACGAGGTCCTATTACCGCAGGACTTATTGGATTCCGAGGGGGAGATTGCGGATCCGGGATGGTCCCGCAGCCAGGTATGGAAGTATCGCCGAAAAAGTATCAAGGCACCGGCTTTTCGCATCAAGGAGTGGGATTACTACATGGTGCTTCACGATGGTGGCGAGGAGGATTCCTATGCGGTTTGTTTTACTATTTCCGATGATGGCTATGTTGGATTGCAGTCCGTGACCCTGTTGTGTCTGAATCAGGAGCATCCATGGGAACATACGGAGACGGTGCTGAATGTCTTGCCTATGGGCAAGTTCAAACTGCCGGAGAGTTCTGACTATGGTACGACTCGTTATGAGGACAAGCGCCTGAAGATGGAATTCTGCAAGACAGAGGTTCAGCGTGAGATCACTTGTGAATTCAAGGATTTCTATGAAGGTAAGCCGCTGTCTGCGCATATTGTTCTAGAACAGCCGAACATGGATACTATGGTGATTGCAACACCTTGGGACAAGAAGCATTGTTTCTACTACAACCAGAAGATTAACACCATGTGTGCACGTGGTACGGTAACCTACGATGGGAAAAAGTATGAGTTCCATGCAGACAAGGATTTTGGAACACTAGACTGGGGTCGTGGCGTCTGGACCTACGATAACACCTGGTACTGGGGCAGTGGCAACACCTGGGTGAATGGTCACAAGGTGGGCTTCAATATCGGACATGGTTTTGGAAACACCTCGGCTGCTACCGAGAATGTGATATTATATGATGATGTGGTACACAAGTTAGATGATGTTCGAATTGAGATTCCAAACGATGTGGACCTCTACGACATGGATAGCCCGCACTATATGGAGCCATGGAAAATCTCAGAATCCAATGGACGGTTTGAGATGGAGTTTGTTCCAATCTTAGATCGCTCAGCCAAAATAGATTTCAAGGTCATCATCTCAGATCAGCATCAGGTTTTTGGACGGATGAGTGGGCAGTTGATATTAGATGATGGTGAAACAGTCACCTTAGATAATGTTCTTTGCTTCATCGAAAAAGTTCATAATAAGTATTAAATCAAACACAGAACGTCCCGTAAAATGGGGCGTTCTTTTGTGTTAGATAAAAATCTAATATTAGTATTGACATACATCATATTTATTAGTATCATAATTATCGAAGAAGGATATAGATACTCATCTAATATTGGAGGACTGTTATGAAACTAGAGCACAAAGAACTATTCAAGAACCGCAACTTCCGCAAGGATTTAGCTGCATCACTTATCAACCGTTTCGGTGATTCCATTGATGCCATTGCTTCATCCTGGATTGTTTATGAGTTGACGGGAGAGGCTAGCTGGTCAGCAATCATCTATGCGATTAACCGCTTGCCAACCATTTTCTTAACACCGTTGGCAGGTCCGTGGGTGGAGCGTCACAACAAGAAGATGATTATGGTGGTTACGGATTTGATTCGTGCATTATGTGTTGGCGTACTGGCTACCGGATTGTTACTGGGCTTTTTAAGTGCACCGTTAATCGCAGTTTTAAGCTTTATCATCTCCAGCGCAGAGGCATTCCGTATGCCGGCAGGTACGGCAATTTTTCCGCAGATTGTTCCTCTGGAACAGTACGGTACAGCGATGTCTATTAACCAGGCATCATCCAGCGTCGTTGAACTGGTGGGAACCGGTGCGGCAGCTGCGATTATTGCATTGATTGGTAGTGCAGGTGCCATTTATGTGGATATGATTACTTTTGTTTTATCTGCATTGTTGATCTTCTCCTTGCAGTTGCAGGAGGAAACAGAGACAGATACCCAGGGCTTCTCCCTGAATTCTTATTTTACTGACTTGAAGGAAGGCTTCATCTATTGCGGAACCAAGAAGCGTCTGGTTGCAATTACTATGATGGTTTTATTCTTGAATGGCATTTTAGTTCCGATGAATAGTTTGCAGACTCCGATGGTGAAGGAATTGTTCCATGGGAATGTATGGTATTTATCTTTGTATGGAACACTGTTCTCTATTTCCATGTTGCTTGGCTCTGTGATTTTCCCGATGATTCAGAACCGATTAAATGCTAAAATGGTATTAGTGATGGCTTGCTCAAGTATTGCCACATTCCATTTATTGATTGTGGCCGGATCACCTTTTTATGCGAATCGGTATTTTGCAATTGCAACCATTGTTGTATTGACAACTTTGTTAGGTTTTATCATTAGTGTTACGAACATGTTTTTAAGCGTGGAGACGTTACGTATTATTGATCGTGAATACTTGGCAAGAGCAGCTAGTATTGGTGGTGCACTTAGTTGTGCTATTATGCCGGTAGTTGCATTTATTGTGGGTGCAGCAGTTAACTTTGTTGGTGTTCCAACAATCTTTATTAGCGCAGGAATTATTGCCGTAGCATTTTGCGGCGTGCTCTTTTTCAATAGCGCATTGGATGATGAACCTGAGGTATTGGAGGAAGAATCTTCGGAGGCAGCATGAATCGATTTCATCTAGAAATACAATATGTTCCGGAAAGTGTCACCCTATTGAACGTGGTGGCACAACCGGCTCCTTTTATGACCAATTATATGAATCGCATGGCAGCTCGTTATGGCATGACACCAGATGAGCGTGCACACAAGGTAGTGGATCTTCTTCAAGAGATTGAGGATGCAGCCAGAGCGGAGTTTGCCAAGGATATGGAGACTCTGAAGTTCTACTGTGATTCAGAAATCGACAATGGCAAGATCGATTCCTTTGCGAATATCATAGTGCTGTCTGGTGGCGTATGTGATCATCACCATCGTACAGTGGAGGAACAAGCAGAGTATCTGGAGCAACTTCCGGAGCAGGACTATATCACTAGCTTCTATGAGATTGTAAAGGCTTATGGTGCTAGCACGACGGATGACAGTAGTACTGGTAAGGAGACCATTACGGATGTCTTCGATATGATTGTTCAGATGAATGAATCCGATGCCCGGAAGTTGCAATTACAACAGTTATTCTTACATCACAAGGAACATGAGAAGACAGTTCTTGGCTTGATGCTACGTGCCCAAAAGATTCTAAAGAAGTACGAGAAGAAATTGCGTACCTTTGGCGAAGAAGTCATTGCATATATCGAAGGGGAACTACAAGGGCAATCTTTGGTGGATTTTATTGTTCAGAATTACTATAACGACTTTAAGCTGCCAATCGCTGAAAAGGGTTCTGATATTTATATATCTTACATGAAGGCTAATACCATGGGATTCTTTATTCATGGTGAGACACTGGAGACATCTGGGATTGTTTGTATCTTGGGTGTGATTTTTAGCGAGGGAATGAACTTGCGTATGTTGATGTCACAACGTGCGTCAATTACGGAAGAGAAGGCCCTTGCCATGTTGAAGTTATTGGCAGACAAGAGTAAGTTCCAGATTCTATCGGCAACGATTGATACGCCGGCCTATGGCTCCGAACTTGCTAACATGTTAGGACTTACCACCGCAACGATTTCTCATCATACGACGGCTTTATTAGATCAGAATCTGCTAAGCTTAGACAAGGTGGATACCAAGATATATTATCGTACGAATCCGGAGATGATTCGTGCATTGATTCGATACTTACAGGAGAACTTACTACACGAATAGTGGATTGGGGAGGAATTGGAAATGACACAATATGAGCGTATGCAGGCTGGACTGATTTATGATCCGGCAGATCAGGAGATTGTAGACCAGCAAACACCATATTTGGACAAGTTATGGGAGTTCAATCAGCTGAAGCCTTCACAGTTCAAGGAGAAGGAAGCCTACATGAAGGAAGTCTTTGCAGAGTGTGGGGAGAATTGCTACGTCGAGCTGCCATTTCATGCTAATTGGGGTGGACACAACGTTCATATGGGCTCCGGTGTATATGCTAACTTCAATCTGACATTGGTGGATGATGGGCAGATTTACATTGGAGATCATGTCATGTTTGGCCCGAATGTTACCATTGCAACGCCGAATCATCCGATTGATCCAAAGCTTCGTGTGAGACAGCTCCAGTATAATAAGGACGTCCATATTGGTGAGAATGTCTGGATTGGTTCCGGCGTTTTGATTATGCCGGGGGTTCATATCGGCAAGAATTCCGTTATTGGTGCCGGCGCGGTTGTTACCAAGGACATTCCGGAGAATGTGGTTGCTGTTGGTAATCCATGCCGTGTGCTTCGTGAGATTTCCGAGCATGACCGGGAATACTTCTACAAGAATGAACGGATTGATTGGGAGAACTTGCAGGATTATATTTAGGGGATTGGTATGGGTGTTTATGAGAGATTAGTGGAAGCAAGGGACGAGGAGTATCGCGAGTTTCAGGCGAAGCTGGTTCCCAACATCGATCCGAATACCATCATTGGTGTTCGTACTCCTGCAATGCGTGCCATTGCTAAGGATGTGTTTAAAAGTGATGAACGAGATGCATTCCTAAATGACTTGCCTCACAAGTATTATGAGGAGAAGTTGGTTCACTTTTTCATAGTAGCCATGATTCGTGACTTTGATGAATGCATAAGACGAGTGGAGGAATTCTTACCTTACGTAGATTGCTGGCCGATATCGGATCAGGCATCACCGACTTGCTTCAAGAAACATCACGAAGAACTGCTTCCGTACATTCGGAAGTGGATGGATTCTGACCATGTATATACCGCGCGATTTGGCATGCGAATGCTGATGAATGAGTTCTTGGATGCGGACTTTCAGGTTGAGTACTTGGAGTGGGTAGCAGACAAACAAGGGGAAGATTATTATTTGAAAATGATGCAGGCATGGTATTTTGCAACGGCGTTAGCCAAGCAGTACGATGCCAGTTTGGCATTTATTGAGGAACATCGGTTATCGGATTGGGTGCATAAGAAAGCTATCCAGAAGGCTGTTGAGAGCTTCCGTGTAACCGAGGAACACAAGGCTTATTTGAAGAGCCTTCGCTAGTGGGGAAGGGAGAAGTTGATGAGACGTAGAGAACGAGAGATTACAGATCCAAAGGCCATCGATGAGATTATCCGTGATTGCGTGTATTTGCATCTGGGACTGGTAGACGATGGGGTTCCGTATGTGGTTCCTATGAACTATGGTGTGATGCAGGATGAGACAGATGGTCATTACATTTTGTATCTTCACAGTGCTCATGAGGGACGGAAGTTGGATATCATTCGCAAGAACCCGACCTGTTGTTTTACCATGGAGCGGAATGTGGAACCATTCGAGGGTAGAGTGGCCTGCCAGTACGGCATGACCTATGAATGTATTATGGGTACCGGTGAGATTCGCATTATCGATGATGTAGAAGAGAAGATTCAGTCGCTGTATGCGCTGATGGAGACCCAGACGAAGAAGGATGGCTTCGAGTTCAATGAGAAATTAGCTTCCATTGTAACTGTGATG
>JAILCW010000136.1 GCA_024690265.1 Lachnospiraceae bacterium | reverse complement strand
CGAATATAAATTTGGCACCCGTGATGAGGGAATCATTACCAGCCTGCGTCCATTCCTAACCAAGATGGCTTCTGCATTGGTGGTACTGATTACCGCTTTGATTTATATGATTTTGGGTGTTACCACTTACACCAATCAGATTTCTGATTTCGAGAATGCCGCTTCTGCCGGAACCATCGACGAAGCAAGCAAGTTAAGTTCCATCAGTGATGTTATCGCAGGGGTTACCTCCAATGAGCGTATCGGCTTGTTGCTTTGCATCTGCATCCTGCCATGTGTCTTGATGTTCATCTCCTATCGGTTGTATATCAAACATTACAAATTGGACGAAGAAGAATACGATTGGATCGTTGCAGAATTACAGAAGAAATAAGAACACAAAAGGAGTTGCAAAATCGCAACTCCTTTTAAAATTGGAAATATAAAAATGTATTGCTTCCGGTGCGTGACAGCAGGAACAACCAACCGGCCAGTATCGAAAAATATAGAAGCATATTCTTCACCGGCGTCGGGCGATAGTCCTCCCGATCCAAGCGTAGCACAAGAAGTATCATCAAGACACCATAGCAAGCCTGTGCCAAAGTCACATCAATACCACCCTGCCACTTCGTAACCATAGCCGCTAGCAATCGGCATGCATCTCCGATGCTCTTGGCACGGAAAAATACCCACGCCACCACAACGAAAGCGAAGGTGCCACAGTAACTTACCCACAGCGGAAGTCTTACCTTCTCCTGAAGCAAGCGCTCGATGCACATAGCCACACCGTGTAACAATCCCCACATCAAAAAATGCCAAGCAGCTCCATGCCAGAGTCCGCTGAGTAGGAACACTACCAACAGATGGACGATGGTTCGCACCATTCCCTTTCGATTACCGCCCAATGGGATATAAACATAGTCCGTAAACCATCGGGTGAGGGTCCGATGCCAACGCTTCCAAAACTCCCGTACGCTTGTCGCTGCGTATGGATGTCGGAAGTTCTCGGATAATCGAACGCCAAACATCCCTGCCGTTGCCACTGCGATGTCCGAATAGCCGGAGAAGTCCGCGTAGATTTGTACAGTAAACAGCAAGGCTCCTAGGATGGCACTCCAAGCGTTCTGCTCGCCCGGTGCATCAAAGACCCGGGTCACATAGACCGCAAGATAATCCGCCACCAAAATCTTCTTGGCAAAGCCTCGTAGGAACAGTGGCAATTGCTCCCGCCATGATGGCGCTTCTGCATCCACGATTCCATGCAACTGCGGCAATAAGTCTCCTGCTCGTTCGATTGGGCCTGCCACCAACTGTGGAAAGAAGCAGATGAAAAGTGCCATGTACAAGGGATCGCGCTCCGGTTCCAATCGTCCACGCCGCACATCAAAGACATAGGCCAAGGCCTGGAAGGTGTAGAAGGAGATTCCCGCCGGAAGCAGAATCTGTAGCATCGGCAACGACAGAAATCCATGTACGTTCTCCCACAGGAATCCATAATACTTACAGAAGAACAAACTTCCCAACGGGATGAGCAGTCCAATCCCATAAGCCAAGGAACTTCTGCGCCCATACCGTCCCGCCACATAGGTACTTGCCGTCACCACCAGAAGCAACAGCACTGCCACCGGATGGAAGACGGCATAGAATCCGTAGCTTGCCAATAGGAGTAACCATGGCCGATATGATCCCGACAGGCGCCGATACAACAGCAACACCACCGGTAAGAATATGAGAAAATATCCGGATACAAAATTCATCTATTCTTCTCCATGCAATCGGTCGCCATAGGTCGACCAGAAATAGTTCAATCGATATGCTTCCAAAGAAGCCTGCGGCACATATACCTGCGCCCAGGTTCCATCCAAAAGTCCCTGTCCTACGGTAATCTGCTCCGCGGAACGGACTTCCACATGAATCTCCCGTAAATCCTTGCACGCGGTAAAAATACCATCGGAAACAGAAATCACCGGCACCTCATCCACCGCTTCCGGAATCACCAGAGACTGCGCTTTTCGTCCCGCATCGGTTACACCGGTGATACGAATGCCTTGCGAAGTTTCCACCCAGGTAAAATCTGCCATCTCAGAAGAACCCACGGAATGTAATGCACGCGGTTCCGTCGGCACCTGCTGCTCATCGCGGCCGGCAAGCCATTCTTGTGGCCGAATGGTATAGCGACTATCTCCCGTTGCTGCCTTCAAATTCTTAAGCATCTCATAGGTATAATAAGCCCGGCCGTCTTGGTTCAGATGGAAGTTAGTATCATAAAAATGCACTGTATCCAACACCGAATCCGCCGGCTTTCCAAGCACCGGATAGGTCAACTTCTCCTGCAAGGCACTGTGGAACCGCTCCATCTCATTCTCATCCGATATCGCCAATCCATTCAGAGGACAATAGGAAAAATACACCGTCGCTCCCCGCTTCTGCCACTTGGTAGCATAGGTATTGGAGGTCTCCACAAATGCGGAATCCAGCAACTCCTCAGAGAAGTCCACCGGGGTCACGGTATCGACGCCATCTGGCATCACATTGGTTCCCGCAAGGTTCGTATCCACATCTCCGTAGGCATTGAAACTGTTGCGCCGGTACACATCCGTTTCCTCCGGTACGTAGGGACTACCCAGACGTCGAACCTTATCCAGTGCAAACCGCGGCAAGGTTCCAATCACCTGTCCCTTGTAGGAATCCGACAGTCGAAAGAAGTACTTCGGATGTTCTGCCAATCCCTGCAAGTAATAGGTTGGGCCGAAGTAATCCGACCAGGACTGGGCATTCATCTCCGGCATGAGAATCACCACGTCGCCGGAACGAATCTCCGCATCCGCCAACTCCAGCATCACTTGATTTCCCAGACCGCCATACATGCCGAAGTTCACCACGGATACATGAGATAGCGCACCGCTGTCATCCACTGCATGTAAGCTGCAATTGGAATCGGTTAGATCATCAGGACGTGGAATATCCTCCCCGAAGGAAGCCGTATCGTTCAGGCAAGCTTCCACCATGGCACTGTCCATACCGAAGGCTGCGGCACTGCCACCGATGACGATGACGCGCTGCCCCTCCGTCTCTTCCAAGTGCTGCAACTTCCACTCCAACTCCCCCACGTAACTTTCCTGATATGGGGATGGAACTAGGATTGCAACACTTAGGCAAGCCAGTACCAGCGCCACCGTAATGCCAACAGTCAACCACCATATGCAATTGTTCTTCCCTTGCATCTTCTCATTCGTCATATGGTTTCAAAGCCTCAATCACCTGCCGGGTACGAATGGCGACGCCTTCCGTACTCAGATGATTATCTGTCTCATAGAAATATCTTCCGTCGTACAAGGATTCTTCTACATCGGAGATTACCGTCGCCTCCAAGTGAGACTCAAAATACTGCTGTAATTCCAAGCGCTTCGCTTCGGTACTCTCCTCAGAAATGGCTAATCGATTCCGCGGTGCGAAGGTAACATACACCGCGATGTCCCGATCCGAGAACCGCTTGCACAACTCATTATATGGTTTCAAAAAGGTTTCATACGGCAGTGCCTCCACCGTATAGGCCACCGGCAAATCAAAGATTGGTTCCTCGTCTTCCGCATTGGGACGATACAGCACATAATCTCCCTGTCGGTTATAAGAAGGGGTTGCCACCGGATGGCCGTTCTCATCATAGTCTGCTGCAGACATGTCATAGGACCGCGGTTCCATGGCGATGCGTCTGGATTGGTAGGCATTGTAGGCAGAAAAAACTCCACCCAGTTCCTGCAGATCCAATCGTGCCAACATCCCATAGTCTCCTTCGCACATAGCAAAATGTTGCCATTCCAGCAGATTGGTAGTTGCGAACTGATTCCGGGCCGCATCGAATTCCGGTGCATCCAATAAGATATCTCCCGCTTCCATGGCCGATAGCATCAGTAACAATTCCGGATAGGCATTGGCATAAGCAAAGACCCCCATGTTCACAACCGTGCGATTCGGAAAGGCTTCCTGCAACATCTTGCTGTCATATCCGAATCGGGTGGAGGAACCGGAGAATAACACCAGCTTCTTCTGTCCCTGCTGTGCCAGCAGATATCCGAACTTATCCGGGAAGGTATCAAAATAGGTTCCACTGTAGCGCGGCGCCATGGCAGCTTCCACATACAAGGTGGACAATCCCGCCACGCCATCGAAGGCATAGTCCGATACCTGCTCCGTAGAATCATAGAGAAACAACGTTGTAAACGCAGAATCTGTAACCGCGTCCTTCTCAACCTTCTTTACGAACCTTGGCAGTACCACAGCATCGCAATGCACACCGGAAATTGCCCCGGAGGCAATGCCATACACCGGCTTACTCTGAATGTAGGAAGGCAATACCAATACCTGCATCTCCTCCCCTTGCCATAGCACTTGATCGTAGTTTCCGGCCTCAGTCCTGCATCCGGTAATCTTCACCCCATCGCCGGACACCTCATAGGTAAAGGCGCTCTCCTGCGCTTCCTTCCCAAGGATTGGTATCAGACGCCCGGCGTCCTCTGCCGAAACCCGACTTCCGCAAGGTACGTTATCTCCGGATGTGGTTTGCCAGCCAAGCAAGGCATAGCCCGGGATTTCTTCCACCTCATCCAATCGAGGGGTATTGATTCCCATGTGATTTGCTGTACGAGTAATGGAACTTGGCGTTCCATCCCCCATATCACAGGAGAGAGTCACCTCTTGCATGGTCGCATCCAAGGAGAGATAACCATTTTGTTCCACATCCTCCACCTGCAATCGGATGGTTCCGTCCTCCTGCGGCTCCATGCGCACGGAAGGCCCACCGGATACAGAAGTTAGCTCATATCCCAAGGCCGGTTCCAGCAGGAAAGTAGCATCCTCCTCTTCCCTTACAACCGCTACGTAGGAGTCGGCCAGGTACGCGGTATTTTCCTCCAGCACCACACGATATTCAGTTTTTCCCTTCGGTGCTTCTTGCATGCCACATCCGCAAAGCAGACAGCATACCAGCACAACTCCTACCACTTTTTTCATAGTTCCAACAACGAACAAAAGAGCGACGATAGAACTATCGCCACTCTTTTGTATTTTTTATGCTTCTTTTCTTGTGTCAAAGAAATTACCAACCACCATCACAATTGCGGAAACCAGTAATAATACCATTCCAATAATTGCACTCTTGAGGTCAGCCATATTCTGTTCATTCATCTCAAAGGTCATGATGGAAGCAATACCTGCAATTCGTGAAGCGATGAAGCTCAAGGTACCGATCCACAAGCATACGATACTTACAATCGGCAATGCATCTGACCACGCCGGATTGGAATCCTTGGTGAGCAAGATGTAGCACATATCACAAACCAACGCTATAACAATCGTTCCAATAACTACTGCACTTTTGCCAACGCTGGAAAAGTATGCAGTGTTTGAATTGATAAAGTAGAAAACAAATCCTACAATTGCCAGCACTGCTGACAATGCGGTAAACACCGTACCTGCTGCCAGTTTTCTCTTATTCATTGTATTCCCTCCTAACGTTCCTTCTTGGTTGTAACCACATAGCCTGCTACTAAGAGTAAGCTGAGTAATCCGAAGACTACCTTCAATGCGATTACCAAGTTATCGTACCAAGTGTTAACACTCTCTACGTGAGTAGACGGAGCATAACCATCCATTGCGTTACTGTTTGCCAGTGCATATGCCTGATAGTACATGCACTGCTTGATTGCTGCAGACAAGGTTGCGTCTGCGGACACTGCTTCTTCGGTCCAGAATGGGAATACAGCAGATACTGCTTCCATATTGCTCTCACCAGTATTACAGGTCATGGTTACATAGTTCATTGCAGCTTCCTTAAGATGAACATAACCAGGATTCTGGATAAAATCTTCAGAAATCAATCCCTTGAATCCCCACTCATCACGAAGAATACCTACCATCAGTCCAGAATGTGCATTGGCCTGAATGACACCTACACGGTTATATGCAGTCATAACTCCAAGGGTCTCAGCATCTTCTACTGCTGCCTGATAGCAACGCAACTCGCCTTCACGAGCCTTCTGCTCTGTCATGAATACAGCCAAACCAGAACGATTAATCTCTGTATCATTGAATGCATAATGCTTAATTGCTGTTAATAAGCCATATGGTTTACTACCTTCTACGAAATTAGAAGCCATGTAAGCAGACAACATTGGATCTTCGGAATAATACTCATGGTTACGAGAGTTATACGGCAAACGGTGAATATTTGCGGAAGCACCCCAATAAATTGTCAAATTAGACCATAAGGAGTAGTTACCCATCACTTCACCAAACTCGCGAGCAATATCCTTGTTAAAAGTTGCTGCAATTACAGTTTCATTTGGCATAACGCCTGCTTTGTAGTTAAAGTTTTTATCATCCTTAGAAATAGCACATGGATCGCCATCAGCAGTATCCGTGTTTGCATACTGTCCTAAAGGATAGGAATATAAACCATTTGGTCCATCATTCTGGATTGCTTCTGGAGAACCAATAGATGCAATTGGTTTGGTAGAAGTTCCACCAAAGGCAATACGAATCATGCCGTCCTCTAAGTTCAACTGATCCATTAATGAACTCCAACGCTCATCATCATAAGATGCGCCCTTCAGCTCTGCCAAATGCATACCATTATCTGCGCCAAAAGTAACTTCAGATGAATCTCCATTCGCAGAAATCTCATAGATATCATTATCTAAGTATGACATCATCTCTTCGGTTGCAGTTAAGTTCTCATAGGTTGCTGGCCATGTACCTTCCCAATCCTGACGGCTTAAGTAGGTAACCGTGCCCGGCATCCACTGATTCAAATCCATATCAGCAAGCTGATTGGTAACCTTCGTACCGTTCTTGGTAGTTGCAAAAGTTGTCTGATCGAAACTATCTAAATCCCAAGTTACAACATCCTCAGCTTCTCCAGTTACATTCTGGCCCTGCGCAGCCAATACGTTGTTCATTGCTGCATGTGCACCGTTGCCTACAGTGAAGTAATAGGTTCCATCATCCAAGATGTAGGTTCCTTCTCCATCATTGGCACTGCTATCATAAGAAGCAAGATACTGTGCATCTGCTGTAATGGTAACAGTTTCAGATGCGCCAGGAGCAAGCTCAGAAGTCTTTCCATAATCCAATAACGAGATTGCAGACTTCTCAACGAGGTTTTGCTGATCATATGTGGTATAAGGAACAGATACATATAACTGAACCGCATCCTTACCAGCTACATCACCAGTATTAGTTACCGTAACTTGAGCAGTTACGGTACGATTGGCAAGATCTACATCGACACTGTCCAAGGTCTGATCAAAAGTGGTATAAGATAAGCCATAACCAAATGGATAGGTTACTTCGCTATCATAATTCCATGCATCACCTGTTGTAGAACCAACAGTAGCATTGGCATTACCTACACCAGCAATGGTATCTGCATAGCGAGTCTCATAATACTTATATCCGGTATAGATACCCTCTGCTTCAACCAATGCGGAATTAATCATATTTGCAGGATCTGCATTGGTCCACATATAGTTTCCATAGTTCTGAGCTGCCGGAGAATTCTCATTCTTTACCGCGTAGGTATCTGACAAATGCCCGGATGGATTAGCCTCACCACTTAATACGTCACAAACACCATAGAAGCCATAGCCTCCAGGAAGACCGATATTCAAGATGGCATCAACGCCTTCATTATCCTCGATTTCCTGAACTTCCATTGCACAAGCTGTATTTAAAAGTACAATAACCTTGCCACCATTAGCATTCTTAGCTTCTACTGCTGCATTGATTAAGGCTCTCTCATCATCAGATAATCCAAGTGGATCTGTCTGATTCAAGTTCTGAGAAGCATCTACGCCATCCTGTCCAGGAAGGTAGGTTCCATTCTCAGATGCAGAACGAGAAAGCATAACTAACATTACGTTATTATCCGCCAAGCTATCCTTCCAATTTGGATTTGCCTTACTAAGCTTATCCAAAGAAGGCTCAATACTACTAAATGTTCCATCTGTAGATGGAGAGATGACATGCTTATATTCAAATGTCATACCCCAGTTTTCTACCTCAGTAGTTATATCCGCTTCCATAGAAGCATAGATATCTGTCATTGTAGAATTGATAGAAAATCCTTTTGCCTCTAATGCAGTAACAAAATCTACGGTATCTGCATCCGTTCCAATATTATCTGTTACAGATGAACCCATTTCGCCACCAGTAACCGGATAATAGTTAGAGAATCCCAATAGTGTAATTTTTCCCTTTTCATCTTCAGACAACGGTAATGCTTGATTGTTGTTCTTGAGCAATACAGTTCCCTCTTCCTGTGTACGCTCTGCAACATCTGCAATTGCCTGTACCAAGTCAGTTGTGTTGGTGTAATCAGATGTATAGGTATACATCAAATCACGCTCACTCTCATCCGTTACAGTCTTGATACTAGACGTTCCCAAAAACTTATCAATGTCAGTACGATTCGCATTAATAATACCTGTGCCGACACATGCAATGGTTGTCACCGTTGCTGTTACACCGCACAGTCCGCGCAAAACGCGCTGTCTGGTTCTAAGATTTCCCATGTTTGTTTTTCCTCCTTAGATAAGCCCCTTTCGTTTCTGAATCTCTTCTTGCTCTTCTTTTAGATTCTTTTCTACGGTAAATAAGAAAATAAGTACCGCACAGATTGCATATGAAATCGTCTCAATCCAAATATAGCTTACGGTCAACGCTGACTGTGCAGCAGCTGATTGAACCCCTTCTCCGTACACTAAATTTGGGTTGAATCCTGCACCATGAAGAAGCGCATTCATAATTGCCGTTCCGATTGGTGATGCTGCCACCATCAAAGATGAATAGATGGACATGGTCAAACCATCGGTACGAATGCCAGTCTTGTATTCAATATGATCAATAACATCTGCAAGCATTGCCAAGATGACATAACATGCTGGAGATGAGCCTAAACACTTTAACGCCACACCAATACCAACCATAACGATATTGGTAGAGAATGTACCGGCAATCACACCTCCGATAAAACCAATGATCATGAATACGCCTGTAACTCTTGCCTTACCATACTTGTTGGTTAGCGGAATCACGAATACCGCTGCTACTGCCATAGGAACTGCACCTGCAATGGATAAAATGGTTTGAGCGATTCCCCAGTCATTACTAACTAATCCGGTATCAACAACCCACTCACAAAACTGTGTCATGGAACCATTCTTAATTGCTCCGGACCACTGGAAGAATAAGTAGAACAACATAATGATCCACCACCACTTCTCACTGGTTACTGCCTGAAGCTGTTCCTTAATAGAAATCTTCTCTTGTGCATTGCTTGCACCCTGCTGCAAGTCCTCTTCCGTTACACGTTCTCTTGTAAAACGATACTGTAAGTAGATTGTCAATGCAGAAAAGATTGCAATCGCAAGCATCACAACAAACCACTTGGACTGGTCATTCTGTAAAATATTGGATGCCACCACCGGGAATACCATAGATCCGGCTCCCATAACTGCCAGACCAGCAATATTCATGATGGAAGCAACTGCTCCACGCTGCTCGGTCTTTCTAGTTGATACCGATACCAATGTGGAATTGGCGGTGTTATAAATCGGATACGCTACGGAATAGTACAAATTGTACGCAATAGCAATCCATACCATACGTGCAACCCCTTCTGCCGGCACAATAAACATCAACATCGATGCAACAGAAAGCGTTGCTGCGGAAAGCAGAATCCACGGTCTTGCTTTTCCAGCCATAACCTTGGTTCGCTCAATGAGCTGTCCTACCACCAAGTTTGCAATAACAATAAGAATTGTTGAAACTAACGGTAATGCAGTAAGAAAGCTATTGGATAAACCAAGCACTTCGTTCAGGTATTTCTGTAACATGCTTGTAAAGACACCGGACGAGAGCAACGCTCCAAATGGTCCTATGAAGTATCCCAGCAGCATCTCCGGAATCTTTACATCTTCTTTGTTTGCCAAGGAAGAAGCAAATCCGCTATTCCAGAAATCCCTCTTTTCACTCTTCATGTGATTCCCTCCTTATTGGTACAAATAGCACCATCTTTCGATGATGCTATTGTATGTAAAAAGTGATTCTAAAAATCACATTTGTCGTGAACGGTATTTTTAGTGACGTAACCTGTCATTACTCTGTAAATTCATAAGAGCCGCTCTGCAATGTTACCCTACGAGAGCTTGGGAACACCAATTCACACTCGCATCCTACTGGAACGGTCACGCTTACATGAAATGCACCATTCTCTTGCTGCCAGTTTGCAGCAATCCATCCATATGGTGTACGCACCTTGCCTTCGGCAGAAGTAATCTCTCCCCCTGGCATTGGCTCCATACGGAATCGCTTGTAACCAGGAGTGCTAGCTTCAATACCCAGCACACGGCGGTACAAGAAATCTCCAACGGCTCCAGATGCATAATGGTTGTAGGAAATCATCTTATCCGTTCCATCATCTCCGATTGGACACATACCCTGTTCATCCAAGCCATCCCAACGTTCCCAGATAGTGGTTGCACCCGTCTTCACCTCATATAACCAAGATGGGCACTTTTCGTTGAGAAGCATACGATATGCCGTCTCCTGCTGCCCATTGTCTAATAGTGCAAACAGGATATATGGGGTTCCCGGGAATCCGGTGCCAATACAGTAATCATTCTTCTGTACCAGTTTTGCTAAGTTTTCTGCTGCCTTTTTTTGATTCTCATCCGTTCGAAACATACCAAGGTACAGTGGTAATACATATCCGGTCTGGAATTCTTCCTTCAGTTTTCCATAACCATCCGTAAAAATATCTTCATATGCATTGGCTACTTTTTCTGCTAATGCTTCGAACTTCTTAGCATCCTCATCCTCTCCAAGAATGCGCGCAATGATGGCAATCATGGTAGCTGTACGGAATAGGGATGCGGTTGCAGTCCACTTAGAGCGCTTCTGCCACTGCTGCATTGTTGGAACATCTGCAGCTACCCAGTCACCAAAATGCAAGGTTGCAGGGGTATGCCAGATGTAACGATGAGATCCAATGGAGCATAAGGCTGCCCACCGTTGACATGCCTTCACATACTTTTTCATCATTGGATAATTCTCTTTTAGAATCTCCACATCTCCATATGACATATAGATATTCCAAGGAACGCTAACGCAAGCATCCCCCCACCAATCAATAGCCATCTTAGGCATCGTTGCAGGAAATCCATATCCCTGTACTGGAATGGTGTTTGGAATACCTCCAGTTGGTAACTGCTCACTACGCATATCTCGCAGCCACTTGGTCAAAAAACGGCTCATATCAAAATTATAACAAGCCACCGGAGCAAACACATTGATATCACCGGTCCATCCCATACGTTCATCACGCTGTGGACAATCGGTTGGAATATCAACAAAATTTGACTTCGCGCCCCAAAGAATATTTCTCTGTAATTGATTCAGTTGCTCATTGGAACATGCAAAACTACCAGCACTCGGTACATCGGAATACATTGCAACCGCTTCAACTGTTACATCTTCTTTTGCAATTCCAGAAATTGCAACATACTGAAATCCCATATAGGTCATACTTGGCATATGGACTTGTTCACCCGCATGACATATATAGGTGGCTGTGGCCTTAGCTGTACGCAGGAAGGAGGTGTTCAAGCTCCCATCCGGATTGAGAATCTCTGCATGTCGAACCACAATTCGCTGTCCTTCCTTGGCATTACGAATATGCAAACGAATCACGCCTGCCATATTCTGGCCGAAGTCATAGACGTACTCATTACCCACAGATGTAACAGATACCGGTGTAAAGGTTTCATGTAACTTTACTGGGGCGCCATCCTCTGCAAATAACGTTGGATGGATACGAAGTTTCTCCTCCGTTGCCATGTGTCGTCCGGTTACACAACCTTCCTTGGTGGCATCATAGGTCTCACCATCATAGAGATCCACCATGGTAAACGGTCCCTCTTCCGTCACTTCCCAAGAAGTATCGGTACCAATGATCTCAGTGCTTCCGTCCTCGTACTCAAGGTGTAATTCAGCAAGCAGCGCCTGACGGTCACCACTGACGCGATTCACACGTGTAAATACAAAGGAACCTACTGCCCATCCACCAGCAACTACAAAAGACAACTGATGAGTATCTTTCATCTGTTCGGTTACATCATAAGTCTGATATAACAGGGTACTTTCATAGGATGTAAATCCTGGAGCAAAATAACGATCTCCAACTTTTCTTCCGTCAATATAACACTCATAAATACCAAGTGCAGTAGCATACAATCTAGCCTTTGCTACTTTTTTCTTAATCTGAATGGTTTTGAAGAAATGCATCGGTTTTGGAGAAATGCGCTTTTCCTTGAATACATAGCTACCATCGCTAATCCACTGACCTCTCCACGCTTCGCCCATACGTCCAGTTTCAAAATGCACCGTCGCACAATCTGCATCTCCATTGTCCATACGCACCTGCAAAGTTGCATGATAGGTAGTATATGGCAACAACGGTTCTCCTGCATATCGCACTCCCGTCTCAGCCACATCAGTAACACTCCAGCCGTTGATATTTAGAACGGCAGAGATAACCTTAGCACCTTCTCGATGATCCTCTACATAATAAGTAAACAACGGATGTGCCTCGTCGGTAATACATCCCTTCGTCAAATGTTCTACTGCAAACTCTCTAATTTTCATCGATAACTTTCCTTTTCTCTATTACACTATACGGATGCTCTCTGTACAAAGAATCGAAACTCGTAATCTCGCTTACACGGATACGTATAGCGTGGATGCACCGCCGGACCACAAGATCCGGTTCCAATACCACACTGGAATGCAGACAAGGTCACATAGGTTCCACTTACCTGCTCATCCTTTCGATGTCGCATCTTGGTTAGTTTTTTATCACTGTATGGCTTAATGCCTAGTTCAAAGTAATCAAAATACACCGTATTCGCATTTTTCTTTTCATATTCATCATACGGTACCGCAGTAAATGAATACGATTTGTTTCCATCAGAAACTGTAACATAGGAAGTATCACATCGATTGCCACTCTCCTGCGGTCGAATATTGGGTTCCGTCATCTTTGATACTTCTGTGGAACATCTAGCGATAATAAACTGTTCCTTCATATCGCAATAACTCTCTCCCACACGTCCTTGATAGGTCACATGAGCATATTCCTTTGGTAATACGAAACTTTTACCAAAGCGCGGCAACTTTCCAATGCCATGAACCGTATGAATATGCGAAGTCACTAGAACACCATTGGCGTGTGTCTCATAGGTATCGGTAACCAAATATGTTGCTTTTCGATTCTGATATTTCGTTTGTACTTGCACCGTATGCTCATTCAACTTTGTTTCACATACCAATTCCATGGTCTCATTATAGTAGGGTTCCATGGTTCCGCGCATCCATATATCTACATCATTATCTGTACCGGCACGATACAACAGTGTATATTCCTCTGCCGACTGCAATTCTTCTGTAAATGCAACACGCCCATCTCGAAGGTTAAAGTCTTGCACTGGCATTGGCACAGTTGCTCCCATAGCAATTCCTTGCTTCTGCTTCCTTATCAACAATTGTTCACACCCCACCTCTTTTTGAATACGTGTATCTATGATGTGAATGGTAAGGTATAAATCCCCCTGTAACTGCATCTTGGAATCCAGTGAATTTTCTTCTGGACTAATATCCACCACCTTGCTGGAAAGAGGAGCTACATCATAACATCTAGAAGCTTTTCTTCCATCGCTCCATTCACATTCCAGGCGATACACCTTACCTGGTGTAAATCCAGTTGTATTCTTAATCTCAACCTGACCATTGTCTAAGTAAGTAATACGCAGCGGTCGATAGGCATGTCGCACAATAAACGCACCGGTAGAAGGTTCTCGATTCGGATAAAAGATTCCATCAACACAAAAATTGCAATCATGCTCCCACTCCCCATGGTCACCACCATAGGTATAATTTCCTTCATCATCAAGCACCGCATGATCAGCAAATTCCCATACGCAACCACCCATCAAGTTTTCGTAAGAATAGATTTCCTTCCAATAATCCTCAATGTTTCCAGGTCCAACACCCATCGCATGCGCATATTCACAGAGAAAATATGGGCGATCTAACAATTTCTTTATATGACAAGTTTTATTTCCAACAGAATGCACCCGCTCCACACTTGGATACATCTGACTACCAACGTCGTAAGCTACTCGATTCGTGTGAATCACGCTCTCATAATGTACCGGAAGATTGCTATGGTTCTTCAGATACTCATATGATTGATCCATACAGTAATTGCCACCGGATTCATTTCCTAAGGACCACATAATAATACAACTATGATTCTTATCACGTTCATACATGCGTTCCACGCGTTCTAAATAATGGCTGGCCCACTGTTTTTTATCAGTGATACGATTATAACTTGGCGGAAATACATGAAAAAATGTTCCATGTGTTTCCACATCCGCTTCATCCACTACATAGATGCCATAGGTATCACAGAGTTCTAGTAACAGAGGATCTGGTGGATAATGAGACATACGCATGGTATCAATGTTGTAGTCCTTACACAGCTTCACATCTAATAGCAAATCTTCTGCTGACATGGTATATCCATTTCTCGGATGCGTATCATGATGGTTTACTCCATGAAGCTTAATTGCGCGTCCATTTACAAGAAAGCGATCCTCTATAATCTCAATCGTTCGAAATCCAACAGCTGTCTTTAGGCATCCTTCTTCTGTCTCCATGTAGAGATCATATAGTCTAGGATACTCTGCATTCCATTCCTCGACTTGCAAATTGGTGCATACAATTTGCCTCTGGTTTTCTTCAAGAGCTATTGCAAGATCTAATTCCGGTATTGAGAATGTGATTCGTCCATCGTTACGTCCCCCATAAGCATCTGCAACCGTAGTAATATCCACCGTAAGTGCATATCCTTTCTCGCTCTTTTGAGTCTGAATGCGATAGTCATATACATCACTGTCTTTCAAGTGATACCATAATACATCTCGAAAAATGCCGTTATTTCGGAACATATCCTGTGCTTCTAGATAAGTACCATTGCACCAGCGATGCACAATACACAAAAGCTCATTCTCTCCTGTTTGTAAATAGTCATTCAAACGAAACTCAGCCACATTATGACTACCTTCGGAATAACCCACATATGTGCCATTGAGATAGACTTCAATACAGGATGCTACTCCTAGGAAAGATAAAATTTCAGCATCTTGGATTTCTTCTACCCATATCTTCTTACGGTATACTCCAAGAAAATTATATTCATTTTGCGGATGTTGAAATCGCGGTCGAATCCCTAAATCTGCCCCTGACCAGGAAAATACGCACCCCACTGCTTCATCCTTAGGAATCCGTGGTGGATGATAAGGGAACTGATAGCGGGTATTCACATAAAATGGACGATCATATCCGCGAAACTGCCAACACGATGGCACATCCAAAGTCTCAAATGGAATATCTTCAGTCGAAAAAGATGTTGCCAAATCTGCCGGACGCGCATAGAATGCAAAGTCCCAATCTCCATTTAATACCTCCACCTTATCCGAACAAAATCGTCGTTCCATAAGTGTTACAGCATCAACTCTATCTCGATTGCTGTAAGGTATACCATATGCGCGAGGCTTTAATCTGTTTCGTTGAAACACATTAAAATCCGCATAGTCAGAAGTGTTTCGCATGTATCGCATAAAAAAATCCCTTTCGAAAAAACATACTACAATTTACATTGTAAATGCTTTTTGCGAAAGGGAACTGTCTTTGTCGTAAACGGTATGTTAATTGTCGTGAATGGGCAAAAGAATACGTTCTTCAAACCACCCATCATGAGCATCAATGGTAAGGGACCCACCATACTTTTGCACAGTGGCTTCGATACTCTTCAATCCATATCCATGGTAACTGCGATTAGACTTGGTGGTCTCAATACGCCCATTCAGAATAATCGGCTTCTGCTGATAACGATTCTCTAATCGAATGCGAACAAATCCTCGCTGCGTAGTGACCGCCAAATGTATCAAACGGCGCTCCTTTTCTTCGATTTTTTCCACACTCTCGATGGCATTATCTAACATGTTGCCAAATAAAGACGTTAGATCCATCGGATCCATGAAGGATAAAGCCTCACCTTCTGCTACTACGGTAAGTTCAATCCAATGCCCTTGGCAATAGAGGGACTTAGCCGTGAGAATCGTATCAAGTACCGGATTTCCAGTTTTGTTCTGTGCTTCATAGATGCTAATCTCCCGTTCCATTTTTTCGAGAGATTCCAAAGCATCTGCACGAGAAGCATCCTCCTTCAATAGAGCGATTTGATGTTTCAAATCATGATACTTAATATTTACGATTTCCATGCTCTTTTGCAGCACCTCATAGTTTTGATACTGCATCTCTAGCATATTTTGTAACTTCTCTCGTTCATTCTGTGCCATCATATCAAGCAGTTGTCTGTGGTATGAAAAAATCAAGGTCACACCCACCAAATCCACAAGCGCACGAATGATAAAGAATCCGGTTAAAACCTGTTCTCCAAATAATCCTCGGCCAATCAAGACCATAGAATTACTAGAAGCAAAGGTAATCATTCCCATCAAAACAACTGGAAAGAGTTCTCGGAAATGAATAGCAAGATGAACCGTATCCTCCGATTCCTCTCGTTCTAGATAATAGAATAGTCCAAACAACAAACCATCTACCACCAATAAAAAGACACTCTGTGTCAATGGATTTGCAGGCAAGTGGAATGGTTGGCGAAAGAAGTAATATAATCCCCATTCCACTGCGGCAACAAATTCCGCCATTATAAATGCACGGACGCCGGTATAAACCGCCATCATTACATGCACATCACAGACCAAAATAATGGTCCCAATAATAGCCAATACATAGAACAGCATGACTGGAAAAAAGATATCCAAAATGCCGTCTGTAATGACAGAGATTATCAATGTTAGTATTCCTATACCACCGGCCGCAATGCTACGCCAAAGCTTATTCTCTCGCTTTGGCAAGCACAAAATCATAATGAATACTGCAGCAATATATGCAATGGCGTAATAGTAGCCCGGTGTGTTAATGGATAAGATTGGTTCACGAATCATTTGCACACCTCATTCATATAATTATTCAATGCATCCAGTAATTCCTTTTTCTTGGCTCGAGATACCGGAAGCGCGTTGCCATTGATATAGACCAGATTTTCTTCGCACTTATCTACATAGTACAAATTAACAAGATGTCCCTTACCACAACGAAAGAAACCTTCCGGGATGAGCTTCTCTTCCGTCTCACGCATAGTACCACGAACAGACATATCTCCTTGCACCGTATGATATATCAGATCATGATCCAACACTTCCACATAATAGATTTCATCTACCGAAACCTTATGGACACCACCTTTGAATGTGATTGGCACATAAGTCTTCTCACGGCGACGCATACGCCCTAATGCACGCTTCATGCGTTCGGAAAAAGCAAAGTAATTGATTGGCTTTAACACATAATCCAGGGCATCCACTGCATATCCTTTCATGGCATACTGTGGCATATTAGTAAGGAAGATAATCACCACTTCCTCATCCGATTTGCGAATCTGTTCTGCAGCAGACATACCATCCAAAAACGGCATTTCAATATCCATAAGAATGATGTCATACTCTGCACGGTAATTCTCTACAATGTCAGCACCGTCGGAAAACTCAGTCACCTGAACCTTCTCACGGTACTCTTCTTCATAACGCCGGATGTACTTTTCTAATACCTGACGATAATACGGATCGTCATCCACAATTGCGATTCGAATCATTGATTATCTCCATCAAACCAAAACTTTCACAAGTACACACATTATAACATGGACTGCAAGCTTGGATGAAATGCCTTCAATTCGAAGGATTCCGCTACCGCTCTTCGGAAACAACGAAGTTCTGAAAAGACACCATCTGCAATCAACTGGGCACCGATATTTCCTAAAGCGGTTGCTTCAGATGGACCTGCAAGCACAACCTTACCCGTCATATCCGCTGTCAACTGATTCAGATAATCTGCATTTGAACCGCCACCTACCACATAAATGGTATCATATTGATGACCGGTTAATGCTTCAAGTTCTTCTGCTGCTTTCTGGTAACATACCGCTAACGAGCGATATATTACACGGGCGATCTCCCCCGGTGTTTTGGGTACCGGTTGTCCAGATTCTACACACGCTTCTTGAACTGCATCAATCATAGATGCCGGAGCCAAGAAACATGTAGCATTGGCATCTACAACAGAATCAATGTCTGCTTCTTCTGCTAATTTACAAAGCTCAGCAAAAGAATACGTATCCTTTAATTCCTTTTTTACCGACTGAATCATCCACAGTCCCATGATATTCTTCAAGAAACGGTAGCGGTAATCATATCCGCCCTCATTCGTAAAATTTGCTCGACGCGCTGCATCAGAGCAATCCGCCGTCATAAGCTCACAGCCAAACAATGACCAAGTACCAGAGGAGAGATAAAGGACTTGATCGGTAGTATTCGGCACGCTCATAACGGCAGCACCCGTGTCATGAGTTGCAGGAAGGAGTACAGTACAATTGAACCCCACTTCATCTTGTACTGCTTTAGTAAGTGAACCCACGACCGTGCCCGGCATAGACAATTCTCCAAAGAGTCGCTTTGGAAAACCTAGCATATCTATTAACTCCATGTCCCACTGATTCGTGACAGGATTCACCAACTGCGTGGTTGTCGCATTGGTATATTCCTGTTTCTTCACTCCGGTTAATAAGAAGTTCAGATAATCCGGAATCATTAACATGGTTTGGGCCAATTCTAAGGCGTCCGGTTGTTGCACCTTCATCGCCATCAATTGATATATGGTATTAAAAATGGCTTTTTGGATACCAGTACGAGCATACAAATCCTGTTCCATAATACGCTCATACACTGCCGTATCCATATCCATCGTTCTACTATCACGATAAGCATACGTATTTGCCACAAGTTCATCCTTGTCATCCAATAGAACATAGTCTACACCCCAAGTATCAATTCCCATAGATACTGGATTTTTGCCAAGGTCATGACATTTTTTCATACCTACCAGTATTTCGCGAAACAAGCGCTTGGTATCCCACACTTTATGTCCATTAACTTCATCCATGCCATTTGCAAAACGATGAATCTCTTCATAGCGGATTTTGCCATGTTCCATCCAAGAAAGAATGTGTCTTCCGGAAGATGCGCCAATATCCACTGCCAGATAATATTTCATATGAGAACCTCTCTATTAACGCTCACCAATGATATTGCTTTTCTTTTCATATAAGCAAGCTTCATTAACCTTAATTCCAAATGGACCATTCAATGCCAAAAAGTCTTCTGGCTGGATAGTCTGTCGTTTCTGGTTGGTCATAGACATTACCTTAACCAAAACTTCTGCTGCCTTCTCTACGGTATGCATCAAACCGAAGGTAATATCGAAGTCGGTACCGCATGCAAACATACCGTGATGTGCCCAAATTGCCACATCCTGATGCTTCATAATCTCAGAAGTTGCTACTGCGATTTCACGACCGCCCGGTACCATCCACGGAACTACACCGATTCCATTCGGAAATACCACCGGACACTCAGTTGCCATCTCCCAGATTTCTCTGGTGAAAACTTCACCATCCAGAGGAAGGACATAGGTCAGTGCAATGGTGTTGGCCGGATGGCAGTGATATACCACACGGATGTCTGCATTCCGCTGCTTGCAAACTTCCAAGTTCATCAAGTGAGACGGCAACTCGGACGTTGGTCTTCCACCATTTACAAGACCCCACTGAATCTGATACTTCTCACCTGCGTCGTCCACACGAATGATGCATACATTGGCAGCCGGATCAATCTCAACGTTACGGAAATACTTACCGGAACCGGTCACCATAAAATACTCGCCTGCAAGATTCGGAACGGAAGTTCCAATCTCTTTCCACTCACCGTCTTCACGTAACTCTTCGCGTACGGACGCAATTTCTTCTGCCTTGATACGATAGCTTAAGTTACCACCGTTGCGCTCATGCCAGCCCTGATAGAAACCGTCCACGCACATACGACAAAAACCTTTTGCAAATTCAGAATCTAATACTCTCATGTTTCTTCCTCCGTTATCTACCTACGCTCTTTTGCTTAGAACGTCATCTTCATATTTCTTGCATGCTGCGAACCAGGTATCCTCTGTCGGAACGCCCTGCTTCTCGCAGTAGTAATCCCATACATCGCCAATTGGCATCATCTTCATCTGCTCCTGCAAGGACATCAGCTCGGTGAAGTTACGCTCGTTCTGTAAGCGGCACAACTTTTCGTTCGGCTGTAACTCCGCATTTAAGAGTGCCTTCAAGAAATTACGCATGCCGTTGGTCCAAGCGGATACACGGTTGATGCTGGCATCGAAGTAATCCATTCCGATGAAGAAACGATCCGGACCGTTCTTCACGATTTCCTGTGCAATCTCCTTGGCATCATCGTTGTAGATTACCACGTGGTCGGAATCCCAACGTACCGGTCTGGTGACATGCAATGCCATCTTGTCATTGAACAACAACATCGCGGACAACTTGTCTGCCACGTTCTCTGTCGGATGGAAGTGACCGGAATCAATGAGGCACATGATGTTATTCTTGGCTGCATAGCTTAAGTAGAACTCCTGAGAGCCAACGGTTACGGACTCCATACCGATACCAAATACCTTGGACTCAACCGCTACGAATACCTTGCTACGATCATAGTCGGTAGCCAGAATCTGATCCAAGGAATCCTTCAAACGCTGACGCGGTGAAATACGATCCGGAATCACATCCTTGAATCCGTCCGGAATCCAGATGTTCATCATACATGGAACACCGGTCTCGGTTGCGAAGTACTCGGAAATCTTCAAACATGCGATGCAGTGATTAATCCAGAACTTGCGCACGGTCTCATCCTCAGAGGACAAGGTTGCCTGCTCTGCCATCGGATGAGAGAACATGGTTGGGTTGAAATCCAAACCGATGCCATGCTTCTTCGCAAAATCTACCCATGCCTGAAAATGCTTTGGCTCCAGCTTGTCACGATCCACCCATTCATTCTCACCGAACACTGCATAGCAAGCATGCAAGTTCAGCTTGTGCTGACCCGGTACCAAAGAGAACACCTCATCGATGTCCTGCATCAACTCTTCCGGTGTGGTTGCCTTGTAAGGATAGTTACCGGTGGTCTGAATGCCGCCACTCAGCGGTCCCTCCTGGTCGAAACCGACCACGTCATCCCCCTGCCAGCAATGCATGGACAAACGAATCTTGGATAGTTCCTCCATTGCCTTTTCTACATCTACACCAACGGATGCGTAACGCTCCTTGGCTGCTTCAAAACGTTCTTTTACGGTCATATTCATTTCCCTCTTCTTTCAAAAAAAGTTCATTGGTTATTTTCATCATAGTGCGCCCCAAGGGAAAAGATAAGGTCGGAATCCAAATAAAAAAGGGTCCGTTCTTGCAACTTTTTACCAACCGTGTTATGGTGGCATTACAACAAAAGGGAGAGAGAAATGAATCAGGAATTATTGAAGAAACTCAGTATTATCACGGATGAAGAGCGTTCCATTCTCGAAGGAAACCATACCATCGACCGTACCCTCTACTATAGTTTAGATACGTCCGAATCCGAAGATGTAATCGATGCATCCCGCGTGCTGCAGAACGGCCGTCTCATCGATATGCGTCCACACGTGCGCTTCATCCACTTTCCGAAGCACACTCACAACTACGTGGAGTTCATCTATATGTGTCAGGGTTCCACCACCCACATTGTGGACGGTCAGAAGATTGTGCTGGAAGAAGGGGATTTGTTGTTTCTCAATCAGCATGCCACCCAGGAAATCTATCCTGCAAATGAGAGCGACATCGCCGTGAACTTCATGATTCGTCCGGAATTCTTCGATATGGTGCTCCCCATGATGAGTGCCGAGAGCAATTCCCTCCAGGATTTTCTCATCAGTTGTCTTACCAAGAAGAACGCCGACAGCAACTTCCTCTACTTCCATGTAGCAGACCTACTGCCAGTACAGAATCTGATGGAGAACCTCATCTGGAACATGATGGACACCACCTTAAGCAATCGCGCCCTAAACCAGACCACCATCGGCCTTTTGTTTTTGAATCTTGCAAATCATACAGAGCGCATTCATATGCAGTCCAATTCCTTCGATCAGGAACTGACCTTGAAAGCCCTCTCCTATATCGATACCTGTTATGCCGATGCGACCCTTACAGAGTTTGCCAAGCGTGAATCCATCGACATCTCTGCCATCAGTCGCATACTAAAAAAAGAAACCGGTCACACCTTCAAGGAATTACTGCAAACCAAGCGCTTGGAATTAGCCTGCGTCTTATTGGAACACTCCAACGCGCCCATCGCCGACATTGCACTTTCCGTGGGGTATGATAATACCAGTTTCTTTCATCGCATTTTCCGTCGCATCTATGGATGCAGTCCAAGAGAATATCGCATCCAAAAAGCGTAAAAAAGAGGAGTTGCATCTTGCAACTCCTCTTGGCATTTACTCCTCAGCAATCTCTTCCGCTACTACTTCTTTGGCATCTTCCTCTGCCTTCTTCTGTGCTTCTTCTTCCTTCAACTCCTTAGAAGCTTTACAGTACAGATATAAATTGCTTAAAAAGCCGAACATCATAGCAATTCGAAATCCCCAA
>JAILCW010000098.1 GCA_024690265.1 Lachnospiraceae bacterium | reverse complement strand
CGATCCGAATAAGATGATGAGTCCGGAAGAAATTGAAGCGTTATTCGCAAATATGTAAGAAACATCAGCTGCCATAAGGTTTTTAAACCTTGTGGCAGTTTTTTTAGAAAAAAGAAAAAAAGTGCTTGCATTTTTATATATGCTTTTATATAATATCAATGTTGTCAAAGACATGTGCGATTAGCTCAGTTGGTAGAGCACCTGACTCTTAATCAGGGTGTCCAGGGTTCGAGACCCTGATCGCGCATTCTTTTTTTACTCGATACGTTATGTATCGAGTTTTTTATCACAAAAAACCCTGCCGCATGAACGGCAGGGTTTCATTATTCAAAATGTCTTTTGGCAATAAGCTTACAAATCGGATTTCCCATGGAAGAGAATTTTTCTTCATATTCCGTCATAACATTTCCCTGATTCAGCTCGTCATCGTGATGTAAGTCATAAGTTGAAGCAACTAAATCCCATTTTGGTGAATCATTAACCGATTCCAAAGAAAAAGAGAATAAATCTTGGTTATCTGTCTTGAACTGTAAATCACCATTAGCGGATAACACCTGGTCATATCGCTCTAAGTAGGTGGGTGATGTTAAGCGACGCTTCGCATGTCGATCCTTAGGCCATGGATCAGAAAAATTCAAGTAAATACGATCAATCTCCTCCGGTGCAAAGATTTCAGTAATCTCTGCAGCATCGATGCATAAAAAATGTAAGTTAGGAAGTGGATTTAAATCCATCTTTTGTACGGCGCGAAGCAAAACACTGGTATATCGTTCAATGCCAATATAGGAAATGTCAGAGTGAAGTTCCGCCAATTGAAAAAGGAATTGACCTTTGCCCATACCGATTTCAACATGTAAAGGATGATCACCTAAAAAGCTGCGCCAATTACCGCGATGAGTTGCGGCATCATGAATGCAATATGCGCTGTTGGCAATGGCTTCGTCTGCGCCAGGTATATTTCTTAATCTCATATAATCTCCTTCAATCTGAATTCATAACACTTGGGATATTATATCACGTGCCGAACAGAAAGGTAAATTTTAAAAGAGGTTGCTTCTGTTTTTTTTAGCGATTATACTAAAAACAGCGTGAAAGAATAGAGAGCAAAAATATGAAGAGACAAATTATCAAGTATCGTTTCGTAAGATTCCTAGTGATAGCATTGACGATAGCAAGTATTACTTCTTCCATGCAGACACATGCGGAGAATTACTGGCCTAGTGGAATTTCGGTTGAGTCCCAAGCAGCAATCGTGATGGAATTGGAGACCGGAACAATTCTTTTTTCAAAAAATGATACAGACGCTCATTATCCTGCGAGTATTACCAAAATTATGACGGCACTATTGGCAATAGAGAATTGCGATATGTCAGAAACAGTAGTCTTTTCCAAGGCTGCCGTTGATCAGAGCTTGGGTGGTACCTCCAGCATTGCCCGAGATTTGGGTGAAGAGATGACCATGGAAGAGACGCTCTATGGTATGATGCTGGAATCAGCAAACGAATGTGCCTATGCAATAGGTGAACACGTGGGTGGCGGAGACATACAGGTCTTTGTTGATATGATGAATCAGCGGGCAAAAGAGTTGGGATGCAAGAATACACATTTTGCAAATCCAAACGGACTACATGATGATAATCATTATACCTGCGCTTATGACATGGCACTAATTGCCCAAGCGGCTTACAAGAATCCTGTTTTTGCTAAGATTACGGGTACAAGAGCATATCAAATTGCCCCAACCAACAAACACAGCGATATTACCTATTTGAACAATCATCATGCAATGCTGAATTCCTACAAAACGACAGCATATCTGTATGAGTATTGTGTAGGTGGTAAGACAGGATTCACCGATGAAGCAAATGCAACGCTGGTAACTTACGCAAAAAAGAATGGAATGACATTAATCTGCGTAGTAATGGACGTAGATACCGTGAATCAGTATGTAGATACGACGAATCTGTTTAATTACTGCTTCGACAATTTTGCAACCTACAATATCACAAGTAAGGATGCTCTCGGAAATGTAGGAGCAACCAATAAAATGGGGGCCCTTGGAAACAATATAAATCTGGTGGAATTGGGCGATGGAATGGTAATCCTTCCTAGAACAGCCAGTTTGCAGGAGACAGAATTATCGGTAGAACCATGTAAGGATCCGGAGGATGAACAGGTCGTAGGCATCATTAATTACACCTATGGTAATCGGAAGGTTGGCAGTGCCAAGCTTCGGTATACCAAGAGTGACCAAAATGCATACCCTTTCCATAATCTTACAAGCGAAGAGGGTGGCTCCGATGTGATGTATTACCGAATTGATTTGAAAACAATACTTGGAGTAGTATTTGCAGTTGTATTTGGAATTATGCTCCTAGTTATGTTGGTAAAGAAAACGGATGAAATGGCAACCCGCCTTCACAGATTCCGTGTTGAACGAAGGGACCCAAACCGCGGATTACATCGGATTAAGCATACGAAAAAACGTCGTCGTAGAAGAAGAAAATAATGTCTGACAACTAATTTGATATTCTAATTATTTTAAGAATGGATATAGAAACAGACAAATATGTATGTCGTAATCCTAAGAAAGACAATAAGTAGACACACAAGGAAGATTATCAATCAAAAAAGACTTAATTGAAAAACAGAGAAGTTATCAGACAAAAGCAACCCAACAAGAAGTTGGGTTGCTTTTTTATAGTAATATGTAGTTAATTACGCATCTAATAGATTATTAAGTAAGTGAAGGAGAGAGGCTTTGTTCTCCGTATAAAAAATCAAACCGTTGGAAGAATCTACCAGGGTTACATACTTGTTGGAAAGAGATTGAGATTCTTCGATTAATTGCTTCAGGTAAGAACGATAGGTTGGTTCACATGATAAAAAAACAGTATCTAAACCATCCAAACTGGAAAAGGAGGCGTGGGTCCGATTCAACATAACGCTTAAATCGTGATCCTGGGATACCTGGGACTTGGACTTATTAATAATGAAATAGCCGCGATCATCCTTTGGCATATCCATGGCTTTAATTGCGCGTTGAACCTGTTTTAACAAACTTGGACCAGCCGGATAAAGAGATTCGAAATACTCCATAAAATCGGTTGCGTTTCGAAAGTGATTATTTTGCCCGTTTTGAAGAACCTCTGTCATAAGAATGCGACGGATGGTTTCTTCACAAGTTTTGCGAGAAGGATTCTTGCTTTCTGGCTTTGTAGTATCCATAATGACCTCCAAAAGACAATGATATTTGTCCTAAAGACATTATATAACCATAAAAAGGACAATACAAGACAAAAAGAGAAATTGACAGAATAAGTGTGAAAAACGTATAATTGTGATAGAAAATGCCACACGAGCGAATAAGAAGTGGTAATGGTGAGGGGCTATGGACGAAGAAATCCGTTTAGATCGAGAAGAAAAGAAAACATACCAGTTGGAGCAAATCCAGACATTGGTGGAAGAAAAAGGTGGTCTGGTAAAAACCTCAGACATTTTGGCGCTGGGGATTGATTACCGACGTATTTTACAATACATGGAAGAAGGAACCGTTCGTCGCGTGAAGAATGGTTACTATACAACCATGCTTAATGATGGATTTTCTCAGGAAGAATTGATTCTGGCAATGTATCCGGAAGGCATATTAACGATGGAAAGTGCATTGTATTGCTATGGATATTTGAAAAAGCAGCCATACGAGTGGTCCATTGCTATCAATAAGAATGTATCCAAGTCTCGTTTTCACGTGGACTATCCTGTGGTTAAACCATACTATACAGAACCGAAGGTTTTGGAAATGGGAGTGCAGGAAATAGATTTTGCCGTAAGCAATCGAGGAACAAAAGACGAATCGGTACATAAGATGAAGATATATTCTATCGATCGATTAATCTGTGATGTGCTGAAGTACGAAGAGAAGATGAATCGAGAAGATTTCAGGCAAGCAGTTTTGACGTACATTCAGGATGATAGAAAAGACGTTGGAGCTCTAATGGAATACGCAAAAGAGCGAAAAGTTCGTAAAAAAGTTCAGACCATGATAGGCATTTGGTTATAGTGGGAGCGTAAAATGGATTTAGAGCGCATGCGAAAGCGTTGTGATGAATTGCATATTCCAATGAAGAACCTGATCCATGGCTATGCCATGGAGGAATTGGCGAATCTCGTGACGCAGACCTCTGCCGGGGAACAGCTTTGGCTGGAGAACAGTTCCATTCTGGGCCAGCAGCAATACAGCCAGAGAATGGAGAATCACCTGTATTATTGTTACAACGGCAAGCATATTACACGATTAGTATTATCACTATTAGTAGAATTACAGCGCTTGGCTACCTTAGGTGTCAAAGCTTTTGGTCAGGAGCGAGAAGAACTGTTTGAAGTTGAAGGAATGCCGCAGCAGGGAGCAAGTGAACGTAGTGCAACGTTAGAGCTTACCATCCAAACGAAGGAGATGTACGTTCCGGTACTCATCACCATCCGTCCAATAAACCAAGACGGACTATTTCCGATAGAGCAGCAATTGCCATCTATTATGGGTGATGGACGACAGATTACTTTTTACAAGATGCCAACAGAAGCATTTGTTGTAATGCAGATTCAAGAAATATTTACTTACATGGAATTACAAAACCGCATGGAAGTATTTCTGGAGTTATACGATACGTTACATCATGTACCAGTGGAAGGCCGAGCAGTGTATCGTAATCTACAGGAGTTGAAGGAACAGGATGCACTGAAAATCGATGAGGCAAAATGGAAACTGTGGATGGAATACAGCGATTATATATACATGAAGCGAAAATGGAAAGTTTTGCTTAGAAGACAGAAAATTGTGTCCCCATCCTGGGAGGAAGTACATAAATTATTGTCGAATTTTTTAAAACCGATATGGAATTCTATCGAAACCGATATGGCTTTTTTTGGAGACTGGATGCCGGAATTGGGCAGATTTTTAGAATAAGAATCAAGGGAAAGGATTGTGGATATGGACGAGATATTAATCACATATGGACAGAGTGAAGCATATCCATTTCATATGCCGGGACATAAACGTCAAACAATCCAAACCATGAATCCATATCAGATAGATATCACAGAAATCGACGGCTTCGACAATTTACACCATGCATCTGGTGTTATTGATGAATTACAGCAAGGTTGGGCCAAGCTCTATGGATGTGATCGAGCATTTTTGCTGGTAAATGGAACTACCTGTGGTAACGAAGCAGCGATTTTTGCCGCAACCAAAGAAGAGGATGTAGTAATCGTTGCAAGAGGTTGTCATCAAAGTGTATATCACGCAATGGCACTTCGTCATCTGATTCCGGAATATATAATGTCTAATGTTAGTGAATTTGGTGTGGCGGAACCCATTTCACCACAGCAGGTTCAAGAAGCAATAGCACGGCGACCGGAAGCAACGACGGTAATCATTACGGCGCCCTCTTATGAGGGGTTGTACCCTGATGTGTCCCAAATTGCGTCGATTGTACATGCGGCAGGAATGACATTAGTCGTGGATGCGGCCCATGGAGCGCATTTTGGCATTGCCGGCGGATATCCGGATCAACCAATTCATCAGGGCGCAGATGCTGTAATTGTGAGTCTCCATAAGACCCTTCCGGTATTTACGCAGGTTGCCTGCCTATTGTGGAATAGCACATCGACCATACCTGCTGAACGAATTCAACAGTATTTAGGATATTTTGAAAGTAGTTCACCATCATACGTACTGATGGCTTCTGCGGCAGCAGGCCTACGATGGATGGAAAGCCATGGCGCCAAGGCGTTGGAACAATTGAATAATCGTTTGCAGAAGTTCCGTAGTAACCTAGAAGGACTGGAACATATCAAGGTTTCCCTGCTGCCGGGATGGGAATCGGCAGACAAGGTGGATCCTACCAAAATCCTTATACGTGATGAATGTGGCCACTTTAGTGGAGAAGACATTATGCAATGGTTACGTAGGGAAGCACAGCTTGAATTGGAAATGGCAACACCGACCTATGCATTGGCCATGACAAGCGTGATGGATACCGAAGAAGGATTTGAACGATTGGAGCACGCACTGCGCCAATTGGATCAGTCTATTACCAATACGCAACAACGAAAGCAACAACAAGAGTTGTTTTATCAACTGTACGCAACAATGCCACAAGCGGTATATAGTCTGACGCAAGCGCAGGATATGACAAGCATAACAGTAGCAATGGAAGAGGCAGCAGGTAAAATCACAGCGGACTTCATACATTTATATCCACCGGGGATTCCGGTGTATGCTCCGGGAGAGCGACTTACAAAAGATGGCCTAAGTGCAATTCAAGAGGCCATAGAACAAGGATACGAAGTGAACGGAATAACAACCGATTACACCATTCGGATTATCAAAGAATAGCAAGGACAAGAACATGGGAACAATCTATTGTGTTATGGGGAAGAGCTCTACAGGCAAGGATACAATCTATAAACGCTTGCTGCAAAGAGCGGATTTACAATTAAAGAAAATCGTACCATATACCACGCGACCGATTCGTGAAAAGGAAGTAGAAGGGGTCGAGTATCACTTTGTAACGGAAGATGTTCGAAAAGAACTAGAGGCAGCAGGTAAGATTATCGAAGGAAGAAGCTATGAAACCGTCTATGGACGATGGGACTATTTTACCGTAGATGATGGGCAGATAGATTTGCAGAAGGAAGATTATTTATTGATCGGCACCCTGGAAACCTACGGAAAACTCAAGGATTACTACAAAAATAGCTCGATTATACCGATATATATAGAAGTAGAGGATGGCATAAGACTTGAGCGGGCATTACGCCGAGAGCGGAAACAGGCTGAGCCGAAGTATGAAGAAATGTGTCGTCGATTCCTAGCAGACAGTAAGGATTTTTCTGAAGAACGACTGGAAAGCTTTGGAATAACCCGCAGATTTAATAACGTGGAGGATATTGAGGATACGGTAGAAGCAATTGCTACATTCATCAAATCTCGATAGATGTATTAAGAGGAACACTTTATGGATCATATAAAAGTGAACGAAGTAACACCGGTAAACAATTTAGCGCAGACGTCAGAGGTAAAGAAGACCGGTGAGGAATTCAAATTTACGTTAGCAAGCGCAATTGAGGATGAGGAACTACAGGAAAAGCTGACGAATCTCATGTCTCAAATCGATGAGCAGGGAAAGAAGATTTCGGAGCACATGGACATTCGAGACATGAAGAAATACCGAAGCCTGGTCAAAGAATTTGTTAACGAGGTGGTAAACCGATCCCATAAGTTTAGTCGTGAGAACTTCTTGGATCGTCGTGGGCGTCATCGTGTCTATGGCATGGTGAAGCTGGTGGACAAAAATCTGAATGAGTTGGCAGAGGAATTGGTAAAAGAAGAAAAGGATCACCTGAATATTTTGGGCCGCGTAGATGAAATACGTGGATTACTACTGGATATATCAACCTAAAGGAAAGAATAAGCAACATGACATTTGCTGAAATTATCGGGCAGGATGAAATCAAGAATCACCTGCAAAGCGCATTACAACAAAAGAAAATATCTCATGCATATATCATCAATGGTGAAGCGGAATCTGGGAAAATGATGATGGCTGAGGCGTTTGCCGCAGCCTTATTGTGTGAGCAGCACGGTATCGAATCCTGTGGCGAATGTAAGAGTTGCCATCAGCTTTTGACCCATAATCATCCGGATGTACGATATGTGAGTGCGCCAAAGGTTATGGAAGTGCGAGAGCAAATCGTGGGAGACATGGTGGTAAAGCCTTATAGCAGTGAATATAAGATATATATCGTCGATCATGCGGAGGAGATGGATGCAGCGGCACAGAACGCGTTGTTAAAAACCATCGAGGAACCGCCGGCATATGGAGTCATTCTATTATTGGTAAATAATGATCAACGGTTGTTGCAGACCATTCGTTCCCGTTGTGTTACCTTGAATATCAAGCCATTGCGGAATGAACAGATCAAGACGCGTCTTATGCAGACCTATCAGTTGCCAGATTATGAAGCAGAGGTACTGACCGCTTTTGCCCAGGGAAATCTGGGTCGAGCCGTGAAGCTGACGGAAAGTGAAGCATTTTCCGAAGCGCGAAAAGACGTCATCCGAATAAGTTCCAAAATCCTTAACACCAATGATGCAGAAGTAATTACTTTGGCAAAGGAATATCAGAGTAAATACCCAGTAAGAATTAAGAAGACTGCGGATAAGGAAGATGGGACCAAAGGAGCATCGGAAGGTGATGCATCCAATGAGCCGATAACACTCGAGGAATTCCTAGACTTACTAGTCGTGTGGTACCGAGATGTGTTATTATATAAAGCAAGTCAAAAGGCAAACCAAATCATATTTTCGGATGCCTTGGCACAAATACGGACACAAGCAGCGAAGCTAGATTATGAGAGTTTGGAATGGATAATCAAATCCATAGATAAGACAAAGCGCCAGATACATAGCAATGTATCCGGTGAGATTGCATTGGACTCCTTGCTGTTGTCAATAAAGGAGAAATAATCAAATGAAAAAGATTATAGGTGTACGATTCCGTAATGCCGGAAAGAGCTATTACTTTGATCCCAACGGACTCACCTTACGAATGAACGACCGCGTAATTGTAGAGACATCACGTGGCGTAGAGATGGGAATTATTTCAATTCCCGAGATGGAAGTAGAAGACGATAAGGCCAAGCAGCCTCTGAAGGAGATTATGCGCAAGGCCACAGAAGAAGATATTAAGCGTGTCGAAGAGAATATCGTCAAAGAAAAAGACGCATATCGAATTGGTCAGCAGAAGATTCGCGAGCACAACCTTGAGATGAAGTTGGTGCAGACCGAATATACTTTTGACCGTAATAAGTTGCTATTTTACTTTACCGCAGATGATCGAGTAGATTTCCGTGAATTGGTTAAGGATTTGGCAGCAGTGTTCCGTACACGAATTGAGCTACGACAGATTGGTGTACGAGATGAGACCAAGATTCTGGGCGGAATCGGAATCTGTGGACGAGAATTGTGTTGTAAGACCTTCTTGGCAGATTTTGCTCCGGTATCCATGAAGATGGCCAAGGAACAGAGCTTGTCTTTGAACCCTACCAAGATTTCCGGTGTGTGTGGGCGATTAATGTGTTGCCTGAAAAACGAAGAAGAGACCTACGAATACTTGAACGCAAGAATGCCGGGCAAGGGCGATGAGGCTATTACAACAAACAACGAACATGGTATTGTCTACGACATGAATGTGTTGAAGCAACAGGTCCGTGTTCTGTTCGAAGAGAATGATGAGCGAGAGATACGAGAGTACTCCGTAGATGACCTAACGTTTATTCCTCGTAAGAAGGGCGGTAATAATAAGCCAAAACAGGAGCCGAAGGAAGAAGAACCTAAGCCACAGAAGGTGAAGGAACCAAAAGAGCCAAAGGAATCCAAAGAATCCAAGGAAGTAACCGCCGAAGAAAGTGAGAATAAGAACAACCATAAGGAGAAGAACCGCAAGAATAAACGCGGTGATAACAAGAACTCCGGCAACAATAAGAAGAATCACAAGCCGCATCAGGAGAATAAGGGCGAGAAGCCACAGTCGGCGGACGAAAAGGTTGAAGAGAAGCGCAACAAGCCGCACAAGTCACGCAACCGCAATCGCAACAAAGGCAAGAATAATGGTGCGCAAGGTGAGCAAGCTAACAAAAATGGAAAAGAAAACTAATCTGCTAAAAGAAGGAGAACGCATCGACGATTTACAACGAAACGGGTACGGAATCATACAGAACCCGTCGAAGTTTTGTTTTGGAATGGATGCAGTTCTTCTGAGTGGATTTGCGAAAGTCAAAGAGGAAGAATCTGTGGTTGACCTGGGAACGGGAACTGGGATTCTTCCTATTTTGCTTGAAGCAAAAACCCCCGGAAAGCGCTTTGTGGGATTGGAAATTCAGGAAGAAAGTGCAGATATGGCCCGCCGAAGCGTAGAATATAATGGAATCGGAGACAAGGTTGAGATTGTTACAGGAGATATCAAGGAAGCGTCTTCGATATTTGGAGCAGCAACCTTTGATGTAGTGACCTGCAATCCGCCTTACATGATAGCGCAGCATGGTTTACAGAACGAAGGGGATGCGAAAACCATCGCCAGACATGAAGTGTTATGTACATTGGAAGATGTGGTAACGCAAACGGCTAAGTTATTAAAGCCTCAGGGACGATGCTATTTTGTTCATCGCCCATTCCGCTTGGTAGAGATTCTTACCATGATGAGTGCCAAGGGAATTGAGCCGAAACGTATGCGCCTAGTGTATCCCTATGTGGACAAGGAACCGAACATGGTTCTTATCGAAGGATTACGAGGCGGCAAAAGTCGTATCACAGTGGAACCGCCGCTGATTGTTTATGAGAAACCAGGTGTATATACGCAGGAAATCTACGATACATATGGATATTAGAGAGAGAAGGATATGCTATATTTAGTTGCAACGCCAATAGGTAATATGGAAGATATGACCTTTCGTGCAATCGATACCTTGAAAAAGGTAGATTTGATTGCGTGTGAGGATACCAGAACATCCCGAAAATTGCTAGATCATTTTGACATCAAAACACCGGTGACCAGTTATCATGAGTTCAACAAAATCGATAAGGCAGATTATTTGCTGGGACGCTTGGCGGCAGGCGATGAAGTTGCAGTCATAACGGATGCCGGATTGCCGGGAATCTCAGATCCGGGAGAAGAGTTGGTCGCATTCTGTTATGAGCGTGGAATCGAGGTAACAACCATACCGGGAGCATGTGCGGCAGTAACTGCGATCACAATGTCCGGACAGTCATCCCGACGTTTTTCCTTTGAGGCATTTTTGCCAAAGGATAAAAAGGAACGAGCCAGGGTGCTGGGAGAAATGGCTCAGGATACAAGAACGCTGATTGTATACGAAGCACCCCATCACTTGAAGAAGACGTTAGTGGAACTGCGCGAAGCGTTAGGAGGCGAGCGGGGAATCACACTTTGCCGAGAACTAACCAAGAAGTTCGAAGAGAAGGACAAGACCACCATCGATGGAGCCATAGAAGAATACGAAGAACGGGAGCCTAGGGGCGAATATGTTCTCGTAATTGAAGGCAAATCCAAAGAAGCAGTCATTCAGGAGAAGCAGCAAGCATGGGAAGAACTGTCCATGCAGGAGCATTTGCAACATTATCTGGATCAGGGGTTGGATAAGAAAGCGGCCATGAAAGAGATGGCAAAAGACCGAGGGGTAAGTAAACGGGATATCTATGCAGCATTGTTAGAAGAATAAATAAAGGGGGTAGTCATATGGATATGGAGAAGATTCAAAAGTTACAGGAAATGGTGAATGATTCCAGCCGAATCGTCTTTTTTGGAGGAGCCGGAGTATCAACAGAGAGTGGAATCCCGGACTTTCGAAGCGTGGATGGATTGTACAATCAGAAGTATGATTATCCCCCGGAGACGATATTGAGTCATTCCTTTTATATGAGATATAAAGAAGAATTCTATCGATTCTACAATGACAAGATTATGATTGATGGGGTAGAGCCTAATGCTGCCCATAAGAAGTTAGCCGAGATGGAGGCTAAGGGGAAGCTGTCTTCCGTAATCACTCAGAACATTGATGGTCTGCATCAGAAGGCCGGAAGCAAAAAGGTATTGGAATTGCATGGCAGTGTGCTACGCAATTATTGCCAGAAGTGTGGAAAGTTTTTCGACGGAGATTATATGCTTGCACAGAAGGCAGCAGGTGTCCCGGTTCCGAAGTGCGATGCATGTGGCGGAGATATCAAGCCGGATGTAGTGTTGTACGAAGAAGGCTTAGATCAGAAGATATTGAATGAATCGGTCTATGAGTTAGAACATGCAGATATGCTGATTATCGGTGGAACATCACTAGTGGTATATCCGGCAGCAGGCCTTATTGATTTCTTCCGAGGAAAATACTTAGTATTGATAAATAAGTCAGCGACAGCCAAGGATACCAGAGCGGATTTGGTCATCACAGATCCAATTGGTGAAGTGCTGTCACAGATTGAGGTATAGAATGGCAATGCAGATTGCAGTGGGAGATATTCTCACATTAAAAAAACAGCATCCTTGTGGAAGCAAAGAATGGGAAGTTATTTATGTAGGCCAGGATTTGCGCATCAAGTGTGTAGGATGCGGACATCAGCTCATGATACCGCGAACAAAGATTGAGAAAAATATTAAGTCAATCACAAAAAGCTCTTGAAATCTCGTGCAAAAGATGCTAATATATCGTTTCGTGGTATATGAAAATATCCTTGCTTTCTTCTATATAAGAAGAAGGCCAAAAGACCAAAAGGAGGTAAACAAATGAACAAGTATGAATTAGCACTCGTTGTCAACGCTAAGATCGAAGACGATGCTAGAACAGCCACAGTTGAGAAAGCAAAGGAATATGTTGCTAGATACGGTGGAACTGTTAC
>JAILCW010000093.1 GCA_024690265.1 Lachnospiraceae bacterium | reverse complement strand
TGAATATTAGTCGTTCAGTTTCCATCTTTGGAATCGATGAAAAATAAGAATTAAAATCGCCCATATCTCTTTCTCCGTTGTTAACAAAATCGGAATTTTATTTGTCTATATTATAAAACACACAAATGTAAAAAGGGAGTTGTATTATTATGAATACCTTCTAAAAGGAGTTAGCCATGAAACGAAAAAAAAGATTCAAAAAGACATCACACAATATTCCATGCAAAGACCATTTCGGTAATAGTTATCCTTCAATCAAAGAAATGTGCAAGGTATACAGCATTAATCCCGAGACGTATTCTCGCCGTATTAAAGTCTACAAAATGTCAGTCGCGGAAGCTTTAACCCGCCCCGTCAAACATAACGGCGGACAGCAGATCCGTGACCATAAAGGCATCTTATACAAAAGCCGTACAAGAATGTGCGAACACTATGGTATTGACCGAAAGGTATTCGAATATCGAGTCTCGCACGGTTGGAATCTCGAAGAAGCTCTGACCACACCTTCAAAATCAAACAAGCCTGCCGGGGAGTAACATCCCTGTCAGGCTTATTTTTTTACAATCAAGTTCGCAACTATTTCGCAACTATTTTTGCAAATATTATGTGAAAATATATAGACTTACGTGAAATTCGTTTCACGCAAAAGCATTGATTTTACAGCATTTCTGTGGCATTTTATGAAATAAGGGGATGCAGGGTGAAACTACGATTCCGAGCTTCATGGTAATTTATCTCCTTCTAAAAGTACTGATTTTACTGTGTTTTTCAATATTTATGACACTTTTGATCATAACCTTATGTATATTACCACATTTCCATTTTTTCTCTACCCTGGGTATTCTATTCTCCACCATCGGAAAATACTGAAATCACCACTAAAATGACTCGCTAACTCCGTCCCGGGGAGTCAAAATCATCCAATTAATTCTTGTGTTTTACGGACTACACGTGTTCCGTTAATCTCAAGCTGCTTGCGTTCTAATCTACCATCCTGCAAGGCCTTGACCACTCGCTCATAGTCCTTCTTACCACCTGGCATGAATAGGTCTCCACCTGCTGCAGCCACCTTTTCCGATAAGGAATTGCGGTACTTGGAACGCTTGCTTTCCATCATGGTCATTACCCAATCTGTCATAACCATGCCCTGATATCCCCATTCCCTGCGGAGAATATCTTCTATCAATCCCCGATGTTCTGCAGTATGAGTTCCATTCAACAGGTTATAGCTGGTCATCAATGCATGGGGCTGTGATGTTTTTACACAGATTTCAAATCCTCGGAGGTAAATTTCACGCATAGCGCGCTCACTGACCTGACTGTTATTGCAGTAACGATTGGTCTCGGCATTATTGGCTGCATAATGCTTGATGGTGGTTGCACGTCCTCTATGAGCCTGCACCCCTTGCGTAATGGCTGCGGCCATCAATCCGGATACCAACGGGTCCTCAGAATAATACTCGAAGTTACGACCACACAGGATGCTGCGATGAATATTAAGGGCCGGTGCCAACCAAAGGTGAACCCCAAACATCTCCATCTCGGTTCCTACCAAATCACCAAAACAGAGGGCCAAATCCAAGTTAAAACTCTGGGCAATGGCCGTTCCAATTGGAATCATGGTACATGCCTGCTCTTTTAGTTCCACATTCTTCGGCGTTTTGCTTCCGCCGGTAATAAGCTGTGCAATAAAACGAGATACCGGTCCCATCATATCCAAAATGCTCTGCGGAATCGCGCCACCGGATAAAGCAGCATGGGCTCCCTTGACATCTTCATAATATTCCTTCGCAAGACGCAATCCAGCCGGACCATCTGCCATAATAAGCGCCCCAAGTCCATACTTCTCTAGTTGAGAAGTTGTCTCACCTGCTGCACCTGCCACATGAATCGCAGCATTTCCAATGACACTTAGGCCCTTGGCGTCAGGATCAAATCCACCGATGGCAAGGTAAGATAATTCCTCGTTAGAAAGCTTCTTTACACGTTCATCGATTTCATACTCCACGTTGTAATCTACAACAGTGGTTGGAATTGCCGAAGCATCAATAGTTAGGCGCACTACCTCTGCCGGAATCTCATCCACCGGCGCCTGTAATCGGATATCGGTAAAATCCGGATTCCCCAGACAATTCTTCACCTTACGTACCGTGACAATCTCATTAAGCGTTGCAACTCCAACAATCTTCGTATCCGAAGAGCAATTACCAACACGGATGATATAGTCTCCGGCCTCTAATACATAGGAAGCACTGTCCATATCATAGGAAGCCATATCAGAAAGCTTGAATTGCAACTCCAACACTTCTTCTTCGGAAGGAGCCAATGCCATTGTTTTGGCAAAAGCAGCCAGTTCCTGATATGGCTGGTCCAACTTGCCGGATGGCTTGCTAACATATACCTGTACTACTTCCTTACCCGTTGCATTTCCAACATTCTTCACCTTAACAGAAGTTGTAATCATATCCCCAGACACACTTGTTGCCATGTGTTCCAATGTAAAGCTGGTATAGGATAATCCATAGCCAAAAGGAAACAGCGGTTTCTTGCCAATGCTATCAAAGTAACGATAGCCCACGTAGATACCCTCCACATAACGCGTATCGTTCCAATCTCCAAAAGTACCCTCTGAAGAATAATCTTCCCAAGCAGCCCATGTGGTGGTCAGCTTTCCGGATGGATTCTGCTTACCAAGCATGATATCTGCCAGCACCTTACCACAATCCACACCAAGCTGAGATAGTAATAGGATATTCTCCACCTCCATCACCGGTGATAAGTCTAAGGCTCCACCGACATTCAACACCAGTAGAAACTTCTCATACTTTCGGTTACATTCCAAAATGTCACGAACCTCGGAATTGGAAAGCATGACATCTCCCGGTACCGGCCTGCGGTCGCTTCCCTCTCCGGAATTGCGGGATACCACGTAAATAGCAACCTCGCTCTTTTTCTCCAACGGAATCGTATACTCCGGTTCCGGCATCTCTCGACCCATGCAATAGATAAAAGGATTCTCATGATTCGCAATGGCCTCTCGCTTCACTGCCTTGGCAAACGCCTTGCGCTCCAAGGTGCGAATGGCATCATAGCTATCCAGCCAAGACTTGGACGTGATTCGGAATCCTTCCTTCTCTAAGCCCTCTTCGATGGTATAGGTAAAACGACTGTTTACCTCACCGGAACCCGTTCCGCCCTTCACCGTATAGCGAAGGCCGGCACCAAAGGCGTCAATAGCCTGTGGCGCCCCCAGTGGAAAATCACCATTACTCTTCAATAAAACTGTACACTCTGCCGCATTCTCCAGCACAAGTGCCAAGTGATCTTTTTCGTACTGCTGCATTATTTTCCCTTTCCCTTTTCAAACAAGAAGGCTTCCGGTAACTCTACGTGGAAGTCCTTTGCCAAATCCCGGAAGTTCTCCGGCGTAATGGTCTGTAACTTATCCGGTCGCATAGACAATGTCACAAGAATTTCTGCAGATTTCTCTGCGGTATGCATCAAACCAAAAGTCAAATCAAAATCATATCCTGCTGCAAACATACCATGATGTGCCCAGATAGCCAAATCATATTTTTTCATTAATTCGCTGGTAGCTACCGCAATCTCACATCCCCCCGGAACCATCCATGGCACCACACCTACGCCCTGTGGGAATACCACCGGGCACTCCGTTGCCATCTCCCAAAGTTCTCTGGTAAACACTGCGTCCTCTAGCGGAAGCACGAAGGTGAGCGCAATAATGTTGGTGGTATGTGCATGATAAACCACACGATAATTCTCACCTAAAATCCCGGCCATATTATACACAGGTCGACAAGTTACAAACCATATAGTTTAATGATGCTCCGCTGTAGCGCTGTGGGTTCTGTGGCGTACTTTTTACGAGAACCCACGACTTTGACCTCCCGCATACTTTTCATCTCATCGATGATTTCCTGGAGGTCGTAGTTCTTGAACCATCCAGCCTCATTCATCACCTCTTTCAATCTCGTGGTGATCAAGAGGGCGATAAACTGAATAAATATGCGGCCTTCCATGGTTTCCTTGGTATGCATGCGAATGCGTTTCATATCGAGATCATTCTTCAGATCATCGAAGCATTTCTCGACAGCATCTTTGGCACGGTATACCTCAAGAGCCTTGACCTTGTCCTTGATATCATTACCGGCAAGGATAAACCAGCCGACATGATTTCGCTTGTATTCGGCAATGGCTTCTTCATTGAACTGGACCTTTATGCCACGCACAGGTGTTTCCTTGATAAAAAAGAACTGATCATAATACTTTTTGTGCTCCTTGACACGGTTCCCGTTTATCAGTTCTTCATAGCAACAATGCAGTGTGTGATCAAATTCTTTTTCATCTGCGGCTGCCTTGTAACTGTCGTAGTAAACATGAGCGTAAAAGCGATGACCGTCCCAATCCATGAGTTCTGTTACGGCATACAGGTCATCTGATCCGACCATGCAGTAGTTCTGATGAGAACGTATGGCATCGCGATACCTTTCGACAAGGTCAGCCGCAAAGCCTGCGGTGAACGGGATGCCCATCATGAACCGTTTATGATCTGCGTACATGGCATCGATATTCTGCTCGCTGTAAAAGCCTTTATCCATCACATAATGCAGCTGACCCGCTTCGATGTACGCCATATTTTTGAGACTTTCGCGCAAGGTCCGGACATCCTTGATACTTCCGGGAATGATCCGATAATAAAGCGGCATATGGCTCTTTTCACCTGTGATCATTAACAGGTTGATCTGAGGCAGGTCGTCTCCATCACGGTTATATCCCCATCGAACGAATTCGATGAGATCGCTGTACGAAGAGACGCTGGTAATGTCCAAGGCATAGTACTCATCCTGCTTGTTGCTTGCGATCCATTTACCGAAGAATTCCTGCTGGAGGGTTGGCGTGATCCTGCCTAACAGTTCGCTGATACGCTGACTGGCAAGCGATTCGATAAATGGCACCACGTTGGAGTTTTTCAATTTCTCCACGTGGCACAAAGCCCCGCCTTCACTGACGAGATAATAAGCACAGGTGAATATCCTCGACCAGTCGCTTGGAAAAACGGATGCCAACACCTTTTGAAGACCGATGTCATTAACTGCCTTATCAAGCAACTTCGTGACACCACAGGTGAGGACAGTGCATCGCGGATCATCATTGTTCGTCGAGCCTGATCGCGCTCTGGCAGCATCGCCTTTCTTACGGTTGGGAACAACCTTGCCGCTTGAAGGGTCAAGGTGTCCGATGGGTTTGCGCTTTTGTTTGCTTTTTTTGGTCTCCTTATCCCAGTAGGAGATATTCTCGTAAACATAGGTTGTACCATTAGGATTATGGACATAAACCAGTGATGACATAGTCGCCTCCGTCGAAAACCTGTGTATAATATCTGTGTTCTATTATATATTTTATACACATGTTTGTCAACGGTTTATGTTGAAAAAAATTGACTTTTTATGCGGCTCGCAGGTGCTTTTTGATGTCATGCTGTGTATAATTTTGACGGGAGATTAGGATATACTTATTCACTTCAGGATCTGATGCCCAGACAAATACCGCTTCGGCATCGTCGGCAGTCACTGTCCTTAATATAAGCCTTTCTGTTTCAATTCTACGCACCATTTTTTCCTCAGCTTTCTTCTATTGTAATAACTAAGTCGCTGCGCGACGGTCTGCCAAGGCTGAGCGCAGCGCTTTACTTTTTCAAAAAGGCAGTAGATAGTGACTCCTAAAAGGAGTATTGTTTAAGCTACCACACTCAACAATCACTACCACTGCCATGAGAAGAATAGCACTTACACCTCTTGGGCACAAGAGAAATCATCAGATACATCCACCTCCGTAATGATGGCTGTTAACCATTGAACCGCTACCATTACGGAGGTTTTTATGCATGAAGAAATATTTGAAAGAATCCGTGAGGAATGCAGGATCCGCAACCATTCCGAGGGTTCCTGCAAGCAATACGTCTATCACGTGTCATGTTTTCTGAAGTGGATCGGGGATAAGCCTTTGGATAAACTCACGCTTGAGGATGCGCGGAATTACATCCTCTATAAGCGTGACACTACCTGTATCCCTGCCACCTGCAACGGGATTAACTCTGCGCTCTCCGCACACTTATTATGCTTAAGCTCTATGATCATCGCCGGCAGGTCCGGCACCCTCTCTGCAACATTGTCAAGTGATGAGTTCAAATTCTACCAAATTCCAAAGACTGTCTGATTTAATGATTCAAATATACACATGCACAAAAAAGCCTATTTTTAGGGATTTTCCGAATTTATTGGCATTTTAATTCAGCGGTGAATCATTAAATAATGTAGTTGACCGCCAAATAAAATCTGTTATAATAGAATCATGATTGGAAGAGAAAAAGAAGAAAAACAACTGAAAAAACTCTATAGCAGCAAAAAAGCCCATTTGGTAGCAGTCTATGGCAGACGAAGAGTCGGAAAGACTTATCTGATAAACCAGACGTTTAAAGGACGCATTACCTTCAGTCAT
>JAILCW010000092.1 GCA_024690265.1 Lachnospiraceae bacterium | reverse complement strand
TGAATATTATGATGAGATTCTGGATATTTGCCGGGAACATGATGTAACGGTAAGTCTGGGAGATGCATGCCGCCCGGGATGCTTAGCAGACGCAACAGACGGCGTTCAGATTGAAGAACTGATTCGCCTGGGTGAGCTGACAGAGCGTGCATGGGCAAAGGATGTCCAGGTCATGGTAGAAGGCCCGGGACATGTACCAATGGATCAGATTGCTGCCAATATGAAAGTACAGCAGACCATTTGTAAGGGGGCTCCATTCTATGTGTTAGGACCATTGGTTACGGATATTGCACCGGGTTATGACCATATTACGGCAGCGATTGGTGGAGCCATTGCAGCAGCCAGCGGAGCATCTTTCCTGTGCTATGTTACCCCGGCGGAGCATTTGGCATTGCCGAATGAGCAGGATGTTCATGATGGTATTATTGCCAGCAGAATTGCTGCTCATGCTGCTGATATTGCTAAGGGTATTAAAGGCGCCAGGGACCGAGATGACCGTATGGCGGATGCCAGACGGATTCTGGATTGGGATGCTCAGTGGAAGGAAGCCATTGATCCGGAGGTGGCCAAGGCAATTCGTGCAGACCGAGCACCGGAAGATGACCATAGCGACACCTGTAGCATGTGCGGTAAATTCTGCGCAGTACGCAGTATGAATAAGGCTTTGGCTGGAGAACTCATTGATATCTTATAAATTCGATTGCAAGATTTGACTACTTTTTAACTCCTTTTGGCAAGAACTATCCCAATTACGGAACTATAATGCAGGTGTAAACAAGAGATAGAGAGAAGAAGGAGGATAAAAATATGAAGAATTTTATCAAAGAAGCAATCGCAGATTATATGGAGTTTATGGGTAAGTACGGACAGTTCATCGTACGATAATATCACAGATATATGAAGAACGCTGTCATAAGGTGAGACAGCGTTCTTTTTTTATTTAAAAAAGCAGTCTGGTGTAAGAAAACTATACATAAAAACTGACAACTGTGTTAGAATTGTGCTAGGTGTTCCACAAATATATGGGGAGGTAGTGTTTCTATGAAAAAACGTTTGGTAACACGTAGCGACTTTGATGGGTTAGTTTGTGCAATGCTTTTTAAAGAACTGGATTTGATTGATGAAATCAAGTTTGTTCATCCAAAAGATGTTCAGGACGGCAAGATTGAGTTGTCCTCTAATGATATTACAACAAACCTGCCTTTTGACATGAGAGTAGGAATGGCGTTTGACCATCACGAGAGTGAGCTAAAGCGTGTTAGTGCAGAAAACTTCAAGGATCGTTTCATTATTGATGGCGATGCGAAGAGTGCGGCTCGCGTAGTTTATAACTATTACGGTGGAGCCGGCCGATTCAAAAAGGTATCAGAAGAAATCATGACTGCGGTAGACAAGGGAGACAGCGCTGATTTTACCCAGGAGGAAATCCTAAATCCAACGGGATGGGTATTGATGAATTTCATTATGGATGCGCGTACCGGATTGGGACGATTCCACGATTTTCGTATTTCCAACTATGACTTGATGATGGAGCTGATTGATTACTGTGTAAATCATTCTGTGGACGAAGTGTTACAGCTCCCGGATGTGAAGGAACGTACGGACTTGTACTTTGAGCATACTGAGAAGTTCAAAGAGCAGCTGAAGAAATTGGCCTACGTAGAGGGTAAGGTTGTTGTTCTTGATCTTCGTAAGGAAGATATCATCTATGCCGGCAACCGTTTCATCATCTATGCATTGTTCCCGGAGGCACAGATTTCCGTCCATATTGCATGGGGCTTCCAGAAGCAGAACACTGCAGTTATGATTGGTAAGTCCATTATCAATCGTGCATCCAATTATAATATTGGTGATTTGTGCTTGCGCTATGGCGGAGGAGGCCATGCTAATGCAGGTACTTGCCAGCTTTCCAATGAGGAAGCAGACAAAGAGATTCCGATTATCATTCAGAAGTTAAATGGAATTTAAGAATGCGTAACAGATGCGTCGAGGCGAATGCCTCGGCGCTTTTCTATTCTTCATCAAATGCATGAGCACAATTCATCGATAAAGGTGTTGTATTTAAAAATGCTCACGTTATAATAAAGATACAAAAAGGAATTGGTTTTCTCATTCCGTGAGATCGTTTCGTTATTGTTTTGTTTGTCAGCGAAGGGTTCGTGGTTGTCCCTAGCTGAGGAGGGAGGCAATTATGTTACTGTTTGAGCGTTTTAAGGATACTGAAGAGGATGTGCAGATCTGTGAACAAGACAGACATGCACTGGAGATTGAGCAAGGAAGTGACCGTGAACATTTCTTTGTTCTTGAGAAAGCAATGAACAACGAAGTGCTGTGGTTCTCAACGGGCCGCATGAGTGCGATTGTTTAGACCTTTTTATGCTACTGATATTCGAGTATGACTCGGCAAGACGTCTTGGGATTTCCCAGGACGTCTTTTTTGCTTATAATAGAACTATGAAAGTAAATGTTGAATTTTTAGATACGGACCCAATTGAAAATGTGATTACCTGTCTGAATTACAAGATGGATCGTGTGGTGTACTTTGGCTATCCGGAAGTCATCGCCAAGTATCGTGATATGACAGAAGCTTTTTTGCTGAAACGATGTGGTGTACAGGAAGTGTGCTTCTACCCGGTCTCTGAGCAGGACTTGGATGACATCGAAGAAACCATCGAGGCCGCCTTTCGTCTGGAACGAGAGAATGGGAATGAGATTTTTGTTGATGTTACCGGGGGCGAGAGCCTGGTGCTGGTGGCATTTGGCGTGTTTGCTGCATCTATGGAGATTCCGATGCATGCCTATGACATTGCGGCAAATCAATTTATTCCCCTTCATCGTCACGCGGACTACGATATTGAGACGTCATGTCAGAAGCAGGATGTTCCCTTTGATCTGGATGCTTTTGTTACATTGAACGGTGGCCAGATTAACTATCGGATGCATAAGGGATTGAAATCAGTGACCTCCGAAGAACAGGCGGAGGAGATTCGTGCTATGTGGGATGTGATGGTGCGCTATGCGGCGGATTGGAACCATTTTTCCAATTACCTGAAGAATTCCGAGCAGGCAGAGTTTCTAACTATCGAGGAAAAGATTATGGTGAAGCCGCCGAAGTTCGCTAGGGAGAACGGCATTGAGCTTCATACCTTCTTTGCGATTCTGGATGATTGTGAGAAACTGGGCCTATTGTATAATGTCCATCATGATTTGGATGGCTATGGTTATTCCTATCACAACTCCGTTGTGCGGGATGCTTTTTGGGATGCCGGTAGTATCCTCGAGCTCCACACCTACATGGTGGCGCGGGAGTTCGGTGAAGATTGTCGTATAGGTGTTCATCTGGACTGGGACGGTGTGATTCACAATCAGCCGGATGAAGATACCACCAACGAAGTAGATGTCCTTTTGCTTCATGGTTATACGCCGGTGTTTATCTCCTGCAAAAATGGACATGTGAAGAAGGACGCCCTCTATGAATTAGAGACGGTGGCCAATCGCTTCGGCGGAAAATACGCCAAGAAGGTTTTGGTGGCAACCAAAGATTTGACGCAGTCAGATTATTTGCGTGCTAAGGAAATGGGCATCATTGTTATCAGCAGTGGTCGTGATCCGGAATTAGCAAAGTTGGGGCGCAAGCTCCTGCATAAATAAAAGACGCCTTGGGAAATCCCAAGGCGTTTTATCTTTTATTTCTTAATCTTTTTTAACGTAAACTCATTTTTGTGATAGTTAATGAGCCCATCCTTCTGCATCTTAGAAAGTTCTGCACACATGGCACTTCGCTCTACGGAGAGGTAATCTGCCAAGTCCTGACGATCCAAGTCAATCTGGAAGGTGGTGTTCTTAGCCTGCCTGGACTGATCCGAAAGATAAGCTAACAGCTTCTCTCTGGTAGAACCCTGTGCTAGATGATAGATGCGTGCCTGAAGGTTGTGGGTTCTTGCGATTGCAAACTGTAATAGGTTCTCGGAAATAATCGGTGCAATCTTGCGATAATCGGAATCGCATAATAACTTCACGTAATCGATGGTTAGGACTCTGGAATTCTCCAAAGTGCAGATGTCATAACCTAATTTCTTGTCAGCACCAACGGCGAATTCTGCGCCATAGAGTGTTCCGGCACCTAATAATTCTACGATGGAGCCCTTGTTCCAAAGGTTCGTTCCGATGACACCAACCTCACCATCCAATACCAATAGTAATTGGTTCATCTTCTGACCGGTTTTAAATAAAACGGTGTCGTCTTCATGGGTGGCTACTTTGGTGTAAGGCTTCTTGATGATGGAAGCCAACTTTGCTGTCTCAACACCCTTGAATAACGGACATAAGTAAATTTTCTCGATGTCTGCTTCCTGCAGATGTGCTACATTTGCCATAGTTATATCTCCCTTCGTTGGAAAACCAACAGTATCTAACATTCATTGTAATTCCAACAGAAAATCGAAACAAGATGCAAAATACGAGAAAAACAATGCCCCTTTTTGGGGAAAATGATATGATAAGGTTGATAAGTAGGAGTGAATCTATGATACAAGTGGATTTAATAACCGGTTTCTTGGGAGCCGGCAAGACAACATTTATTAAAAAATATGTTAAATATTTAGTTTCCTGTGGAAAGCGTGTGGGAATCATCGAAAATGACTATGGCGCCATCAATGTGGACATGATGTTATTACAGGATGCATTAGGGGACGCTGTGGACCTGGAAATGGTGGCCGGCGGCTGTGATGCGGATTGCCATCGCAGAAGATTCAAAACCAAGCTCATAGCCCTTGGTATGCAGGGATATGACCGGGTTATTGTGGAGCCTTCCGGCATCTTTGATGTGGATGAATTTTTCGATGTGCTTCACGAATCCCCATTGGATCAGTGGTATGAGATAGGAAATGTGCTGGCAATTGTGGATAGCAAGCTAGAGCCGGAGTTGTCCAAGGAATCCGACTATATGCTGTGTTCGCAAATCTCCAACGCAGGACGGGTGATTCTCTCTAAGTGCCAGTTGGCGCAGGAGGCTGATATTGCGGCAACCAAAGTGCATTTACAGGAAGCCATCAATCGATTCCATGGCACCAGGGAGCTTAAGGAAGCGGATTTCTTTGTGAAGGATTGGCGAGAACTGGAGTTGGAAGACTACGAAAGCATCCTGTCTGCCGGATATAGTGTGGAGGGTCACGTAAAGCTGCATTTGGATGATGACAGCGGCTATCAATCCTTGTTCTTTATGAATCTGGATATTACCAAGGCAGAACTGGAACGGGCGGTGGAGAATATTTTCCGCGATGAGAGCTGTGGCAAAGTATTCCGTGTAAAGGGCTTCGTGGAGGAAGATGTGTGGTACGAGGTGAATGCAACGCGGCACGAGTTCCGAGTGAAGCCTATGAGTATCGGGCAACACGTCATAATTGTAATTGGGGAATCAATGGATGAGCAGGCAATAGGCGCGCATCTACAATAGGAGAGGCTATGATAGAGGTTATACGAGAGATTGAATTGGGGGACATGATTGCCCGCTATACAGAGGACGAGTGGCACGTATGTGGATTGCAATTGCTGCCGGCGGACATGCCGCTACCTGTTACTTCTGACAAGGAAGGGAATACTTATGGCAAGCACATGGTACAAGAGAACCTTGTGCAGCTTAAAATCGCCGGGGAAACTTACAACGAAGCGTATGCCGGTGGTGTTTCCATGCGAAATGGCCAAAGTTGTCGGGAATTAAAGCTAAAGACAATCAGTCAAAAGAAAGTCGATGGTGGCATTCAGGTGACGGTAACCCTAAAGTCCCAGCGAGGATACATGGTGCGTCATTACCTTCGTTGGAAAAAGGGAGCACCTTACGTTGTAATGGCAGCAACCATTGAGAACGTTGGTTCACAGAAATTAGGTATCGAAATGATATCCAGCTTTTCCTTGGGAGGATTGACACCTTATGTAGCCGGGGATGCGGCAGAATCCATGGAAGTGTGTCGCATTCGCAGTGTGTGGAGCGGAGAGGGGCGGCTGTGCCGGGAACCTATAGAGGATTTGGCGCTAGAAGCCGCTTGGGCACCCCATGCAGTGCGGGGACTTCGCTATGGCCAGGTGGGTTCTATGCCGGTGAATGGATTCTTTCCGTTTGGTGCGCTGTATGACAAGAAGAACCATATCTATTGGGGTGCTCAGATTGCTCACAATGCATCATGGCAGATGGAGTTCTACCGCAAGGATGATGGATTGGGATTCAGCGGCGGTTTGGCGGATCGAGAATTTGGCCAATGGTACAAGGAGTTGGCGCCGGGAGAGTATTTTACAACACCGGAAGCCATTGTAACGGTGCAGCACACCGAGGATTTCGATGGGTTTTGTCAACGCCTGACGGAATACCAGCGGGATTGTTTCCGCTTGGGACCGGAGGTGGAACAGAGCCTTCCTATGGTGTTCAATGAATATTGCACCACTTGGGGCAACCCGAGCCATGAGAATATTAGTCGCATTTTGGAAGCGATTCAGGGAAAACCATTTTCCTATTTCGTGATTGATTGTGGGTGGTACAAGCAACCGGGGATTCCGTGGGATCAAGGAATGGGCGACTATGTAGTGTCCAAGGAACTGTTTCCGGAAGGAATGCAGAAGACGGTAGATGCCATTCGAGATGCCGGGCTGGTGCCGGGAATCTGGTTTGAGATTGAAAACGTAGCCAAGTATGCCAAGGCTTATCAGTTGGAAAAGCATCTGTTAAAGCGTGATGGCAAACCGTTAACAACCTATTTCCGTCGATTCTGGGATATGAAAGACCCTTGGGTGCAGGATTATCTGGAAGAAGTGGTGATTGGAACCCTGAAAGAGTACGGATTCGGCTACATGAAGATGGACTATAACGAAACCATTGGAATTGGCTGTGACGGGGCAGAATCTCTTGGAGAAGGCCTGCGGCGCAATATGGAAGGGGATACTGCCTTTATCGAAAAGGTGAAGGAAGAATTACCGGGAATCATTCTGGAAAACTGTGCGTCCGGTGGGCATCGTTTGGAGCCGCTGACCATGAGCATGTGCGCGATGGCGTCCTTCTCAGACGCCCATGAATGCAAGGAAATACCCATTATTGCGGCCAATCTCCACCGTGTGATTACGCCGGCTCAGAGCCAAATCTGGGCGGTGATTCGTCAGGAGGACAGCTTGGATCGTATCCGTTACTCTCTGACAGCGACCATGTTAGGACGTATGTGCATCTCCGGGGATGTGACCCAGCTAACCCGGCAGCAGTGGACGGTGATTGATGAGGGAATGACCTTCTATCACATGGTAAGTCCTGTGATTCGAGATGGTATAAGTCATGTTTATGATTCGGGAATTACCAGTTGGAGACATCCGAAGGGGTATCAGGCGTTGGTGCGCCGTTCCGAGGCTGGGACGCTGGTGGTGCTCCATGTCTTTGAATTGGAGGAGTCTAGGGAGATTCGCATTCCGGTGGAAGGCTGTACCCAGATTCTGGACACTTATCGAGATGCGGCAGACGAGGTAATCTTAGAGGCAGATGTCTTGCAGATGACTGTGAATCGTTCATGGATGTCCATAGCAGTATTATTGCACTAAAAAAGAGGAGCCTAGGCTCCTCTTAATTATTCTCTAATTCATCTAAAACGCTTCTGCCGGCTTCTATCCAAAGACTAAAGAAGTCTTCCTGGCGGAACTGCTTGGCAATGGCGACGGTCATGGCGGTGATGTCCTCTTTGGCTGCAGCGATGCGAACTCGATCCTCGGGATTGCCCATTCCAAAGAAGGTATGATAGTTGCCACTCATGCAGGAATCATAATATCGACGTAGCGCATGCTTGTATTCTTCTAAAAGACAAGCCTGTTCCATATCTGTTAAAGCACCAATCTGATCAAATCCCATTTCATTGCCGTACTTGACAATGCGCTTCTTGTTAAGAAAGGAAAAGATGGATGCGTTCTTGCTTAAATCTCGAAAAATACAGCCAATCCATAGAAAACGGTCAATCTGGTGATTGGCGTCCTTCTTGTCGGTGTAGCGATAATTGAAGATCCGCTGACGAAAAGCATTGCCGCCGTCATCCGGAAGCTCTTGAAGCAGACGCTCTAATATGGTGCGTCGTTTGTCGGTGTCCAGTTCTCCGTAGTATTCCGCCCATGCGGAATTCATCTCATAGTTCATACCCATTTCTCCAATACACATATTATGCATAGAGTAGTAGATGTGTAGGAAAAAAGCAAGTGCAAAAAAATGCTAATAAAAACAAGGATGCCCCGTAGTTTCTACGGGGTGTTTCTGTTATACTGTAATCTATCATGAGGTTGGGAAATGTAAAAAAGGGGAAACTACATAAAGGGGCTGGAAACCCATTCTTTTTAGGGGCTGTGATTATTGTCTTAGTAACCTTTTCTGCTTATGCAGCCTATCATTCCATTTTAGACCGTGTGGGCGTCAACCGTACGGAGAATGTAACAACTTATAGCAAGCACTATGTGCTGATTGAGAACGACACGGATGCATCCTATTGGCAGGATGTTTATCAGTATGCTCAGATTGAAGCCAATGCCCATGATGCTTATGTGGAGCGAGTGACCTGGTCGCCGGAGGGCAAGTATACTCTATGTGCACTGATGGACAAGTATATGGCCTGCGGCGTGGACGGCATTATTCTGGTTGCTAATACCGAAGAGGGCTTGGAGGACAAGATTAATGAGGCAACGGCCCGTGGGATTCCGGTGGTAACCCTTATGGAAGATGTCTCTCAGTCACAGCGTATCAGCTATATTGGTATCAACCCGGTGTCCCTTGGAACCAGTTATGCTACCAAGCTCATCGACATGATACCGGATGATGAGGAAGAGTATAACATCACTGTTCTTCTGACGGATGAGCGAGTAGATGGCAATCAGTACGAAATTTTTACCCAGATTAATACAGAACTGGTAAAGCACGAGAAGACCGAGGGCAGAGTATCCTGCGTGGCGAATCGTGTTGCCACCGAAGGATTCTTTTTGGCAGATGAGGATATTCAGAAGTTATTCCGTAACAATGAAGATATCCCGGATTATATTGTGTGCTTTTCTACTGCTGCAACGGAGATTGCCTATCAGGCCATCGTTGACTACAACCTGGTTGGGCAGGTGCAGGTAGTGGGATATTCTCTCTCAGAAATGACTCGCAAGGCACTGGATACCGGAGTTGTTAAAACAACCCTTGTGTTTGATACCAAGCAAATGGGTACCGAGAGTGTGGATGCCCTCATAGAATATGGACAGACCGGATACACCAACGCTTACTATGGCGTAGATGTAAAGTTTGTGGGTGAGGAGGATCTGAAAGATGAGTAGATTTTATCATTGGAAAGATTACTCCATTCGCCGGAAATTAATGACGGTGGTTCTGTTTACCAGTATTTTGATGCTAATCAGTTCCTTCATCATGTATTTTATGATTAATTCGTTGATTCGCCGGTTGGATACGGTATATGCCAGTAACGTTAATATGACGGAGCTTCGTCAGAATCTTGATCAGGTTCAGCAGGATTTGTATCAGTATCTGGAAGTACGGGATTATGATGCATTATCTCATTTTTATTTGTCAGAAGAGAGCTTCCGTACGCTAACGGATCAGCTCAGTGACAACATCAGTGATAATCAGGTGCACTTATTGCAGCGAAATATCCGTAATATGTCAGAGGAGTTTCTTCTGTATGCGGATAATGCCATTACCGCTAAGCGAGGTATGAATGTTGAGGTGTACCGACAGAATTACGAGCAGGCAATGCAGCTATATGATTTTATCGATAGTGATATTGCGGACCTGAACGAATTGTTATTCCAGAATAATGCCAGGAGCTACCAAACCTTGCAGACAGCCCTTGGATACATGGAGATTACATCCGCCATTCTGATTCTGATTATCATGGTTATGGGTACCATTATTGTGGCATCTACCACCCGTGGAATTGTAGCTCCGCTGACACAGCTGTCCGCGGCGGCGGCTCGTGTAGGCGCAGGTAACCTACAGCAGCGAATTCCGGAGGCAGAGGGCCAGGATGAGATTAGTATCGTGACTCGTGCCTTCAATGCCATGCTGGATTCCTTGAACTCATACATTGACAAGGTGCGTGAGAGTGCCGAGAAGGAACAGCAGATGAAGGAGCAGGAACTTCTCATGGAGAACCATCTGAAGGAGGCACAGCTTCGGTTCCTTCAGGCACAGATTAATCCGCACTTTTTGTTCAATTCTCTGAATGCCGGTGTGCAGTTGGCAGAAATGGAAGACGATGAGAAGACAGCGGTTTTTCTTGGGAAGATGGCAGACTTCTTCCGCTATAACGTTAAGAAGGGCACAGAAGATGCGCGTATTGCTGAGGAGTTGGCAATTGTTGAGAATTACATTTATATCTTGAATGTACGATTTGCCGGAGAAATTATTTTTGAAAAAGAAGTGGATGAAGCGGCACTGAACTATCGCATGCCAAGTATGATTCTTCAGCCGCTGGTAGAGAATGCAGTGAATCACGGCATTCGTGATATGATTGGTGAGGGCTGGATTCATCTGACCATTCACGATCAGGTGGACCGCGTTAAGATTACCGTTGAGGATAACGGCAAGGGAATGGATTCTGTACAGATTCGCAAGATCATCGAGCGTGTGGAAACCATTCATGAAGACGATACAACGGGTATCGGATTAGACAATGTTATTTCAAGATTATCTCTGTATTACGATGCGGCAGATGTGGTTGAAATTGTAAGTGAAGGTGAAAACAAGGGAACCAAGATTATTCTTCGGTTACCCAAAAAGGAGCTTTAGGGGTAATGTTTCGTATATTAGTTGCAGACGATGAAGGAATCATGCGTGATTCCATCAAAAATACCATACAGCAGAATTTTGGCAGCGATTGTGAAATCGCTTTGGCCAAGACCGGTCGTGAGGTCATCGAGCAGGCGCAGGGGTTTCGCCCGGATATTGCTTTCGTAGATATTCAGATGCCGGGGCTTTCCGGCATTCAGGCAATCCAGGAGATTCGGAAGTTTGATACTTCTATTGTATTTGTAATTATTACAGCTTACGATCGTTTCGGTTACGCCCAGGAAGCAGTTAATCTTGGGGTCATGGAATACGTGATGAAGCCGGTGAATAAGAGCAAGATTATAGATGTATGTGTGCGTGCCATGCAGCAGGTGGAAGAGGCTAGACACAAGCGTAGTGCGGATTTGAAGGTTCGCGAGAAGTTAGAAATCGTCATTCCTATGCTGGAGAGTGCATTTATTAATAATATCCTTCAGAAGGACGAGAGTGCCAGTTCCAGACACTATCTGGAAATGTTGGATATCCATCAAGAATATGGATATATGGTGGTGTTGGAATTCGGTGATACCTTCGAAGGTGGCAAGCTTACCAACGCTATGGGCTCCAATGTGCGTGCCAACAAGAACTATGCCAACATGGTTGAGACGCTCCATGCGTATATGGACTGTGTTGTGGGACCAATCATGGGCAACCGTATTGTAATTTATGTTCCATTTGAGAGAGAGCATCCAAGTTATGAGGAACGTGTAGAGATGATTTCCCGCGTGCGTAACAGTATTCGCAAGATGGAGGGAGACTTGGATTTGCAGTTCCGTGGTGGTATTGGCAATGTCAACGGAATCAGCGACGCTTATATCTCTTACAAGGATGCTATTCGTGCGCTGTCTCGTAGTGATCGTCACGTGGTACATATCATGGATGTATCTGCGGCAACGGAAGATACCATGGACTATCCGGTAGAGTTGGAGTCTCGTCTCATTCAGATGGGCATGAAGGCAGACCGAAGTGGTGCGAATAACTGCGCAGAAGAGATGCTGGAATGGTTTTTTGCTGCAAAGAGATTTTCTTTGGGCGATATCAAGATGCGTTTGTTGGAAATCATACTTCGTATCGAGCAAAAGGCGCAGGACACCGGAACACTGCGTATGGAGTTCCGCCATCATGAGAACTATTTGGATGATGTGATGCGGATTCAGACTGAGCAGGAGCTTCGGGACTGGTTCTTTGAGCAGATTCGCAAGATTTGCGATGAGATTCAAACCACCAAGGAGGAAACATCGGATAGTGTAGTCAGTCGTTCACTTACCTATATTAAGGAACACTTCTCAGAAGAAATCACGTTGGATGATGTGGCGCGCCAGGTGGATATCAGCCCGTACTATTTTAGTAAGCTGTTTAAACAGGAAGTTGGAGAGAACTTTATCGAATACCTGACCCAGACACGTATCGCCAAGGCCAAGGAGTATTTGGTAAATCCGAAATACAGCATCAAGGAAATCTGTGGCCTCTGCGGTTACAGTGATCCAAATTATTTCAGCCGTATTTTTCGTAAATACGAAGGAATATCACCTTCGGAATATCGTGGATAATACCATAGGGGGTTAATAATGAAAAAGGGAAATGGAAAGCACACCTGGGGCCGGGCGCTTCTGATATTGGGGATGTGTGCATGCCTTGCGCTAACAGGCTGTAGTGCCAAGAGCGAAGCCAGCAAGAATACAGATAAGCCGGCGGACAAGGATGAAATTGTCATTGGTATGAGTTTTGATTCCTTCGTAATTGAGCGTTGGATTCGCGATCGAAATGTATTTATTTCTTCCGCAGAAAAGATGGGTGCCAAGGTTAACGTCCAAAGTGCCAATGGAGATGTGGAGGAACAAATCAAGCAGATTCGTTATCTGATTAAGCAGCAGGTGGATGTACTGGTGATTATTCCGGTGGATTGTGCAGCGTTGGCCGAAGTGGTGGCAGAAGCCAAGGAAGCCGGCATATCCGTAATAAGTTACGATCGCTTAATTCTGGATGGCAATGAGGATCTCTACATATCCTTTGATAATGAAGAAGTAGGGACTTTAATGGCGTCCAATCTAAAACAAGCGCTGCCGGAAGGAGGCAAGCTGTTCCTTATTGGCGGACCACTTACGGATGAGAATGTGAAGCAGGTGGAGAAGGGCATTAATAAGGAATTGAAGGATTCCAATCTGGAGATTGTTTATACCTATCGATGCGATAATTGGAATGCTGCGGCAGGCTACGCTGCAGTGAAGAATGCCCTGGCTCAATATCCGGATGTGAAGGGAATTCTTTGCGGTAATGATGATATTGCAACCCAAGCCTTTCGTGCATTGTCCGAGGAACGCTTAGCGGGGGATGTTCTCATCACCGGACAGGATGGAGATCTCATGGCTTGCCAACGTATCGTACAGGGAACACAGTTGGTAACGGTCTTCAAGTCCGTAGAGGAAGAGGCGACGGTAGCCGCGCAATATGCGGTAAAATTGGCCAAAGGAACCGCAGATCTGGAAGCATTATCTACCATCCATAATGGAAACTATGACGTTCCGTTCTTGGAGCTGACACCGGTAGCAGTGACCGTTAATAATATGGAAAATGTGATAATTAAGGGCGGTTTCCACTCTGAAGAGGAAGTGTACTTCGTTAAGGAAGAGGAAACGGAAACGACAGGTGAGGATGACTAGCACACGGATAGCACATTTTAGGAAAAGACCACAGGAGAATTCTGATGGTCTTTTTTTATTTTCAAAAAATTGTGCTAAACATTGGCAAGAATGTAAGCGAGTCGAAGTGTTACGATTTGACTATCAAAAAACCAATCTTTGTATTAAGGAGGGAGAAAGCTAATATGAAGAAAAAGTTACTTTCAGTTTTACTTGCTACTGCAATGGTAGCAACATTGGCAACCGGATGTGGGGAAGCAGCAACTGCTGATACCGGTGCTGAGCCAGCAGCAACAACCGAGACCGAGGAAGAGGCTCCTGCAGCAGAGACTACTGCAAGCGATGGACAGACTGTTGGTATCGCAATGCCAACTCAGTCTCTTGAGAGATGGAACCGTGATGGTTCTTACTTGAAGGAGCAGTTCGAGAGCAAGGGATACGCTGTAGAGCTTACCTACTCCGACAACAAGATCGATCAGCAGGTTAAGGATATTGAAGGTTTGATCGCTGACAATGTTGACTTACTTGTAATCGCTGCTATCGATGGTGAGTCTTTGACTCAGGTTCTTGGCGATGCTAAGACTGCTAACATCCCAGTTATTTCTTATGACCGTTTGATCATGAACACTGACGCTGTTAGCTACTATGTATCTTTCGATAACTACACCGTTGGTAAATTACAGGGTGAGTTCGTTGAGAAGCAGTTAGATCTTGCTAACGCTGGTGACAAGACCTACAACATCGAGTTTACTGCTGGTGATCCTGCAGATAACAATGCAGGTTTCTTCTTCAACGGTGCTTATGATGTATTGAAGAAGTACATCGATGCTGGTACTTTGGTTGTTCAGTCCGGACAGACTGACTTCGATAAGGTTGCAACCAAGAACTGGGCTACTGATGAAGCTCTTAAGAGAATGCAGAACATCCTTGCTTCCTACTATGGAGATGGCAAGACTCAGTTAGACGTAGCTCTTTGCTCTAACGATTCTACCGCTCTTGGTGTAACTCAGGCTATCGAGTCTGATTACTGGGGAGATGTTAAGGACGTTATCATTACCGGTCAGGACGGTGACGTTGCTAACCTTGCTAACCTTGTTGATGGCAAGCAGACCATGACTGTTTACAAGGCAGTTGCTAACGAGGCTGTTGCTACACTTGACCTTGGTGTTGCATTGTTAAGTGGCGAGACTCCAGATGCTGGCTTGATCAGCTCTGCAGGATGGGGCTTCGATTGCGCATATGACACAGAGTCTTATGACAACAACGTAGCTAAGATTCCTTCTTACTTATTGGTACCTACTGTAGTTACCAAGGATAACCTTGAGAAGGAACTTGTTGATACCGGATACTACACCTTAGACGCTAACGGATATCCACAGGCTACTAACTAATCCGTACTTGTAAGTTGGGACTTAATTCGGGGCGAGGCGCTCTGCCTCACCCCGATTTTTTGGGGAACTTTAGATTATTTAAACTATATTGAGGGAACATTTGGACTGCACTACAAAGTGTTAGGCAGGAGGAAAGACATTGGCAGATTATATTCTTGAAATGAAAAATATTACCAAGCTTTACCCTGGTGTAAAGGCTTTGGACGATGTTAATCTCCAGGTGCAGTGTGGGGAAATACATGCGCTAGTTGGTGAAAACGGAGCAGGAAAGTCTACACTTATGAACGTACTTTCCGGAACCATTCCGTTTGGGGAATACACCGGAGATATTATTTATAATGGTGAAAAATGTACCTTTAACAACATCCATGATTCGGAAGGTAAAGGTATTGTAATTATTCATCAGGAGTTAGCATTAATTCCTGAGCTTACGATTGCTGAGAATATGTTCCTTGGCAATGAGCGTAAGAACAATATTGGAAAGATTAACTGGGCAAGAACCTATAGTGAGGCTCAGACCCAGATGCAGCGTGTAGGATTAAAAGAAAAGTCCAACGTGCTGATTAAGGATATCGGTACCGGTAAGCAGCAGTTGGTAGAGATTGCAAAGGCACTTTCTAAGAACGTTAAGCTTCTTATTCTGGATGAGCCGACATCTTCATTGAACGAGGAAGATTCCAAGATGCTTCTTGATATGCTTCTTGATTTTAAGAAAGAAGGTCTTACCTCCATCATTATCACCCATAAATTGAACGAAGTGGCTTATTGTGCGGACAACATCACAGTGTTACGAGATGGTGCTACTATCGAGACGATTTCTAACGCTGACCACAACATTGATGAGGAGCGAATCATCAAGGGAATGGTTGGTCGTGAACTTACCAATCGTTTCCCATCTCGTGAACACAATGTGGGTGACGAGGTAATGTTTGAGGCCAAGAACTGGACAGTTTATCATCCGGTTTACACCGAAAAGTGTGTGGACAAGAATGTAAGCTTTAAGGTTCACAAGGGAGAAATCGTAGGATTTTCCGGATTGCAAGGTGCCGGACGTACGGAGCTTGCAATGTCATTGTTCGGACGCAGCTATGGCTCACACATTTCCGGACAGGAATTCATCAATGGTAAGGAAGTTCACTTGAAGAATGAGCATGATGCTATTCAGCATGGACTTGCGTATGCAACAGAAGACCGTAAGGTTAATGGATTGGTACTTTCCGACTCCATTGCATGGAATACGACCATGGCAAAGATGGAAAAGGTAAGTGATAAGCATGGCATTATCAATGTTGCTGCGGAAAACAAGGCAGCAGAAGAGTATGCCAAGGCAATGAAAACCAAAACCCCGAGTATCCAGCAGAAGGTTGGAAACCTCTCCGGTGGTAACCAGCAGAAGGTTCTCTTATCCAAGTGGATGTTTGCTGAACCTGACGTATTGATTTTGGATGAGCCGACCCGTGGTATCGACGTTGGTGCGAAGTATGAGATTTACTGCATCATGAATGATATGGTAGCACAGGGCAAAGCGGTTGTTATGATTTCATCCGAATTGCCGGAATTGTTGGGTATGTGTGATCGAATCTATGTTATGAACGAGGGTGAAATGGTTGGCGAATTCACGAAGGAAGAAGCCACTCAGGAGAAGATTATGAGCGCCATCTTAGCCTCTGACAAACAGCATCAATAGGAGGGGAACTATGAATTTCAAAACATTTATTAAAAAATACACCATGGTCATTGCCTTGGTTGTTGTATTTATTTTCTTTGCATTTTTGACTGGCGGCCGTACTCTGATGGCACAGAACGTATCTAACCTGGTATTGCAGAATGCATACGTTTTGGTCATGGCCTGCGGTATGTTGTTATGTATCTTAACCGGTGGTA
>JAILCW010000090.1 GCA_024690265.1 Lachnospiraceae bacterium | reverse complement strand
TGCTGATTTTTTGATATCATCATAGATTTCATCTCTCATGACTTGCCCATCTCCTTTCGAAGTTTCTCCAAAGCCCTATGTTCCTTGGAACGAATGGTTCCTGCCGGTTGTCCCAGGTAGTGTCCAATCTCCTGGCTACTGTATCCGGCAAACAGGTGCAGGGAGAGAATCTCTCTTTCTTCCACATCCAACTTGTAGAATAGTTCTCTTATCCACACATTTCGCGAGATATCCGGTACCGTCTCATCCGCCAGCTGATCCACGGTAGAATCATCCCCTTCTTCTGCCTGGTCCGTCCACTCAAAGGCTCGCCGCTTAGCGTACTCCTTGCACTTGTGCTTACACTTGTTAGCAAGAATAGCAAACATCCATTGACGAAACCGCTCTCGCTCCCGCAAGGTTCCCCTTTGTCGAAAGCCATCCAACACTGCGTCTGAAACGGCATCTGCTGCATCCTCTGCATTTCGGAGTATATACAACGCATAACGGTACAAATCGATATAGATTTCTTGATACAGCTCTGCAAATTCATGTGGTGTGAAATTCATAATTATATCCCCTACCCTCTACATTATTGCTGCAATAATGACTTGTTCATATATATAGTGTCCCCGATGTTCCAATCTGTTGCAAGAAATTTTCAGAAAATAAAACCAGCAGTTGAAAATGGTATAAAAAAAGAGAACTCCGCTGGGGGAGTTCCCTTTGTTAGTGACTTTCGTGATATTTTCTTTTGTCCAAATACATAGCTTCATCAATACGCTTAAGGAAGCTATCGGAATTGTCCCAGACGCCTTGGAATTGGCTAAATCCAATAGAAAATGATAAGCGATACGGACGGGTCTTGTGTTCGTTGAACTCATCCGTTGTACGATGAAGGTCATCGATGAGCGCCTGAATCTCTTGCTCGCTAGCTGCTTTGGTTATGATTACAAACTCATCTCCGGCATAACGGAATACGGTTGCATCCCGATTCACCGTATCGGAGAATATCGTAGCCATATCCCGCAATGCCTGATTACCAATGGAATGTCCATAGGTATCGTTGATGTCCTTGAAATCATTCAAGTCAATCATCAATCCGTAGGTATCTGCAACAGAGGAGCGCTGCATCTTGTATAGCATACGTTCCAAAAACATACGATTATACAGACCTGTCATAGAATCAATGTACATATTCTGTTGCTGGATAGTCATGTATAATCCAACAATACCCAATGCGGCGCCCAGCCAAGCCAAAGAGATTCCGTAGAAAATCATCTGAAGCAAGCTGCTGGCAACCACCGGACCTAGGTACATATATATCGGGAAGAAGAACAATCGTCCTCCCACACGCCAACGGTAGAAGTACAAAACAATACTGTAAATGATGCACAGCGTAATATATCCGTAAAAGATATATACCATAGGCAAGCGGTGATATACGTAGTTCTCATCCACATAGAAAAAGTAATGTCCCCAGATGTTGCCAATCAAAAACATCAGCAGCACGGCCACCGGCACGCTAATCTTCCAGTAGATACGACGGATGCGGCTCCGATCATGGAACAACTTCAAATCGATATACATCAACCACAGAAAAGAGCCCACGCCATTCGCATAATACAAGTAGGTATTCCCCAAGATATTAATCCAATAACCCGCAATACTATGCACCCCATCAATGGCAAAAGTAAGAGGCTCCACCACGCACGCAATCATCACCAGAATCATCATCCAGTGAAATGCATTATCTTCTGTACTATCCTTGGTTTGATTCAATGACTTGCTGACAAACAAAAACAGGATCAAAAGGAAGCCCGTAATGTTCGCAACAAAAATCGCCTGTAAATTCATATCCCCAATCACTTCATCCTATGCTGTAATATCAAACTGCGCAGTGCGAAGGTCCGCACGCAATTCGATATGATTTCCCCCTTTGGTCCAGGTGATTGTTACCTTGGAACCATCTACTGCAAAATCCATCACGGCACCTTTGCCGAATGCCGGATGTGTATTACGTAAACGCAATAACTCGATCTGCTTCTGAACTACCGGCCACTGCAAGCGTTCCTCTACATCGGAAGCTGACAAATTCGTACGGTTAATCTCCTTGTGTCCGCCCTCGCCTGCTCGCTCCATGGCAGCACGGTCGTTCTTGCCGGCAAAGAGATCTAAGTACCATACCTGAGGCTTGCCCGGCATAAAAATCTGTAACGCACGCGCCAACAGCATCTTGGCATCGTCATCCCCAAGAGCGCTGTAGTAAGTTGCATTGACCTGATAATATACATTCTTTGCTCCGTGGAGATCCTTGACAAATCCGCCACGTGCAACAATAACATCGATTAACTTCTGAATCTGGTCCTCCGGAAGGATTCCCTTCAGATCCAGCAACGGAATACCATCATGGCATCCCAACATATTCACAACACCGATTCCGGAATCCTGAACCTCATTGGCCCACTTCTGAAGATGTGTACCATCTGCATTCTCCAAGGCATCGATAATCAATCCCGGAAGGAAGAAGTCGTAGGTCATGTATCCCTTGTCAGTAACCTGACGATAACGGCCCTCTTCGTAGCTGGCATGAATCTCCGGCAAGAAGGTCAAGCCGTACTTGTCCGCCAACTTGCGAAGACGCGCCAGAATATCCCAGGTCTCCGGCTCATTAAAGAAGTTGCGCTTGCCTACTTCCTTGGATGCATAGGCAAAGGCATCCAAACGAACAATGGTGGCACCATACGAAGCAAGAGTACGAAGGGTATCATCATAGAACTCCCATACCAACTCGCTCTTCACATTCAAATCCATCTGACCCAAATATTTGGTCTCGCCACGCTCTTCCCAAACCTTCTGGTAGAAGGTATTCCAATAAGGAACCTGCTTGCCATCCGGGAACTCTACCATCAGAATCGGCAACCCCGGCTTGCGGAAGAACATATCCTTGATTAGCTCGGCATCCGGCTCAATATAGCCCTCAGCATTCATGCTTCCATGTCCATCCCAAAAGGTATTCCAGTTAATAAAGAAATCCTTGTACTTGGAAGCGGAACCATTTTTAATTAAATCCTGGAACTGCGGTGACAACACAGACGCATGATTGAGAATGAAATCCAACTTCAGGTCGATTCCCATATCCATCAAATTCTGTAAGTCCTCGCGCTTGGCCAGAGTCTCTTCCAGTCCATAATCCTGAACAGAAAATCCACGATCCAAATCCGTATGAAACATACTAGGTAAGATATAGAAAGACGAAAAAACATCCTTCAACTGTGGCTTCTGCAGAATTGCAACAATATCTCCCAAATTCTCACCCATACTATCCGGGTAAGCATTTAGCATAACACCTTGATTCATATTCTACCTCACCGTATGATGCGCTATTGCATCATAATCTTTTGAAAATCAGCGTAACTCATAATCTCGCCGGACTTGCTGACAATAATCTTGGCCTTGTGAGCCTGCTTAACCAGCATATCCTGCTCCAGTCGAAGCACCATCATAACAAACGGGCTGTCAACTGCACCATCACGGTTACGTGCCTTGCGGTGTGCTAACGTCTCTTCTGGTGTGCTATTCAGTAAAATTGGGATATCCACTTCGGTCAATAAGTCGCTGTTACCGTGAGTCCACTCAATGAACAAAACCTCGGTATCAGAGAAATCAACATCGTCCCACCACAAATCTTCTGGTGTACGTCCCATGCGCTTCAAAGAAATGGTCTCCTGACCAGCCTTGAATGCCTTGGCAATCTCGTTGACCTTCTCGAAATCAATCTCCTGCTGGGAGCCAAGGTATGCCCGCAATGCGTCCTCGCCACCCTCTTCGTATACCTTCTCACGCATAGCGTCGTTCTCACAAGGAATACGATGTGGATAATTGTCTCCGGATAATACGTATGACTTCTGTGGTAATAGATAGGACAAAAGGGATGCAATCTCGGACTTGCCGACACCGGATCCGCCGCATACACATACGATGACCTTCTTCTGTCCCTGGTCATTTAACTTCTTGATCTCTGTTTGTAGGAGCGGTAAGATCAATTCCGCTTTGTTGATGTGATCCTCACCAATGCAAATCTTGTCTCCTGGCATGTCTCCATGTGGAATGTTTGCATACTTTTCCAAATCTGCCATGTTTTTTCTCCATAAAATGCGTTACTGTCCGCAACGAGAAACAGTATAAAATTTGATTAATAAGTTTCACAACGTTTTTCAGTACCTCTATTTTACTAGAAAAACCCCTAAAATACAATGAAAAAAGCCCCACGGAAACGCTTCCGTAGGGCTTTTCGTCACATTGTTACTTCAACTTCCAAATATCCTCGTTGTACTGTGCAATCGTACGATCAGAAGAGAAGAATCCGGCCTTGGCAATGTTTACCAGGCACTTCTTGTTCCACTCTTTCTGGTTCTCGTAATCTGCATAAACCTTCTCTTTGGTCTCAATGTATTCCTTGAGATCTAAAAGGGTCATAAACCAGTCTTTGGAAATCAACTCATGGTGGAGACGCTTCAGGTTCTCCATATCTCCAAGCTTCTTCATCTCATCGCCGATGATGAAGTCCACCAGCTCATGAATCTGCTCATCCTCCTCATAGATGGCATTGGAATCATATGCAGACTTAGCATACAAATCAATAACTGCATCCGGCTTCTCGCCGAAGATGTAGATGTTATCATCGCCAACCAAATCGCGAATCTCAACGTTGGCACCATCCTCAGTTCCCAAAGTCACCGCACCGTTCAACATGAACTTCATATTACCGGTACCACTTGCTTCCTTGGATGCTAAGGAAATCTGTTCGGAGATATCTGCTGCCGGAATAATCTTAGCAGCCTTGCTAACGTTGTAGTTCTCAGCCATTACCACACGGAAGTATGGTGCCACTTCCGGATCATTTGCAGTCAAATCCTGCAGGCAAAGGATCAAGTGAATAATATCCTTGGCAATGATATATGCCGGAGCTGCCTTGGCGCCAAAAATCATAGTGATTGGGCGAGCAGGCTTCTTGCCAGCCTTGATTTCCTTGTACTTGTAGATAGCGTACAGTGCATTCATCTGCTGACGCTTGTACTCATGCAATCTCTTTACCTGAACATCAAAGATAGAATCCGGATTCAGATTCAATCCCTGTGTATTGTTCAGGAAGTCAACTGCCTCCTGCTTCTTATGCTTCTTGATCTCAGCCAACTTGTTAAGAACAGCCTCATCACTCTCGTACTTAAGCAAGTCTTCCAACTTGGTTGCGTTCTTCTTGTATCCATCTCCGATCAAGGAAGTGATATACTCGGACAACTCCGGATTGCAGTGCAACAACCAGCGACGGAAGGTGATTCCGTTGGTCTTGTTGTTGAACTTCTGTGGATAAAGCTTGTAGAAGTTGTTCAGCTCTGTATTCTTCAGAATCTCAGTATGAAGAGCAGCTACACCATTGACGGAATAACCATAGTGGATATCCATATGTGCCATGTGGACACGA
>JAILCW010000187.1 GCA_024690265.1 Lachnospiraceae bacterium | reverse complement strand
CGATATCAGACTTTAACTGCTCTGCTTCAATTTTCTTAATGATTTCGTTATTCATTGTGTGTTCTCCTTTTCTATTTGATGTTCTTAATGCGCATGCACCAGAGGACCATCGCTTCTTGTCAACAACGTGTTAAATTATACAATGATTATTCTGTCTTGTCAATAAATTCCGCATACAAATCCGGGCGCTTGATACGAGTGCGCTCCAAGGACTGTTCATGGCGCCAAGCGTCAACCTTAGCATGGTCTCCGGACAAGAGGATCGGCGGTACCGCCTTGCCATTCCATACCTCCGGACGAGAATACTGCGGGTACTCTAGCAAACCATTCTCAAAGGACTCTGTAAAGGCCGAATCATCATTATGAAGAACTCCCGGAACCAATCTTGCAATGGCATCCACCATAACCATAGCCGGAAGTTCACCACCGGTTAACACATAATCACCGATAGAGACCTCATGGGTCACAATCTCCTCAAGTACGCGCTCATCTACGCCCTCGTAATGACCACAGAGAAGGATCAACTCTTCATAACCAGCAAAATCCTTGGCCATCTCCTGGCAGAAGGTCTTGCCCTGTGGAGTCAGATAAATCACCGGACATGGATGACCGATACGTTCAATTACTGCGCGATAAGCATCATAGATTGGCTGAGCCTGCATCACCATGCCGGCGCCACCACCATAAGGATAATCATCCACCTTCTTGTGCTTATCTAATGTATAATCTCGAATATTAATGGCTTCCAGAGAAATCTTGCCAGCATCCATAGCTCGACCGGTAATGCTGTTGGCCAAGCACTGCTCCACCATCTCCGGAAACAACGTCAATATATAAAACTTCATGGCAACTCTCCTACAAATCCAAAAGCCCCGGCAATAAATGCACTTCCATAGTGCCCGCTTCCAAATCCACATCGCCCATGCAATCATCAATGGCCGGAATCAGAATGGACTTCTTGGAAGAATCCAATGGACGTACCTCGAATACATCATTAGCACCGGTCTCAAGCACATCCTCTAATACACCAAGTTCGACCCCCTCATCGGTAATGACTTTCAAGCCAATAAGGTCAGCCACATAGTGCTCGCCCTCTTCCAACGGGATTGCCTCCTCGCGAGTCACAAACATCTCGCACTTCTTGTACTGCTCGATATCATTGATGTTGTTGATGCCGTCAAACTTCAGAATCACAAGATTCTTAAAGTACTTCACGCCACACACCTTCAGTGCAACATCAGAACCGTCCTTTGCAATGATATGTACCGTTGGCATCAACTCGAAGCGCTTCGGGTCCTCCGTGGTAGGAAAAACCTTCACCTCGCCACGAATACCGTGGGTATCTGTAATCACACCCACTCTCAAATAATCATCATGATTTGCCATGTATCTTCCTCTTTTAAGAAAAAGAACTGCCATACCAAACGTATGACAGTTCTACTCATTACTCGTTCTCGTCTAAAATATCAACGATAACCTTTTTGTCTTCTTTCGAAGCTGCTGCTTTTACAACGGCACGAATTGACTTTGCAATACGGCCCTGCTTGCCAATCACCTTACCCATATCGGTAGGAGCAACTTTAAGTTCGACGACAATAGCACGATCTGTCTCTTTTTCAGTTACAACAACCTCATCCGGGTTGTCTACAAGTGCTTTTGCAATTACTTCAATTAATTCTTTCATCGTCAGTCCCCCGTGCTTTCCCAAATCCGATTATTATTTTACAAGACCAGCGTTCTTGAAGAGACGGTTAACAGTCTCAGTAGGCTGAGCTCCGTTAGCTAACCACTTCTTAGCAAGCTCCTCATCTACGCGAACTGCTGCAGGCTCCTGGTTAGGATCATAAGTACCGATTTCCTCGATGCAACGTCCATCACGTGGGGAACGAGAATCTGCTACTACGATTCTGTAGAAAGGTGCCTTCTTCTTACCCATTCTTCTTAAACGAATCTTAACTGCCATTATTAGTTACCTCCTAAAAAATAAAACTAAAAATTATTATCTATGTTAAAAAGGAAATCTGAATTTACCCTTTTTACCACCCATCATACCAGGCATCTTCTTCATCATCTTCTGTGCCTGCTCGAACTGCTTGATAAAGCGGTTCACTTCTGCGATATCTACGCCTGCGCCCTTAGCAAGTCGATGCTTGCGGCTCGGGTTCATCAGCTTAGGATTCGCTCTCTCAGCCGGTGTCATGGACTGAATGATTGCCTCGATGTGAAGGAGCTTCTTCTCATCCACTGCATTCTCAAGCTGAGACATCTGATTCTTGTTCATGCCGGGAATCATACCAGGCATCATGCCCATGATTCCGGACAGACCGCCCAACTTCTTCATCTGAGCCATAGAATCCAGATAATCGTTAAAATCAAATCCGGCCTTCTTCTTCATCTTCTCAGATAAGGCTCTGGCCTTCTCTGCATCGATGTTCTCCTCCGCCTTCTCAATAAGGGTAAGTACATCACCCATACCAAGGATACGGCTGGCCATACGGTCTGGGTAGAACTGTTCCAAATCGGAAAGCTTCTCGCCCATACCACAGTACAGAATCGGCTTGCCGGTAACTGCACGAATGGAAAGTGCCGCACCACCTCGGGTATCACCATCTAACTTGGTCAGAATCACACCGTCGATACCAATCTGCTCGTCAAAGGAACCGGCAACATTCACCGCATCCTGACCGGTCATGGCATCTACTACCAAAATGGTCTGTGCCACATCAACCGCGGACTTGATATCCTTCAACTCCTGCATCAGTTCTTCATCTACGTGAAGACGTCCTGCAGTATCTAAAATAACAACGTTATTGTTGTTCTTCTTAGCATGTTCAATGGATGCCTTGGCAATGTCCACCGGGCTAAGCTTGTCGCCCATGGAGAATACCGGAACATCCTGCTTCTGTCCGTTAATCTGTAACTGCTCAATTGCAGCCGGACGGTAAACATCGCAGGCTACCAGCAAAGGACGCTTGCCCTTCTTCTTCATCTTGCCTGCTAACTTCGCTGTGGTTGTGGTCTTACCTGCACCGTTCAGACCAACCATCATAATAATGGTCATCTCCTGTCCCGGGCGATAAGCAATCTCCGTAGTCTCGGAGCCCATCAGAGAAGTCATCTCTTCGTTAACAATCTTGACCACCATCTGACCAGGGTTCAAACCATTCATCACGTCAGAACCGATAGCACGCTCCGTCACCTTGTTGACGAAGGTCTTGGTAACCTTGAAGTTAACATCTGCCTCCAGAAGTGCCATACGCACTTCCTTCATTGCCTCCTTGACATCCGCCTCATTCAGACGGCCCTTGCCTCGAAGGTTCTTGAAGACATTCTGTAATTTATCGGATAAACTCTCAAAAGCCAAATTACAATTCCTCTAAAATCTCACTGGAGATGAACTCAATCTTGCGCATAGACTCTTCCGTAGCCTCTTGCTTCGTCAGAACACGAATCTCATCCACCTTGTCACGGATATGCATGAAACGATCAATCAGATGAAGGCGACTCTCATAATCCTCCAAGGTCTTGGTACAACGACGAATCAAATCATGTACCCCCTGTCGAGAAATGCCCTGCGCCTCAGCCACCTCAGCCAGCGATAAATCCTCTAGCACGTATGCCTCGAAGATACTCCGCTGGTGATCATTCAGCAGCTCGCCGTAAAAATCATAAAGATAACCTTGTCTGATCTTCTCTTCCATAACAATCACCTTGTCTACTATACAGAAAAGGAAAAGGAGTGTCAAGTATTTTTTCTTGACACTCCAAAATGTGCTTATAATATAGAATTAGTACTCTTCGTACTCGTAAGTTGTAGTTTCTGTAAAGTATACTTTCTCATAATTCGCCCCAGTCTCTCCCTCGCTTCGATATATCATCTTAGACAATCTTCCATATTCATCGTATTCATATGAACGAACACTCTCAAGAGGTCCCCATGGCTGATACCAAATATCTTTTTCTCCGATAATCACACCATTATTGTCATACTCATATGTGATTACCTGTTGTACCTTTTCATTCCCCTCGAAAACACTTGAAGAAATCCACTTACTTAGTTGACCTTTCGGGCCGTTATACTCATAGTTTTCTTTGAAAGCCAATCCATATAATGCTTCATCTGTACTACTTTCAACCAAACGATTTTTCTCATCGAATTTGAATGTCTGACCTTCAAAAACTTCATGCCACTTACCATCTTGAAGTTTCTCGTAAATCCAACGCTCACGCTGACCTTCTGAAGCATTAGGATTCACTAATTCATATCTAGTATCAGTAACGTTTTCTGGTACTAAGCAAAAATCCGGATCATTAGAATATGTCTCACTAATCTTACGTCCCTGCTCATCCCATTCTTCGAATGTAGTTCCATAAGAATAGATACTTGCTGTTTTTCTAACATCATCTGTACCAGCAAAGTACTCATACTCTTTGGACCATTCCTGTGCAGGTATGTCTCCATCCGCAGTATTTTGAACACTACTGTAGTTTTCTCGCACAAGGCGCCATCTATGAACTTCGCCTACATCCTGTGCAGTATAATCACCACGCACGATTCCATAGCCATCACAGATACTCTGGAACTCTACAGAGTTAGCAAATCCTGCAAAGATTTCATCACGGGTATTACCGTTCTCTAACTGAGATACCCAGTCATTGAATCCGGTCTCATCAGCTTCACGACCTAAGAAGGTGCGATACATATTACGGATGTAATCCTCGTTGGATAAGTTCAGGTTCTGATACTCGTTACTATTAATGAATCCAGCCGCACAATCAATACCGGTTAACTCACCACGAAGCAACTTG
>JAILCW010000109.1 GCA_024690265.1 Lachnospiraceae bacterium | reverse complement strand
TTAACTAAAAAGAGTTTTCCCTCAAGTACCAATTATAGAAGAAAGCATTTCATAAGAGAAGTATTTTCTATGGAACCTGTAGATGAAAAAACACGACCGGATTTCCGGTCGTGTCGTATTTTACAGATTAATAATTCCAAGTGACTTCAGCAGCAAGAACAACAGAAGTACCGGTGCCACATAACGAATCATCACATGATACAATCTGCGACGTCCAAAACGCTCTCCGGTCTTGGTTGCCTCGTCTACTACCACCTTCGGTCCCACAACCCAACCAATCATGATACAGGTTCCGATTGCAACTACCGGCATCAGGATGTTATTCGATACATAATCCATGATATCTAAAATCTGACCTACAACGTGGTTTGGCAAAGTAACTTCGAAGTAGAACTTGTTATAGCCTAAGCATACAACCACTGCGATTGCCATTGCGACAGCGCCCTCAATCACCGTTGCACGGCGACGGGAAATCTTAAAATAATCCATAAAGCTGGATACCACCGCTTCAAGGATGGAGATGGAACTGGTCAGTGCGGCAAACAATACCATGACGAAGAAAACAATTCCTACAATACGTCCAACCAACCCCATCTCTGCAAAGATCTTCGGTAATGCGATAAACATAAGGCCGGGGCCACTGGTCATGCCTTCCGCCCCCATAAACACTACCACTGCAGGAATAATCATAACACCGGCAAGGAACGCCACCATGGTATCGAAGAGCTCAATCTGATTAACAGAGCTCATAAGGTTATCCTCGTCGCGAAGGTATGAGCCATAAGCTACCATGATGCCCATAGCAACGCTTATACTGTAGAACAACTGTCCCATAGCATCCATCACTACAATCAGTATATCTCCGGCGCTCTTGCCTGCAACGCTAGGAATCAGGAATACCTTCAGGCCATCCAAACCGGTAACATCACCCTTATGAATAGTCAATGCAAAAATTGCAATTCCTAAGATCAACAAGAACAAAATCGGCATCAGAATCTTGGAGATGCGCTCGATTCCTTTATCAACACCACGATATACAACAAAAATCGTTGCTGCTGTAAATAGAATTGCCATCACGATTGGCTCATACTGGCTGGTAATAAATCCGGTGAAGAATCCATCTTCTGCAGCCGCTGTGCCATTTCCTACGAGGAATACTGCCGCGTACTTTAAGACCCAGCCACCGATTGCACAGTAATATGGCAGAATCATAAACGGAACCAGACATGCAAAGAGTCCAATCCAACGGAACTTCGGATGAATCTTAGCATATGCGGTCAATGGGCTCTGCTTGGTCTTACGACCGATAGCAACCTCCGTTACCAGCATGGTAAAACCGAAGGTCAATGCCAACACCAGATAAATAACTAAGAATAAACCGCCGCCATCCTTAGCAGCAAGATACGGGAATCTCCAAATATTCCCAAGGCCGACAGCGCTACCTGCGGCCGCTAAAACGAATCCCAAGGATCCGGAAAAAGAGTTTCTTTTCTTTTCCATAACAACTACTCCCTTTAAGAATATTCTTCGATTATATGCAAAAAAATACTGTATTTCAACCCCATGGTGAAAAACGTTCAACTATATATTCTACGCTTGAGGAAAAGTTATCATCCACACAAAAAAGAGATGCTTCTATTGAAACATCTCTTCGTCGTTATTCCTCCGCAACAAGTCTTCCATCTGCAATGCGCAATACCGCATCACAAGATGAAGCAATTTCCATATCATGAGTGACCAGTAATATTGTTTTCTTAAAATGGTGCGCATACTCAATCAAAAATGCAATCATATTCTTGCCCAGCTTCGAATCTAGCGCACCTGTTGGCTCATCTGCAAATATAATGTCCGGATTGTTTACAATCGCCCGGACTAACGCAGTTCTTTGCTGCTCACCTCCGGACATCTGCTTTGGATACAAATTACGCTTCTGGCTTAAACCGACTTTCTTTATCCACTCCTCAATCCATTTTTCTTTGGGCGAATCACTAGAAAAAGCAAGTGGCATTCGTATATTCTCTTCACAGGTAAGCTCCGGTATCAAGTGATAGTTCTGAAATAGCATACCAATTTGCTTGTTACGCATTTTCTCCTGCTCCGTTGGTGTCAGCTTACTGTAATCCTTACCCAAAAGCTTTACGGAACCGCTACTTGGACTATCAATCCCACTGGCAATCGAAAGTAGCGTGCTTTTTCCTGAGCCGCTCTTTCCAACAACTGCTGTAATTGTTCCTGCCTCCAGCGAAAAAGAAATATTTTTGAGAATATCTATCTTTTTTTCACCATTATCAATACTTTTATATATTTTATTAACCTCTAATGCTTTACTCATCACGAACCCCCTCTATACCACATTTTCTAAGATGCACCACTCCGGCCACAAGACAGCACAGATATACAAATACAATCGATAGTGCAATTACCATTCCCGCAATCGGTAACGATAATGGAAAATGTTTTCCAAGTTTTGCAAATACAAAGAATTCTCCTAAAAGCATCACCGTAACCGTCACAGC
>JAILCW010000051.1 GCA_024690265.1 Lachnospiraceae bacterium | reverse complement strand
TGTGAAGTTATAGGATAGGGCATTGACGCATAATGGCAGGTTAAAACTGTTGTCATGAAACATCTTAGACCGCAATACTTCTTCTCCATGGAGGTAGAATGGAACACCTATGGAGGTAAAAACGATGGTAGCAGCCAAACGATTCATGGCCAGCAAATCATCTCTAGTCGCATCCTTACGGGAGAAACACAAGCGATCCCATAAGGTCATATTGTCATGGCAAGATGCATAGTTAATGACGCGGTTAGCGGAAGTTGCCCATGACGGAAGTGCCACAGCATTAGCAACCGCCTGCTTTCTCTTTTTATCACCACCAACATATCCGAACTGCGTATCTTCAAATATGTGTCCGCGAATAGCATCTCTGATATCATCGGAAAAAGCGCCGATTCCATCGATGGTATGCAAGTTATCTTTGGTGGCGCGGGCGCCTTCTGGCAAGACAGAATCGCCACCTAACCAACCTTCCCCATAGAGGAGGACATCCGGACGAATAGCACGGAGCTCACGGTCAATGGTGGTCATGGTTTCGAGATCAATACAGCCCATGAGATCAAAACGGAACCCATCCAAGTGGTATTCTTCCATCCAATACTTCAAACAATCAAGAATGTACTTGCGCACCATTGGTCGATCTGTTGCAACCTCATTGCCACAAGCGCTGCCATCGGAGTACTCCTCGCCATTTTTGCGATAAAAATAGTCCGGAGTAGTTTTCTGGAAGCAGGAGTTCAAATCATAAGTGTGATTGAATACCACATCCATAATGACACCAAGTCCTGCACGGTGGAACGCCTGGATCATGGTCTTGAACTCGCGGATGCGAGCGGCGCCGTCATGTGGGTCAGTGGAAAAAGAACCTTCCGGAACCATGTAATTCACCGGATCGTAGCCCCAGTTGTAGTTGCCGGGATAAGCAATGGTATCACGAGCTTCATCGATACTTCCGAAGTCGTAAACCGGCATGAGCTGTACATGAGTAACGCCCATCTCCTGAAAATAGGAAACACCGGCCTCGGCCATTCCAAGATACTTGCCGTGATGTAATGCCACAGACGAAGCATCTGCAGTGGCATCCAGCACAGAAGTCTCACAGATAATGGCATATACCGGGTTAGCTAGAGCCGGGCCATGGTCCGCTTCGAAGCCTTCCGGATTGGTATCAGACAAATCCACTACCATGGAACGGCGACCGTTGCACCCAACCGCTTTGCTGTAAGGATCCTGAGTCTCGCGGCCATCTACCATATAGGTATAGTAAGTGCCGGCAGCTATATCCCCGGAGCAAACCCAGGTGCCATCTACATCGGCAGCCATTGGAATGCGTCCCATAGGAAGTAGAGACTGGTCGCTTTCATAAAGATTTAAAACTACATTGGTGGCATCCGGTGCCCAGATTCGAAAAAAGGTGCAACCATTGTCGATGGTGCACCCTAAGTTCGAACCGCTGTAATACAAGTCGGTCATGATTGTTGTTGCTCCTTTAGTGTTTCTTCGTATAGTCTAGGGTTCACGTGAAGGACAGAGTCCTTGGAGTCGGTTCTGCGAACCATCACACGTGGCTTGGCCATGGCAGTAGAGGCACGCATGGTCAAGGAAGGGCGTAACAGATTTTTGGAGAGAGAAACTCCTTCCATCAAGGTCTGTAACACCATAAACGCGCACTTGCCAAGCTCCAAACGGTTCTGTCGAATGGTGGTAAGTGGCGGATTCAATCTAGCTGCAAAAGGCATATCATCAAAGCCGATAACGCTGACATCTTCCGGAACCGAAAAGCCAAGGTCGCGACAAGAGTCGATGACACCTCGGGCAATATCGTCGTTACCGCAAACAATAGCAGTAGCACCCATGTCCATAAAACTAGGCACATGATAATGGGCGGCGTCTGCAACGAAGTAACCATACACAGCCAAAGAAGGATCCAGCGGCAGATGATGGTGAGAGATGCTACGTAAATAAGCGCGCATACGTTGATCGGAAATCATGGAGTCCTTGGAACCGTCGAGAAAAGCAATCTTTTCATGACCCAGGGAAACCAAATGTGAGATGGCCATATCGATGCCTTCTTCACTGTCGGTGCCCACAAAGGATACTCTTGGGTTCATAGGAATGAAGTTATCCAATAAAACAGTGGGAACTGTGGTGTCCTGCAACTGCTCCATCCAAGGGTCTTGTAGCGCAAATCCTACTAAGAAAGCGGCGCGATAGCCTTTTTCTAATATATAGGATTCGAAACGATGAGCCTCCTGAAACTCTGGGTCGATTTCTTCTACAACAATATCGTAGGAAGAACGGAAGGCGGCCTGTCGGAAACCAAGAACAATGTCGTAACCGAAGGCGTCTTCACTATCAATCTTCATATTCTCAACGAAGATACAGATGGCACCATCCTCTAAGGATTTAATTTTCTTGCTGGTGTAGCCCAACTCCACTGCGGTATCCAGTACAGCCTGACGAAGAGAATCGCTGATGTCTTTGGCACCATTGAGACCCTTAGATACAGTACTAACGGAAACCCCCAGCTTGTTGGCTATGTCTTTGATTGTAGCCATAATATATCCTTTAACGAAAAACTTCGAAAATAAATCTATCGATTTCACATTATAGAACCAATCTACAAGGAAAACAAGACCACGAAAAAGAACGAAAATAGTTTTGTGAAAGATGCGCAAAAAACACCAGGCTCAAATTGTGAAAGGTGATGAAAACAAGGAAAAGGGGTTGCCAATTCCAAAGTGTGGGACTATATTGTCCATAGAGCAACGAAATGTTGCGAAAAATTTTTCTCTATTTTCGGTAACGTTTCCAAAAAATTTTCCGAAAAAGAACGAAAAGCCAATCAAAAATTATGGCAAACATAATTAAGGAGGGAATTACAAAATGAAGAAGAAAGTATTGGCAATGCTTCTTGCTACTACAATGGTAGCAACCGCTTTCGCTGGATGCGGAAGCAAGACAGAGGACGGAGCAGCAGCTCCAGCTGCAGCTGCAGAGGGCGGCGATGCTGCAGCAGCTGAGACTACAGATGTTACACTTACTGTATGGGGACCTCAGGAAGATCAGGATGAAGCAAACGGCAACTGGTTAAAGACCCAGTGTGAAGCTTTCAACGAAGCTCATCCGGAATGGAATGTAACATTTGAGTACGGTGTTTGCTCCGAAGGAGATGCTAAGACCAACGTTGGTACTGATGCAACTGCGGCAGCAGACGTTTACATGTTCGCAAATGATCAGATCCCTGATTTGTTGGCAGCAAACGGTATCGCAGAGCTTGGTGGTTCTACTGTAGATCAGATCAAGTCTCAGAACTCCGATACTATGGTTAATACTGTAACCTACAATGGTGGTGTATATGGTGTTCCTTTCACCTCCAATACTTGGTTTATGTACTATGACAAGAGCGTCTTTACAGAAGATGATGTTAAGAACTTAGATACTATGCTTGAGAAGGGTACCGTAGCATTCCCACTTACCAACAGCTGGTATATCGCTTCCTTCTATGTAGCTAACGGATGTACCTTATTTGGTGCTGACGGAACTGACGAAGCTGCTGGATTTGATTTCTCTGGCGACAAGGCTGCAGCAGTTACCAATTACTTGGTAGATTTGGCTGCTAATCCAAACTTCAAGAACGATGCTGACGGTGTTGGTATTGCAGGTCTTGCAGATGGTTCTGTAAATGCAATCTTCTCTGGTTCTTGGGATTATGACATTGTTAAGGAAGCTCTTGGTGACATCATGGGTATCGCAGCTGCTCCTACCTTTACTGTTGATGGCAAGGAAGCTCAGCTGAAGGCTTTCGCTGGCTCCAA
>JAILCW010000045.1 GCA_024690265.1 Lachnospiraceae bacterium | reverse complement strand
GGATATGATGCACTACCGATGCTGGTAGTAACATGAATCAAATCATCATCCACCTCATAAGAACGATCTAACAGATTAATCAACAAGTTTGCAAACTGTGCTTCATCAAAACGTTGCTTGATATCCACACAGGAAATCATGAATTCATCACCGCCAAGGCGATAGGCACGAATGTAATCATTCTTAAGACTCTTTAATCGTCGTCCCAGTTCCTTGATAATACGGTCGCCCACCAGATGGCCGTAAGTATCATTTACCAGCTCAAAGAAGTTAAAGCCAATGATATACAGAATGATATGCACATCCGGATTGGTATCCAAGCAATCTGCGCTATAGATGTTCCACGACAAACGATTATGCAATCCGGATAAGGAGTCCAAATACATTGCGTTTTCCAACTGTTCGTTGGTGCTCATCAGCTCATTTTGCTTATCAACAACTTCTTGTTGCAATCTGGCATTTTCCGCCTCTTGAAGTGCTAAGAGTTTTTTGTTCAGTTCCGTTGCTTGCATGGAACGGCTCAGCAAGAAATAAATCAAACAGGTAACAAACAAAATAGCAAAGGAACTTTCCGGCATGATTTTGGTAATAAACATTACAAAACCTACAACGGTAAATACCACTGCAACCGTTTCACCTACATAATCATTCTCACGATAAATCAGTTTTTCATTCTCATCTAAGAACTTACCAATGGTTGGATGACAAAATGCAATTCCGGATAATAAAACACTAAAAAGTGCCACAGCATCCATAACATAATTCTGAGCATTTACTCCAATTGCACTTAAAAATGAGTACCGATTATCACAAATTCCATACAGCAGAAAGCTGATAAAAATCAGCACACCAAAAGTGGATACATTGGAAACTCCACGATTAATGATAACCATCAATGTAACGATAACGATGAAGAAAGAAACAAGAATTATCAACAGGTTATACACACTCATTTCGGTAACAACAAGTTGTATCCCGTTGGTATATTCTAAGTAAGTTCGAATCAAAATATTGGTACAGATAGCCAACAACATGGCGTGTACCACAAAACGCAGTACGTCCTTTCCTTTGTATTCTTTACGAATAAAGAAAACAAGACCAATCGCGTACATGTAACTGGTAAACTGATACATACGTTCCGAAGCCATGGAAAACCGCTCTACATCCATTCCCATTTCATAAACCAAGAAGTAAAAAACATCACCTAGGAACCAGAAGAAAGCAGCAATTCCAATACAGCTAACACAAATACGGAATCGAGGAATTGCATAGGCCACCGTCATGATGGAAATGCCAACCATCAGCGCACATAAAGGTGAGCAGATGTTCGCAAATAAATCAAATCCCGTAGTTAAACCAATGATATAGCCGAAAAACGAAATCACAGCTACCGTTAGCGTTGTTGAACGAAACGAACTTTTCTCTAACATTATACCTCTTCACCCTCTTTAACCTTGGCAGCGCGACGCTCTACCTCAGCCTCTTGGATATCATGCGGTGCCTGTTGATACTTCAGGAACTCATAGGAGAAGTCTCCCGTTCCTCCGGTCATCGAACGAAGAATTGTTCCATAACCATATAGTTCTGCAAATGGAATCTCAGCAACAACTTCCTGCTTGTCGCCTCCGATTGCATTCATACCGTTCACTCTTGCACGACGCTTGTTCAAATCGCCCATAACGTCACCTGTATAAGCATCAGATACAACAACTTTTAATAATGCAATAGGTTCTAACAGGATTGGCTTTGCTTCCATCATGCCCTGCTTTAATGCCATACGAGCTGCTACCTTGAAGGAATTCTCTGAAGAATCAACTGGGTGATAGCTTCCATCATAGAGATTTGCCTTAACACCAACTACCGGATAAGCTGCAAGTGGTCCGGCAGCAGTTGCTTCTGCAATACCTTTTTCTACTGCCGGGAAGAAGTTCTTCGGAACTGCTCCACCAACAACGGTCTGGCTAAACTCATAGGCCTCGTCCATATTACCGGATGGTTCAAAGGTCATCTTAACGTGTCCATACTGACCATGACCACCGGACTGTTTCTTATACTTATACTCAACATCAGACTTTCCAAGAATGGTTTCCTTATAAGCAATCTTAGGCTGGCAAAGTTCAATGGAAACTTTATACTTTTCAGCCAATGCTTCCTGAACAACCTCTAAGTGCTGCTCGGAAATACCGTACAGTAAGGTCTGATGATTCTCTGCATCATTTACCATCTTAATGGTCAAATCTTCCTGCATAATCTTTTGAATTGCAGAAGCCACCTTATCCTCATCGCCCTTATTGGTTACCTTATAACGAAGATATGTATAAGGCGTCGGGATAGCTGTACGCAAATATGCAATTGGATTAGCCTTGGTGGATAAGGAATCTGTGGTCGTAACCTTCTGCAGCTTACTTAATGCTCCAATATCTCCGGCATGAAGTTCCGATACTTCTTCCGGCTTAGAACCTGTCAAAACATAAAGCTTACCGATTTTTTCTTCAGAATCCTTGTGGTAGTTATAAAGCAAATCGTCGGTCTTAATAACACCGGAATTAACCTTAATTAAGGAGTATTTACCAACAAACGGATCTACAATGGTCTTGAACACATATGCACTCTTTGGAAGTGAGAAATCATAATCAGCCTGGAAGGTATCGTTGCTCTTCGCATTAATACCTGTGCACTCCCGCATCTCCGGGCTAGGCAGATACTTCAAAATATCTACCATCAAAGTATACATACCGCGATTCAACGTATTTGAACCCATCAATACAGGAACAATGGAACCATCATATACATTGTTACGCATTGCAGCACGAATCTCGTCTTCCGAGAACTCTTCACCGGCAAAGTAACGATCCATAAATTCTTCGCTGGTTTCTGCAACAGACTCCATCAATGCCTCGCGGAAACTAGAAAGATTTTCCTGGGAGTAATCCGGGACGTCCATTTTTTCTACTGTGCCGTCATCCTTCCAACGCTTTGCACGTTGCTGAATGACATTAACATAACCTACAAACTTGCCGTCTTCACGGATTGGCAAATGGAATGGTGCGATGCACTTACCATATAAGCCCTGCAAGTCTTCAACAACCTGTCGGTAGCTAGCATCATCCACATCCATTTCGGTAACAAATACCATACGTGGCAAATGATACCGTTCACACGCTTCCCACGCACGCTTGGTACCACTTTCAATACCATTTTTGCCGGAAACCACAATAATTGCAGCATCTGCAGCTGCCAGCGCTTCCTCCACTTCACCAACAAAATCGATGGATCCAGGAGTATCCAAGATATTGATTTTGGAATCTTCCCATGGAATAGGAATCAGAGAAGTCTGAATGGAGATTTGACGCTTGATTTCCTGCTTGTCGTAGTCACTGATGGTATTCCCTTCGGAAACCTTGCCAAGTCGACTGGTCATGCCTGCAAGATAAGCCATGGATTCAACCAATGATGTCTTGCCGGAACCCCCGTGTCCAAGCAAAACAACGTTACGAATCTTGTCTGTGGTATAAACTTTCATATTCAATTGTCCCCCTTACATTATTTGGTCGTGTATCCGCTCGCCTGGATACCTTAAAATCATATTTTAATTTTACTAAACATTATGGAAATATACAATAAATTATTAGTTATTTTGTATGTATATTTTTCTATTGTCAGCAATTTTAAACATTGGATTTTTTGCAACCATACTCATTCAAAGTCCCTATTTTCGTTGACTTTCCAACATTAAATCGTTACGATGATGATAGGAAAAGGAAAAGGAGAACTCTCTTGATATTTGAACATATCGGATTCATCGGCCTCGGGCTCATTGGTGGATCCATCGCAAAAGCAATCAAACAAAAATATCCCACTACACATATCATAGGACACGCCTCTCATTCATCTACCTTGGAAGAAGCATGCAATGCAGGGGTCATCGAGAATTCCGCTAAGTTAGACATTGCTGAATTTGCTTCTTGTGATTTGTTGTTTCTGTGTTCCCCGGTTGGGGTCAACGTATCCTATCTTGAACAATTAGCTCCTATACTCTCTCCATCCTGTATGATTACAGATGTTGGCAGCGTCAAAGGAGATATTCACCATGCCATTGACGAATTGGGTTTATCCAAACAGTTCATTGGTGGTCACCCTATGACAGGTTCTGAGAAGACCGGATTTTCTCATTCTGCTCCTGGACTATTGGAGAATGCTTATTATATTCTCACTTCCACCGACGAATCGTTGCAACAGGATATGGATACGTTTGCTGGTTACATTGCCTCTCTTGGTGCAATTCCTATCAAATTGACCCCTTCAGAGCACGACTTTGCCACAGCAGCCATCAGTCATTTGCCACACGTTATTTCTGCAACACTGGTGAATCTCGTTAAAGCAAATGATACGGACAAGGAGCTTCTTCGTACCATTGCCGCCGGAGGATTTAAAGATATCACTCGTATCTCTTCCTCTTCCCCTGTGATGTGGCAACATATCTGCCAGGCCAATCGAGATGAAATCCTTAAGCTTACAGATTTGTATATTGAGAGCTTTACGGAGTTTCAGGAGGCTATTCGCAACAGCGATGCCACCAAGCTTCACAGCCTTTTTACCAATGCCAAGAATTACCGTGACTCCATGCAAACACAGAGCACCGGTATTTTACCAAGTAATTATGAATTCTACTGTGACCTAATGGATGAAGCCGGCGGTATTGCTACCATAGCAACTATTCTTGCTGCTCACGGTCTTAACATCAAGAATATAGGCATTGTACATGACAGAGAATTTGAAGAAGGTGTTTTGCATATAGAGATGTACGACCATGATTCCATGGAAGCCGCCATCACCTATTTGCAGCAGCACCGTTACAATATTCATCGCAAGAAATAAGGAAAAGATTATGAAAAAAAGATTACGAGGAACCATTCGGGTTCCGGGAGATAAATCCATCTCACACCGTGGCATCATGCTAGGTTCCATTGCCAAAGGTACCACCGAGCTCACCGGTTTTTTAGATGGAGCAGATTGTCGCAGTACCATTCGTTGTTTTCAGGAAATGGGCATTGATATTATCCAAGAACAGGATCATGTAGTTATTCATGGTATGGGATTGCACGGTCTTAGATCACCGGTAGACACCTTAGATGTAGGAAACAGCGGTACTACCACTCGTTTGATCAGTGGTATCTTAGCTGCACAGGACTTCACCTCACAGCTAAATGGAGATGCCTCCATCCAGACACGACCAATGAAGCGTATTATGGAACCGCTGAATCAAATGGGAGCCAATATTACTTCCATTCGTGAAAACGGCTGTGCCCCCCTTCGTATTGTTGGCAAGCCACTTCATGGTATCCATTATGATTCACCTGTAGCATCTGCCCAGGTGAAATCAGCAATACTCTTAGCCGGATTGTATGCCGATAGTGAAACCAGTGTTACCGAGCCATCCATATCCAGAGATCATACGGAGCGTATGTTACGAGGCTTTGGTGCCGATATCCGAACCCTTGGTCGAACCGCCAGTGTTCTGCCATGCCAAGAACTTCATGGACAACAGCTTTTCATTCCGGGTGATATCTCTTCTGCTGCCTACTTTATTGCAGCAGGCTTATTGTCTAACGATGCGGATATTATGATTGAACACGTTAACACCAATCCAACCCGCGCAGGCATCCTCGAAGTTGTTCGTCGCATGGGTGGCTCAGTTACGTTGGAAAACCAACATGATGAATCCGGCGAACCTGTTGCAGACTTGCATGTGGTATCATCCCATTTACATGGCTGTGAGATTAGCGGCGATTTGATACCAACGCTCATTGATGAGATTCCGGTCATTGCAGTTATGGCTGCTGCTGCAGAAGGTCAAACCATCATTCGTGACGCTGCAGAGCTCAAGGTTAAAGAATCCGACCGAATCCAATCCATTTGCGATAACCTTGCTGCCATGGGTTGCAACATTACGCCAACGGATGATGGCATGATTATTGAAGGCGGTGCCCCACTCCACGGAGCCCACATCCAAACACACGCCGACCACCGCATTGCCATGGCCTTCACCATTGCCTCACTCTTAACGGATGACGACGTTATGTTGGATGTACCACATTGTGTGACCATCTCCTATCCACGATTCTACGACGACCTCGCATCCCTCTACGACTAAACCCTGACCATCCACTTTCGGGTGGTCTTTTTTTATTGGAGCGGCGCCCAGTTTACTCTTCCTCCACGCGCTGCCCGCCCTGCCGGGTCCCTGCACACTACTTGTCTGGAGCCAATCCTATTTCTTGTGTCCCGTGGCGCCCATACCAAGCATGTGTCCTTTATACGCTTTTACTATTCGAAGGTCATGTTTGTCATCCCCGCTGACACTTAATCTACTTCATGTGCCTGGGTAGGCATTTCCTGTTTTTTTGATTCCGGTTACACTCGCCAAGAAAAATATACAAAGCATGTTTTTATTTTTCTACGCTCGCTCCACAGTCACAAAAAAACAGGAAATCCCTACCAAGCACAAAGCAAAAAGTACTTGTGTCAGCGGGGGACAAACAGAACCGATAGAATTGTAAAACGTGTAAAGAACACATGAAATCAAGGGTATGGGCGTGGGACACTTAGAAAATCATTGGCAGAGCACCGTAAGTGCACCCCCGCCAGGAGGCAGGCCGCC